>JAIRNR010000107.1 GCA_031257915.1 Bacteroidales bacterium
TGGTTAAATAAATTGTTAAAATAATGGGTAAATAATAGGGGAAAATAATGGGTAAAATAATGGGGACAGAAATGGGGACAGAAAAGGGGACATAAAAGGGGACAGAAAAGGGGACAGAAAAGGGGACAATAAAGGGGGGCGTAAAAGAAAGACAAGAAGGGGGAGTAGAAAAAAAGGAGGGACAAGAAAGGGGACAAGAAAGGGGACAAGAAATGTTAAGCGAGAACCAAAAGAAAATAATAAGACTAATGGCAAATAATCCCAAAATAACAATAGGAGAACTTGTTTCTATTGTAGGTATTGTCGCAAGTAAAGTCAAAAAAAATATATCAAAACTTAAATCAAAAGGCATAGTTGAACGAGAGGGTTCAAATAAAGGGGGGAGTTGGAAGATAAAAGAAAATTTTGTAGGTTATTGACACAGTAAAATAAATTTATTTAAAATGACAAAAACAGCACTAATAACAGGAATAACAGGACAAGACGGCTCTTATTTAGCAGAATTTTTGCTTGAAAAAGGCTACGAGGTACATGGCACCTTGCGTCGTAGCTCATCATTTAACACAGGACGTATAGAACATTTATATTTTGACGAGTGGATTAAAGATATGAAACAAAAACGTGCAATCAATTTGCATTATTCCGATTTAACGGATTCATCATCTCTTATCCGCATTATCCAACAGGTGCAACCCGACGAAATTTATAATCTTGCAGCGCAAAGTCATGTCAAAGTATCTTTTGACGTTCCTGAATATACGGCAGAAACAGATGCGACAGGCACGTTGCGAATTTTGGAAGCAGTACGAATTTTGGGTTTGGAGAAAAAAACGCGTATTTATCAGGCATCGACATCCGAACTTTACGGCAAAGTACAGGAAATCCCGCAGAGCGAAACAACGCCGTTTTATCCGCGGTCTCCTTACGGAGTAGCAAAACTTTACGGTTTTTGGATTACAAAAAATTATCGCGAAGCGTACGGAATGTTTGCATGTAATGGCATATTGTTTAATCACGAAAGCGAGCGGCGGGGTGAAACGTTTGTAACTCGCAAAATAACGCTCGCAGCGGCACGTATTGCAAGCGGTTTGCAACAAAAACTTTATCTCGGCAATCTTGATGCTATGCGTGACTGGGGTTACGCACCCGACTATGTTGAATGTATGTGGCTTATTTTGCAGCATCCGCAGCCGGACGACTGGGTTATTGCCACAGGCGAAATGCACTCTGTTCGTGAATTTTGCACACTTGCATTTGCACAGGCGGGAATTACACTTCGTTGGGACGGCAAAGGTGTTGACGAAAAGGGTATTGATGTTGCAAGTGGTGCGGTGATTATAGAAGTAGATAAGCAATTTTTCCGTCCGGCGGAAGTAGAGCAGTTACTTGGTAATCCCACTAAAGCACGAGAGATTTTGGGGTGGAATCCTGTGCGCACTCCGTTTGTGGATTTGGTAAAAAAGATGGTTAAACACGATATGGAGTTAGTAAGCAAGAGCGCAACAGGAGGTGCGGCAGGCAAATGAACAAAGCAGATAAAATTTACGTTGCAGGACATAAAGGACTTGTGGGGTCGGCAATAGTCAGAATATTGCTGTCTCAAGGATTTACAAATATTGTCACACGCACTTCAAATGAACTTGATTTGCGCAATCAAACGGCAGTGGCAGCATTTTTTGAGAAAGAAAAACCGCAGTATGTTTTTCTTGCCGCCGCAAAAGTCGGAGGTATTTTTGCAAACAGCAGTGCGCCCGCTGACTTTATTTACGACAATATGATGATAGCGTTTAACGTTATTCATTCCGCGTATCTAAGCGGTGTAAGGAAACTTCTTTTCCTCGGTTCATCGTGCATTTATCCTAAAATGGCGCAGCAACCGATAAAAGAGGAATATTTGCTCACAGGTGCACTTGAATCGACTAATGAAGCGTATGCAATTGCAAAAATTTCGGGGCTTGAACTTTGTAAGTTTTACCGCCGCCAATACGGATGTGATTTTATCTCTGCAATGCCAACTAATCTTTACGGTATTAACGACAATTTTGATATTAACACTTCGCACGTACTTCCCGCATTGATACGCAGATTTCACGAAGCAAAAATTAGTAATGCGACAGAAGTTGTACTGTGGGGAACAGGTAAGCCGCTGCGTGAATTTCTTTATGTAGATGATTTAGCGGACGCATTGTTGCATTTAATGCTTAATTATTCGGACGAAATCCATATAAATGTCGGTACAGGTGAAGATTTATCCATTAACGATCTTGCGCTTGTGATAAAAGAAATTGTCGGTTTCAACGGTGCGCTTGTTTACGATAATAGCAAGCCGGATGGCACTCCGCGCAAATTGCTTGACGTTAGCCGTCTTTCTGCCACAGGCTGGCGTTATAAAACACCATTAAGGGAAGGAATAGAAAAAGTGTACCGATGGTATTTAAAGAGCATGGATGCAAATGGGCAAAGTATGGAATAAGAACAAAATGAAAATATCAATAATCACTGTAACATTTAATGCGGCAGACGTTTTGGAAAAAACGCTGCAAAGTATATTTGAACAAACTGTACGGGATTTTGAATGTTTGATTATTGACGGCGATTCAAAAGACGGTACGCTTGATATTATTAAACGTTATGAAAATATTGCTTTGGAACGAGGCATAGTGTTTAGATATATAAGCGAAAAAGATAATGGTCTTTATGATGCAATGAATAAGGGCTTAACGCTCGCGCAAGGCGATTTTGTGTGGTTTGTAAATGCGGGCGACAAGATTTATGATAACGGTACGGTTGCACTTATTTTACAGCAATTAGCGGAAAATGCAAGCGATACTGCGGGAGCAGGTATATACGGTAAAAATGGTGAATATGGCAAAGCAGGCAGACCTGTTCCTGACGTTATATACGGACAGTCCTTGATCATAGACGAGAACGACCGCCCTCTTGGTGAGCGACACAAAATCGCCCCCCCGCACCTCACGAAAAAATCACTGTTAAACGGTCTTGTAGTATGCCATCAGTCAATACTCGTGCGCCGTGAAATCGCCCCACAATACAACACTAATTATCAAATTTCCGCCGACTATGATTGGACAGTACGTGTGCTTGAAAAATCGCATGGCAATCTTTACATAGACAGTTATATCTCGCGTTTTATGACAGCAGGAATTTCGGCAAAACACAGAAAAAAATCGCTAAAAGAGCGTTATTGCATTATGCGGCAACATTTCGGTATAACGAACACGATTGTAGCACATTTACGCATAATTTTAAAGTACCCGTTCACAAGAAAATATTAGCATAGTTGAACGCTAAAAACAAAAAAGCATGTATTAAGTTGTATAGAAAAAAAATTAGAATGGTTAAATGAAACGAACATGTCCAAAATTTAATATCCATGCCGGTGGTTATCCGACAGGTCTAAACTCGGCTGTGAGTGCGACTTTCAATTGTGAATTCTGCACGACCTTAATATGGAAATTTATAAACATATAAAAAAATAAATAAAAATCACATGAAAAACAGATATTGGCATCTAATCGCAGTGGGATTATTTCTACTTATTTCGGTTGTGTATTTTGCACCGATAGTGTTTGAAGGTAAGGGCTTGGGACAGCACGACACGAGAACAGGTTACGGCTACTTTAAGGATGCGGACGACTATAAAGCAAAGACAGGAAAAAATACTGTATGGGATGACAGAATGTTTTCGGGGCAATCGGTAAACAGTCTGCCGTCTGTTAATATTTTTGGGAGCATATTTAATGCAGCTTCATTCATTATTTTTGGTGATGGCGCAAGAAATGTCGGTGCGCTACTGTGGTATATGCTCGGCTTTTATATTTTAATGATTGTGCTAGGCTGTCATCCGCTAACAGGGATACTTGGCTCTATTGCTTATGGGCTCGCGTCTTACAATTTAATAATCATTGATGCGGGACATTTAAACAAAGTATGGGTAATGGACACAATAGCACCGTTGCTTGCAGGTATTATACTTTGTTTTAGGGGAAAATATCTGTGGGGGATGTTGCTCACACTACTGTTTGCGGGAATAAACATCGCGTTCGGACATCAACAAATAACATATTACACATTGCTTATCGTGGCAATTCTCTCTGTTGTATATTTTGTTTATACACTGTTGGAACGGTTGGGAAAAATATCTGCAAAAGAATACACTGTTAATTTACAGTGCGAAAAATTAAATGGCAAAAAATCTCTTAAACGCTACGTAATGGCTGTTGCGATTTTGCTTGTTACTGCAGGTGTCTCGTTCCTGCCAAGTGTAGGTTCATGGTTGCCGACGTACGATTATTCCAAAGAAACAATGCGTGGCGGAGCAGTGTTGAAAGATGGACCGGACGGACAAAAAGAACAGGAAACAGGGCTTGCGATTGATTACGCTTTTCAGTGGAGTAGCGGCGGGATGGAAAATTTCACCCTGCTTGTCCCCGGCTTATATGGCGGCAGCAGCAATTATACTGTGAGCAAAGATGCCCAAACATATAAAGCGACAGGACAAAGGGTAATGCCAATATACTGGGGTGATATGCCTTTTACATCAGGACCGTTTTACGCGGGGGCAATTATCTGTATGCTCTTTATTCTTGGGCTTTTCGTCGTTAAAGGACCGGAAAAATGGTGGCTCTTAATAGCAACAGTGTTGTCAATAATGCTCGGTATGGGCAAAAATTTAATGTGGTTTAACGAATTTATGTTTAACAATTTGCCGCTGTATAACAAATTCCGTGTGCCGTCTATGGCTCTTATTATTGCAGGTATTACAATGCCTGTAATGGCGGCATTGGCACTCAAAGAAGTATTGCAGACATTCGCCGGAAAGCCTGCGCCCGAAACAGTTGCGTTGCGGCAAAAATACACAAAAGATTTATACTGCGCTGCAGGAATTACAGGCGGTATATGCTTGTTGTTTGTACTGTTCGGCAGTTCGCTGTTTTCATTTATTGCACCCGAAGATGCCCGCTATCCCGAATGGTTGCAAAAAGCGTTAATAACCGACAGAGCCTCACTTGCAAGTAGTGACTCACTCCGTTCACTTGTGTTTATATTGCTCGGTGCAGGTATGCTATTGTTATATATTAAAGGCAAAGTTAAATCACTCATGGTTGGTTTAGTCCTTGCAGCATTGGTTCTTGTTGATATGTGGGGGGTAGATAAACGCTTTTTAAACGACAGCCATTTTGTTTCAGCGAAAAAGGCACGCACACCTGTTCCTACGGATGCAGACCGTTTAATAATGCAGGACACTTCGCGTTATCGCGTATTTAATGCGGCGGTAAGTACATTTAACGATGCATCAACATCGAACTTTCATAATTCCATCGGTGGATACAGCGCGATAAAATTGCGCCGCTATCAGGATATAATTGACTTTCATTTTGCAAGCCGCACGCATGGAATAAACGTAAAGGTGCTTAATATGCTTAATGCAAAATATTTTATTGCTCCCGATGGTAACAATAGCCAGCAAGTACAGAGGAACGTTTCTGCGCTCGGTAATGCATGGTTTGTAGATACTCTTATGATTGTGGATGATCCCGATAAGGAAATTCGCGCCTTGTACGATATAAACCCTGCTTATACTGCTGTTGTTGACGGCTCACTTTGGAAAGATGTGATTGGTGATTTTCCGCCTGTAGTACAACGTAACGACTCTGCCGTAATTAACCTTGTTTCATACAATTTAACGGATTTAACGTATGAAAGCAACAGCGATGCAGAGCGTGTTGCGGTATTTTCAGAAGTGTTTTACAAGACGTGGAAAGCGTATATTGATGGGGTAGAAGTGCCGATTTTTCGGACAAATTATATTTTGCGCGGCTTAAAAATTCCTGCAGGCAAGCATAGAATAGAGTTTAAATGTCGTTATGAACTTGCCGAAAAAGCATCGGCATTCTCGCTGTATGCGTCGATTTTTGTAGGGCTTGTTTTGTGTGGGTTAATTGTGGGATTGGTAGTGATTAACAAGCGTAAAAAACAGATTGAGCAATAAGTGAGTATGGATATATCATTTTCAATAATAGTGCCTGTTTACAATCGTCCTGATGAAATACGGGAACTTTTGCAAAGTTTGTTTTTGCAAACGAGCAAAGATTTTGAAGTTGTTATTGTGGAAGATGGCTCTACCTTGACGTGTGAGAATGTTTGCCGTGAATACCGTGATAAGTTGAATTTAAAATATTTTGCAAAACCGAATACAGGTCGTAGCGATACCCGCAACTATGGAATGGACAGGGCAAGTGGAAATTATTTTATTTTCTTTGACTCCGATTGTGTTATACCACCGAAATACATTGAAATAATTCGTCTGAATTTAAGTACAAATTATGTTGATTGTTTTGGCGCACCCGATACCGACGACAAATCTTTTTCCAATACGCAAAGGGCAATAAGTTATGCAATGACATCTTTTTTTTCAACAGGCGGCATACGTGGCGGTAAAAGTAAAAATTTTGTTCCGCGTTCGTTTAATATGGGATTTTCAAAAGATGTTTATGCAAAGGTTGGTGGTTTCAGAAATATGATAGGCGAAGATCAGGATATTAGCATAAGAATTAAAGATGCAGAATTTTCAACAGCATTGTTTAAGAATGCGGTTGTGTATCATAAACGCAGAGTGTCGTTAAAAAAGTTTTACCGCCAAACAAATACGTTCGGCAAAGGGCGTATGGTATTGTATAAATTACATAGAAATTCATTACGGTTTATGCATCTTATGCCTTTGTTCTTTGTCGGTGGAAATATATTGCTGCTTGTTCTGTCATTTTTTTGTTTATGGTTTCTATGTCCGATAGCAGTATATATTGTTGCCGTATTTTTTGATTCTCTGTACAGAAATAAAAACATTGCAATTGCTGCCGTGTCTGTTGTTGCTGTCTATACACAACTTTTCGGATACGGACTCGGATTGCTTGATGAAATATTAACCTCTCGTGCATGGAAGATAACTCACACATCCTTGCAGCATTGTAAGTCAAACAGACAGATAAACTCTCAAGAGAAACTCTATAAGTAAAATGTGTGTCAAGAAGTTCGGACAACGTTAAGCCGTTGCACGACAACGTTGCCGTCTTCGGTAGTAATCTTCACAATGTAAATTCCATTCGGCAACCCCGACACATCAATGTTCACTTCATTGTCATTGACTTTTTTGCTTATCAGAACTTTGCCGGATGTAGAAATTATTGAAAGATTTTTAATTGAATAAGCACAAAACACCGTAATCTCATTTACGGCGGGATTAGGGTAAAGTAATGCCCGCTTCGTTGGCGCGATTTCTTTTTCTATTGCTGCATTGCTACTGTTCGGCAACCGTAATCCTACTATAACGGGATCGTGGTCGGAGCAATGGTAAACGTCGGTATTAGACGATCTTTCCCAACTTAGAGAAGACGGTTCATCCGCGTTAATATGCCATACTGTTGCACCTGTAACATACGGCGCAAGAGAATCACTCGCAAGCGAATAATCAAGATACTGCACCACATTGTTATAACGGTAACTGTACTGATTAGTATCGAAACGGTATGTTTGATTTACGAAACCGGCATTTCTTAAAATCATAATCGGATCCTCGTAGTGCATAGCGTTGAGGTCGCCCATAATAAGTATTCTTTGAGTGCCATAATAAGATTTTACTTCATTAAATTTTGAAAGTAATGCCTGTGCTTCAAGTTTGCGGTCGTAGTTATAAATGCCTTGTCCATCGCCCAGGTCAGCATTTTGCCCTGTTCCTGTACCTGATTTTGCTTTGAAATGATTTATTGAAAAAATAAAAATTTCCCCACTGTAATTATCCTGAAAAGCCTGAATGAATTTGCGATTTTGTACACCTTGAATAACTTTAATGCTGCTTTTATAAGGGGTAAGTTTATCAGTGCGATATACAATATCAACAACATCATAAGTTCCCGAATTGCTGTGTAGTGGAATATATGCATAAACATTTTTTCCTTTTGCGGCATTCATATCATTAACAAGGGTTTGAATGGCAGTGTTGTTTTGAATAACTTCACAAAAGCCGTAAAGATCGGCATTGATGGCTGTGATTGCTTTAACAAGCCGTGTACGCTGTAAAGCACTTTCGTTATAAAAATGTTCGAGATTAAAACCACAAACTTTTAAAGCATAATTTCCAAGTGCAGCTTCATCGGGTGCAGCAGTGCGCGGATTTCCATAGAACACAGGCATTACGGCAGGGTAGAGTAAGTATGCTTCGCCCTGTTGAGCAAAAATGCAGTGCAAAGAGTCGCAACGGCGACTTGTGCGTATGCTTCCGTCTGTGTCTGCGTAGGGAACAGGAGAAGGATTGTTTTTTGTTGACGCGTCGTCAAGAATAATATTATCAATAATATTCCATTGCAGTGCTTCATTATATTCGGCACTTAAAGGTAGTGCCAAATCTGTCGGCGCACGCAGCAAGCGCGATGAAAGATTTATTTGTCCGTAACGAACTTCGTTTCGCGTACTCATAATGTACATAGGATGCGGAAGAATAAACGCCATACCCTCAAAACGCTCACCGTTTCCTTGAAAATCTAAAGGAAATGAACGATACGAATATGGGATTTTAACACCGCTGCGAACAATATTTACGGTTGCACTTGATATTTGAGTTTGATTATTATATTCGCTCACAGTACCGCTGACACGCACATAATCGCCTGCATTAACAGAAGTTCCGTTATAAATAAAAATAGCATCCGATGTATTGGTATCGCCATCACCCAAAGTATCCTGAATATAAAAACCTCCCAGTTTATCGGATCCGCTAAAAACAGCCGTAACGACGCCCTCTGTTGTTACACTTTGTCCATTATATGGCGAAGTATTATCTGTATGCTGAATTTCACAAATACGATAGGATGTCTGCGCTATGGCAGGCATTGAGATAAGCAGAGTAAATAAGGCAAACAATGCCATTGATTTTTTAGTGATCATATATTATTTTGAATTATTATTTAAAAACTCGGTTTTAAAATTTAGGACTGCAAATTTATGGTAAAATTTTTAATTTGTGTATTTTATGATTTTCTTGCTTTTAATTACGTCTATTTTAATCTGAATGGGTATTTCCGGAAATTATATATTTGTACAAATAATTTAATTGCTTTCTATATTCCCAATATAATAAAAAAAGGACTTAAAATGTCTATCATAAATGATGAAACGAGTATTGTCTCATGTATTGTTCCTATTTTTTTTAAACGCAATGTAACTTAAATATCGAAAATTATGAAAAAAACGTTATTATTTTTAATGTCTGTGGTGTTTGCAATAATGTCAGCACTTACTACCGTCAATGGAGAATCCATAGATGCACGTCTGTCGGAATTTATTTCGCCCTCTATTTCAGAGGGACTTAATCTCTCCAGCTCCGAAACCGTTACCGTGCAGGTTGTAAATAATGGCAGTATGGAACTTACAGGCTACACTCTATATCTTAAAGTTGATGACAACGAGGCTGTTTCTCAAATGTTTTCCGGACGTAATATTGCCGCTTCCGCCACTTTAAATGAAACATTTGCTGCAACGGCAGACCTTTCGAGTGTGGGTGAACACACGCTTAAAGCATGGATACAGGTGAATGGAGATGGTAATCATGGAAACGATACGATTATAAAACAAATAACCAATATTATTTGTTCGGCAATTTCCGTATTCCCGCTCGTAGAAGATTTTGAAGGTACAGCACTCGGAGCGTGCTGGAAAGACAGTTCTGCAAACTCAAAAAATGTGAACGAGTTGGGCATTAAAGAGTCTATAAAAGCAAAAAGCGGAAACAATGTATATCAGTTTTCTTCGTACAGTCGAATACCCCCCCCCGCAACGGAAGATGATTATTTTCAATTTTTAGTCACGCCCGAACTTTCTACTTCTCAGTTTAAAGCGGTGCAGTTCTATTACAAACGTGATAGAGGCAGTGCAGATGGATTTAAAATAGGCTATTCTACTGAAACAAATAACAAGTCCGACTTTACATGGTTTCCGGCAGTAACAGGTAAAAGTATTACGTCTGCGTGGCAATTGCAATATCAGGATGAAATTCCTGCCGGAGCCAAATATATAGCAATAGCGTATGTAGGCAGCAGTAGTGAATATCGTATTCAAATTGACTCCCTTGTCATCTCTGCTTATACTCCTCCTAATAATTTGGCACAAATACTTTCGGTAATGCCCACAGGCAAAGCATCATCCATGACAAGTAACGAAGAGATTAAAGTGTCTTTTAAGAATACCGGATTTGACACAATTAAGACTATTAACATTTCATATCAGATAGACGACAATACTGTTGTTACCGAAAATGCAAGCAATCTTAATGTTGTTACCTATGAAACCTGTACCTGTACGTTTTCCGCGAAGGCAAACCTTTCTGCTATTAAAACGTACAGTATCAAGGCATGGCTTACCCTGACAGGTGACAGTGATAATAGCGACGATACCGTTAAGGCAAACATTATAAATACTGACTGTATTACACTCCCTTATTCCGAAGGGTTTGAAAGCAGCAATGTTAATAATTGCTGGGATTTTGTATCTATGAATACTGCAAATGGCGAATGGAATGTTGGTAATGACTGGGGGCTTGTCGGAAGTAATACTACTATAAGTCCTAAACAGGGTGACAGTTGTTTAAAATTTTCTTCTTACACAAATGCTGCTGATTACAGACAGTATATTGTAACACCCCGTCTTCCGCAGACGTTAAAATTGCGTACTTTGAGTTTTTATTACAACAATAATAACAAGGCAAATGAAATACTAAAAGTTGGTTATTCCTCAACAACAAGTAATTTGTCGGATTTTGTTTGGGATGAGTCGATTAACCAAACCGCTTTTAACGGCTGGCAACAATATTATAAAAATAATATAGAAACGGATATTAAATATATTGCTGTTTTATATGCGCCAAATGCATCTCGTTACAATGTTTATGTGGATGATTTATCAATTTTTGAAACTGCCGATAATGACGGTCAGACATTGGAAATTGTTGCGCCGAATGCGGAAGGTACTGACCTGACTAATTCGGAAACAATTACCGTAAAAGTTAAAAATATGGGTAGATTAGTTCTGACGGTATTTAATGCGTCCTACGCTATAGGCGAGAACACCCCTGTTACCGAACCGGTAAGAGGCGTATCTATTGCCCCCGGCGCAACTTATGAATATAGCTTTACAGCCAAAGCCGATTTGAGCGCACTTGGAAATCACACTCTAAAAGCATGGGTAGATGTTGCAGGCGATGAAAACAAGACAAACGATACTGTAACGAAAGATATTACCGTTATAACTTGCGCTTTTTCATTTCCTTATACGCAAAATTTTGAAAACGCAATTGAAATGAACTGTTTAAAAGGTGTTTCTGCAAATTCTCCCAATGCCTCTCTTCTTGGACGCCATGCTGTTTCTGCACAGGATAGATTACAGGGTAACTATGTATGGCGTTTTAGCGGTAATCAAAGTGTCTCGGCGGATGAGCAAACAAAAACTCAAACGTTAATATTTCCCGAAATGCCCGCAGGTGGAGATACATTAAAAAATATTTCTTTTTATTATAAGAGTAGCACGAGTTATTATACAGCGGATTTATTAGTAGGATACTCTATAACAACAAATGATACTAATGAATTTACATGGTATGATCCTGTAACCGCTACAACAAATTGGAATCTTTATAAGAAAGAAAATATTCCGACAGGGGCAAAATATATTGCCGTCAGGTTTGTAACACTTAAAACCCAGTATATTGATTTATATATTGATTCAGTAGTAATTACAGGTAAAAAGGCAGTAGCTAACGACCTTGCCGTTTCCGAAATCACTTATCCGACTTCAAACAGTGCAAATCTTACTTCAGATGAAAAAGTAATGATAACTCTGAAAAATAACGGCTTTGCCGCTGCCGCAAGTTACAAGATACATATTTCGGTTAATGGTGCTCCCGCTTTAAGCGAAAATGTAACAACTGAAGTTCCTGCTTACAGTTCTCAAAGTTATACGCTTACTACCGGTATAGATATCTCCGGTTTTAACGTTTACGCAATTAAAGTTTGGGCGGAAATTGCAGGCGATGCCGACAATAGTAACGACACTGCTTATAAAACAGTTGTAAATACTGATTGTACTGTTACATTACCCTACACTCAAGGTTTTGAAAGCAGTGATATTTTACCGTGCTGGCAACTTGCCACTAACAGTCCCAACAGTAATGCGTCAAAGTGGAATGTCGGCTGGGGCATATTTAGCGGCTTTAAGCATGGTGGCGACAGTGCTTTCCGTTTTTATTCGGATGGTGTCACCGGTGCGCAAACAGGACAGGTATTGATAAGTCCCGAATTGCCTGCAACAACAAACGCAAAAGAGTTGCATTTTTATTATGGAGTTAACAAGAATACAGAAGAACTTCTGACAGTGGGTTATTCTATAACGACAAATGACCCGAATGCTTTTATATGGGCAGACACACTGAAAATTCCCGAAAAGAGCAGTAATAAATGGTTTGAATATATTGCATATTTACAGACAGATGTAAAATATTTTGCAATACGTTATTATTCATCCAACAAATACTATGCTTACATAGATGATCTTAAAATTTCGGAAATTCCCACGACAGACGCATCTTTTGAGGATTTTGCCGCGCCGCTCTCGGGAGTTGATTTATCAGAGACGGAAAATATTAAAGTGATGATAAAGAATAACGGTGTTGAAATTCTTGACAGTGCTGTTGTTTATATTTCGGTAAATGGGGGTGAAGCGATGTCTGAAATCGCTCGTAATCTGAATCTTCCGTTTGGATCGGAAACCATATATAACTTTACAAATACTGTTGATTTATCTCATGATGGTGATTATAAATTAAAAGCATGGGTTTCTGTTGCCGGAGACAATAACCATGAAAACGATACTGTCGCCTGGAATGTTACCAATGTTGTTTGCGGTCCGAAGTCGCTTCCGTTTGTTGAAAGTTTTGAAGTATCTCCGCTTTCTCCATGCTACAAAATTGTTAATAACAGCGAGAACAATACTATGGGGCAGGAACAGTCTCAAAATTCGGGTGATGCGGCAGCGGGTTACGGATGGTTTGGTTTTAGTTCGTTATCTTATAATCCGACGACAAATTATGAACAGTTTCTTGTTGCTCCCAAACTTGTAAGCGGGCAAAAGAAGTTGCTTTCTCTGTATTTTTATGTCGATTCGTTTTATTCTAATCGTGCGCACCGTTTTAGTACAGGCTACTCTGCAACAACAAATGACTTATCATCTTTTATTTGGGTAGATACGGTACTTTTGACTTCAGATTCCTGTTCGGCGAAACAGTGGCATTTATATAGCAGCCCTGTAATGCCGGAAGAAGCAAAATATATTGCGTTTGCTTATAATCCCGAAAGAGATAATTCCGGTTTTTATATTGACTCATTAAGAATTGATGAAGTTGTAACACCTGTGCCGGTAACCGACCTGCGGGTACTTTCATTTGTAGATTTCCCCGCAACTGATACGCTTGCCGAAACGGAAACAGAAGATATTCCGGTTAAAGTTAAAGTGCGTAACGATTCTATCCGAATAGACAATTCAAGTGTCGGGTTTACATATTATTTGGAAGGCATTAGCGGCAATGCGTCTAATGATGAAAAACATGTTTATGAACTTTACAAAGACAGTGCAATTGAAAAAGATGCGGAATTTGTATATACATTCGACGACGATGCACTCATAGTGAATACAGGCACTTACAAGATTCGTGCATGGGTAACGTTAAACGGCTATACTAATTTGCATAACGACACAGTTCAAGCAGACCTTATTGTTGTTGCACCGACAGTCGTAGGTAATGAAGTTATAAAACCCGGCTTTAAAGCGGTAATATATCCCAATCCGTCTAACGGCAACCTCACAATAACAACATCTTCGCGTTCCACTGTTGAAATAATGGACATAAAAGGTGTTGTCATAAACAGGATAACCGTGAGCGGCAGCAAGGATCTTTCACTTAAAAGCAAAGGAATTTACGTTCTGCGCTTCACCGATAATTTCGGCAATAAAGCAACAGAGCGGATAATCGTTAAATAGTTTCTGATTTTCACAATAGTTGTGTTTAACTTTGATATTGTATGTATCGTTTTTATTTCGTATCTTTACAAAACATGTTGTTACCATTCATGCAAAAACAAATGTTATATATAATTTTTTAGTTCATCTGCGAAAATATGGCAGAAAATCACAAACAAAACGAATAAAAAACAAATGAAAATGAAAAAGATTTTATTTGCAACGGCAATTCTCGTTGCAGTCGCCTCTTGCGATAAAGAAAACAAAGACAAAGAGCTTACATGGTCACCCCTTACGGTCGAACAGCAGAAGCAGAAAATTGAAGAAAATAGTATTGCTTTGATAGACAATGTTGAGAAACTGAAAAACACCGATGCATACAAAGCAATTTATAAATTTACAGACTATTTGGATGCCTCCTACAGTTCCTCACCAGCCCGCCGCATTGTTGCCCCTTTCAAATCTCTTGTTACAAACATTAAAGACGGAAAAACAACAAAAATTACAAATGATTTTCATAAGTCATTGCTTGCAATTTGCAAACATCCGAAGTCGGAGAATGACGGAAATCCGTTTGGTGTTTGGGAATGGACATGGGATTTCGATGGCAGCATGGGATGGATGGAAAAAAAAGAGGACTACAACGATTACAGAATTGTGGTTAAAATTCCGACAGGCACAGACCCTAAGGTCAATAACTGTGTTATAACTATTGTTTATACCGAATCAACTGTTGATTGGCACAATGATCTTAATGAGATGAAAGAAGGATTGGAAGAGGACCTTAATTTTGACATTCCGAAAATGCCATCGGCAATTACGATTGACATGAAAGTTGATAACAAAATTGTTTTATCCGCAAATTATAATGCAACATATAAAGCCGACGGTATTCCGGCACAGTTATCTCAAACGCTTTCTATTGATGATTTTGTACTTGCTTTCAATGTAAATTACAGCGACAGTGAAATTAGATCAAGCACATCTTTTAAGAAAGGTTCCACAGATTTGTTGAAAGTGGAAAACAACATTAAAGGAAAATTGAATTATAATAATTTACTGACGATTGAAGAAAATGGTTTTGGAGACGTTATATCGTCTGTTTCCGTAAAATACCAAATAATGGATATTGCCATTGCAGGTTCTATTGATGACGCAAAAGGTTTTTTCACAGAGATATATGATTCGAGTTACCCATCCGAAGAAGAATATTACAAAAAAGAATGTGAAGTTCTCAACAAATATTGTAAAGTATGTGCGTATTTTGTGAGCGATAACACCAAGTTTGCAGAAGTAGAATTTTTTGTTAAGCAATATAATGATGGTTATGGTTCCCGTTATACCAGGGCATTACGCTTTATTATGAGTGACGGTTCAAAGATAGAAATTGAAGATTATATAGAAACCGGCTTTGACGATTTACAAAAAAGGATAGAGAGTTTAATTGATAATTTATTTTAATTATACTCTTGCGAAGAAATACCGTGTAAGAAAATAAACCAAATATTACCGCCCCCGCCCAAAAAGGAGGGGGCGGTTTATTTTACATATATGTTTTCGGAAAAGATATTTTATAATAAAAAACATCTTTATATACTTGTTTTCGTGTTATTTTATTTTTGGGGTTTATCCGCTGCAACAATAGAATCTGACACAGCAATAAGCCAAAGTAAAACAGTACAGCTCAACAGCGTTACTATAAGCAGTAAATTAAAAGATGCAAATATAAAATCCGGCTCAACAGGCATCAGCATAGATATTGACGATATAAAATTATTGCCAAAAATTATAGGCGATGCAGATCCGTTTAAAGCATTGCAATATATAAGTGGTGTATCGCAGACAGGCGAAGCAAAATCGGGGTTGTTTGTACGAGGCGGCAATAACGACCAAAATCTAATACTTTTTAACGGCATACAAATACAAAATCCGACTCACATATTAGGCTTATTTTCCTCTTTTAATCCCGAATTAACAGAACAGATAACATTTATAAAAGCGGGAATGCCGGCAGAATACGGAGGGTGCCTTTCATCTGTTTTAGATATTTCAACATCGTTAAACATTCCGGAAAAATTCACACTCGACGGCTCTATCGGGCTAATATCATCACGGTTTACGATAAAAGTTCCCATTGCAAAAAAAATTTCTTTTTATGCCGCGGCACGCAGCAGTTACATAAATCTTATCATAATGCCGTTTCTTGAAAAAATCGGAATTGACAAAGATATTACATCCAATAAATACGGATTTTACGACATCAATGCAGGATTTAATTATAAAGTCAATTCTAAAAATACTGTCAGCGGGCATTTCTATTTTAATACCGATTATCTTAAAATGGTTAATATAAGAAATTTGTATTTGGGAAATTCTAAAATGCAATGGAGTAATCTCGGCTTTTCGTTGCAACATACATCTGCATTTTCGGACAGTTTTTTATTTCATCAACAATTTTCCCTTTCAAATTTTAATATGGATTTAAAATGGGCAGATTTACTTATCGGAACGACTTCTAAATATAACAGCACAGTATATAAAGCCGATTTTACTAATTTATACAGACTGCATAATTTTAAATATGGAGTTGAGTGTTCATACAATATGTCGTTTCCAAATTTTTTAGAAGCAGCCGCTGTGTCTAATGTGCAGGGAAGCAGCGAATACAACAGTATTTATTCCGCGCTCACTTCTTTATTTTTTAGAGATGAAATAAATTTCAAAAAGTTACAAATTAACGTTGGTATCAGGGCTAACGTATATTTTCATTTGGGTGATTATACGGATTACAGAGAGGGAAATAATAATGTTTATTACAAAAAAGGCAAAATTGTAAAGCCGTATTTCGGCGTTGAGCCGCGTTTATTTATACGGTATTTATTAAATAATGTTTCTTCCGTTAAGTTTTCCGCTTCGCGTAATATTCAGTTTTTAAATCAAATTCCGACAATAAATTTCGGTATTCCTGCCGACTTTCAAATGCCTGCAAGTTTGTATGTGAAACCGCAGGCATCGTGGCATTTCTCCGGCGGTTACTTTCACAATTTTAAAAATAATATGTGGGAAACAAGTGTTGAAGCGTATTATAAAAATATGGAAAATCAATTGGAAATGCCCAATGGTGATTTTATGGAGATATTTACAAAAAATGTAGAACAGACAGTCCTTTCGGGCAGAGGATATGCGTACGGACTGGAATTATCCGTAAAAAAGACAGAAGGCAAAATTACCGGCTGGTTATCGTATAATTTAAGTTGGACATGGCGGCAATTTCGTGAAATAAATAACGGCAAACCTTTTTTGGCAAATAACGACAGGCGGCACAATGCCTCACTTATATTGGTATATAAACTTAATGAACACTGGGATTTTTCTGCCGTATTTATATATGCAACAGGAAGCAAAATGAATTTACCATTGAGCTGGTATGTACTTGGAGAAAAACTTATGCTTGAATATGGTGATTATAATGCATTTGAATTACCCGCTTATCATCGCCTTGACCTGTCGGTAAATTATAAATTCAAGTCCTTTCGCCGTTTTTCATCAGAACTTAATTTATCCGTTTATAATGTTTACAACAGAAAAAATCCATTTCAGGTATATTACAATACAACCGATGGTTTCGGAATGTCGTACTTATTACCCATAATTCCATATCTGTCTTATACTTTTCATTTTTAACTTATGGAAAAACACTACAATATATTTATTTTTTTTGTGATGATTCTTTTTGTCGGATGTAATCCTGATTTGGACTATGAGCCGCACGGATATGAGCAAAAAATTATTGTAGAGGGCTATATTGCGAATAATGAATACGCAAAGGTTTATCTCTCATTAAATAATCCGACATGGCGAAAGATAGATAGCGTATCTATCCTTAAAAGTGTAATCAGAACGGCAAAAGTTACGGTATCTGATGGCGAAACGACAGAGGTGCTTACATCATCATGGGAACATACGCACTTTCCGCCGTATATCTATAAAAGCACAGAATTAAAAGGCGAGGAGGGCAAAACATATTTTCTTAAAGTTGAATACAGCGGACACACGGTAACATCTCAAACGACAATACCATACTCCACTCCAATAGAATCGTTGGATATTTCCATACCGCAACAGGACAATGCGGCAGATACCCTGCGCACCTTATCCGCAACGTTCAACATTGATAATTCAAGACATTGCAGTTACAGGTTTTTTTGCAAAAGGATAAAAGATACCGGCTATTACGAAACACCGTTTTTGTTTAATTCGGAATTGAATCTTAACGGACATCAAACCGTTACTGTAATGAGTAAAAACAGCAATGGATTATTTGCCCTTGGCGATACGGTAATGCTGCGTTTTGTTACGATAGACAGCACATCAACACAATTTTTTAAAGACATCGCAACAGGCTTAACGCAAATTCAGTCGGAAAGATTAAATACGCTAAAATCCAATATATCCGAACCCGGCTTTGGTATTTGGTGCGGCGAGGGAGTACGGAATTATTGGGTGGTTATTTTTTAGAATAAACTTAGAACACGTTAACACCCCCTTGAAAAAGTCCGCTATTTTTCGTATCTTTGCGCCCCTTTGTATGCAGATAAACATTACTTTACCCGACGGAAGCATAAGACAGTACGAAAAAGGCATTACTGCAATGGCTATTGCTATGAGTATTAGCGAAGGTCTTGCGCGTAATGTACTTGCTGCCCGCGTTGGCGGCGAAGTATGGGACGCAAATCGTCCCATTAACGAAGATACGACCCTGCAATTGCTCACGTGGAACGATCCGGAAGGCAAACATGCTTTTTGGCACACGTCGGCACATTTACTTGCGGAAGCAATTGAACAACTCTATACAGGCGTAAAGTTTGGTATTGGTCCTGCCATTGACAACGGTTTTTATTATGACATAGACTTCGGCTCGCATTCGCTAAGTTCGGACGATTTTGCAAAAATAGAAAAACGTGTTAGTGAATTAGTCGCGGAAAAACAACCGGTGATACGTGAGGAAGTGAGCAAACAGAAAGCGTTGGAGTTTTTCACTGCAAAGGGAGATGAATACAAATTAGAACTGATTAACGATTTACAGGACGGCTCAATAACATTTTACAGGACAGGAACTTTTACGGATTTATGCCGTGGTCCTCATCTGCCGGATATTTCACCGATTAAAGCATTTAAAATTCTGTCGCTTGCCGGTGCATTTTGGCGTGGGGATGAAAAGCGCAAACAACTTACCCGCGTTTACGGAATATCATTTCCAAAACAAAAAGAACTGACAGAATATATCGCATTTTTGGAGGAAGCAAAAAAGCGTGATCACCGCAAACTCGGCAAAGAATTGGAACTGTTCATGTTTTCGCCGAAAATAGGTATCGGCTTACCTGTATGGTTGCCGAAAGGAACGGCACTGCGTTTGAGGTTGGAAGACTTTCTGAAAAAAATACAGAAAAAAGCAGGTTATCAGCAAGTAATATGTCCGCATATCGGCAATGTGGAACTATATAAAACAAGCGGTCATTACGAAAAATACGGTAAAGATTCATTTCAGCCAATACATACGCCTGAAGAAGGAGAGGAGTACTTTTTGAAACCGATGAACTGTCCGCACCACTGCGAGATTTATAGAAATTCACCACATTCGTATCGGGATTTGCCTGTACGTATTGCGGAGTTTGGAACAGTTTATCGTTACGAAATGAGTGGTGAACTGCACGGTTTAACACGCGTGCGCAGTTTTACGCAGGATGACGCCCATATATTCTGTACCCCCGAACAGCTAAAAGAAGAATTTAAAAGCGTTGTGGATATTGTTTTGCTTATCTTTAAAATGCTTAACTTCACAGAATTTACTGCGCAGGTATCATTAAGAAGCAAAAATGACAGAGAAAAATATATCGGTACGGATGAAAATTGGGAAAAGGCAGAACGCGCAATTATAGAAGCCGCAGCCGAGAAAGGGTTAAAAACAGTTGAAATTGAGGGCGAGGCAGCCTTTTACGGACCGAAACTTGATTTTATGGTTAAAGACGCGCTGGGCAGGACATGGCAACTCGGCACAGTACAGGTTGATTACAATTTGCCCGAACGTTTTGAACTTGAATACATCGGTGCCGATAATGAACGTCACCGCCCCGTAATGATACACAGGGCACCGTTTGGCTCAATGGAAAGATTTGTTGCGGTGCTTTTGGAGCATACAGGTGGTAATTTTCCGTTGTGGCTCACTCCCGAACAGTATATTATTTTGCCTGTAAGCGAAAAATATACCGATTACGCTACGTGTGTACAACAGCAATTGGAAGATGCCGATTTACGCGGAACAACAGATAATCGCAGTGAAAAGGTCGGGCGCAAAATACGGGATGCTGAAATACGTAAAATACCGTACATGATTATCGTTGGTGAAAAAGAGGAAGCAAACGGTTCGGTATCGGTTCGCTCGCACGGTAACGGTGATTTGGGTGTTATGAGTATTGACAATTTTATAAAACACATAACAGAAGAAGTAAATAACCATAAATAAATAATAACGATTGGCAACACCATTTACCCCTCGATTCAAATCCGCCTCGGGCAACAGACCGTATCAACGCGGACGCTTCGTTAAACCCGAAGCAAAACACAGAATTAACCGTTACATAACATCGCCTGTTGTGCGTGTTGTTGGGGACAATATAGACCCCGATAAAGCAGTAATGGACACGAAAGATGCCCTTGCTATGGCAGAAACAAGAGGGCTCGATTTAGTTGAAATATCTGCTACGGCAAATCCTCCGGTAGTTAAAATTGTAGATTACCAAAAGTTTTTGTACGAACAGAAACGAAAGGAAAAGGAAATAAAAGCGAAGTCGGTAAAAGTTGTTGTTAAGGAAATTCGGCTCGGTCCGCAAACAGATGACCACGACTTTAACTTTAAACTGAATCATGCCCGCAAATTTTTGCAGGATGGCGCAAAAGTAAAGGTTGATGTGTTTTTTAAGGGGAGAACGATTGTTTATAAAGAACAGGGCGAGCAGGTGCTTCTGAAATTTGCCGAAGCATTGCTTGAATATGGTAAGCCGGAGGCGATGCCTAAGATGGAAGGAAAAAGAATGTTAATGATAATACAACCAGTAAAAAAATCAAAACAGAAAGATGCCAAAAATTAAAACCAAAGCAAGTGCCAAAAAAAGATTTTCTTTTACAGGCACAGGAAAAATTAAAAGGCAACATGCTTACAAAAGTCATATTTTGACAAAAAAAAGCACGAAACGCAAACGCAATTTAACGTATTCGGCAATTGTGCACAACACTGACGTTGCCCGCGTTAAAGCGATGTTAGTCGTTTAGCCGGTTAGTTTCTCCACAGAGTTTTTGCGTTAGAGCAAAAAAGAGAATGGCTTGGCGGCTGTTCCGCTTGTAACGCAAAGTAAAAACCAGTTATTAACTTTATATCAAGCAAGAAAAAGTTACCGGCAATTGATTGGTACGCTTGATAAAAAACAAAAAATTATGTCAAGATCAGTAAATGTTGTAGCCGCAAGGGCTCGCAGAAAAAAGACGATGAAACTTGCCAAAGGGCAGTTTGGTCGCAGAAAAAATGTCTGGACAGTCGCCAAAAATTCACTTGAAAAAGGTATGCAGTATGCTTACCGCGACCGCAAGACGAAAAAAAGAAATTTCAGAAACCTGTGGATTGTTCGCATAAATGCAGGTGTTCGCCCCTACGGATTATCTTACTCCGTTTTTATGGGGAAACTTCAGAAAAAGAACATAGAGCTTAATCGTAAAGTGCTTGCCGATTTGGCAATGAATCACCCTGAAGCGTTTAAAGCGATTGTTGATTTTGTAAAGTAAAATATGGGGCGGATGGTCTAATTAAAAAATTTATAATAATATGAAACAGGAATTATTACAATATGTGGATACTCTCGTTACCGTAAATAAACTTCCGGCTTTTAAAGCAGGCGATACCGTAACGGTGAGTTATAAAATTAAAGAAGGAAATAAAGAACGTACCCAGCAATTTCAAGGCGTTGTTTTGCAGCGCGTTGGTAGCGGTACAACAGCAACTTTTACCGTTCGTAAAATGTCGGGCGGTATTGGTGTTGAAAGAATATTTCCGATAAATTCTCCCTTTATTGAAAAGGTGGAAGTGAATAAACGCGGGCTTGTACGCCGCGCACGTATTTTCTATTTGCGCAAACTTACAGGTAAGAGGGCTCGTATTAAAGAAAGAACACGATAATTAAAAAATTTTTTGTACCTTTGCGAAACATTGCGGGATAGAGCAGAGGTAGCTCGTCGGGCTCATAACCCGGAGGTCGGTTGGTTCGAATCCTCCTCCCGCTACAAAATAAAGGGGCTTGCTTGGATAAGTAAGCCCTTTGTTGTATATAAATAATTGTAAACGATGCAAAATATTGTCGCTATTGTAGGGCGTCCGAATGTGGGCAAATCAACGCTGTTCAACCGCCTTGTGCAGCGGAGAGATGCTATTGTCGATGAAACAAGTGGTGTTACCCGCGATAGAAATTACGGTGTTGGCGATTGGAACGGCAAAGAATTTTCCGTCATTGATACAGGCGGTTTTCTTACAAGCGATGAGGATATTTTTAATGGCGAAATCCGCCGTCAGATAGGACTTGCCATAGGAGAAGCGGATGTTATTCTTTTTCTTGTCGATGCCAAAGACGGTGTTACTCCGCTCGACGAAGACGTTGCTGCATTGTTGCGCAATGTAGGCAGCGGCGCAGGTGCAGCGGACGGTAGTGCGAATGATACGGCAGGCAGCGGCGCAAAAAAAATAATATTAGTTGTAAATAAAGTTGACAGCCATAACCGCAGGGACGAAGCGGTGGAGTTTTACGCACTCGGCTTTCCGCATTATTACCCAATTTCAGCCATTAGCGGCAGCGGTACCGGCGACCTTCTTGATGAAGTTGTCCGCGACATGAAGACAGTTGAAGAGCAACCGCAGGACGATGTTCCGCGCCTTACGGTTATAGGTCGTCCGAATGTTGGAAAATCGTCAATCATAAACGCTTTTTTGGGGCAGGAACGCCATATTGTTACCGACATCGCAGGCACCACACGCGACACAATTGATACACGATACAATCTTTTCGGTTTTGATTTTTATCTTGTCGATACTGCCGGAGTACGTAAAAAACAAAAAGTCAGTGAAAATATAGAATTTTATTCCGTAATGCGGTCAATACGCGCAATAGAAAACAGCGATGTTTGTATCCTTATGCTTGACGCAACTGCGGGATTGGAAAGTCAGGATATAAATCTTTTTTCACTTTGTGAACGAAATAAAAAAGGTGTTGTAATTGTAGTAAATAAATGGGATTTGCCGGAAAAGGAAAATAACACTCTGAAAGAATATGAAGAGCGGATAAAACAGAGATTACAACCGTTCAGCGATGTCCCGGTAATATTTACATCCGTACTGAAAAAACAAAGAATTTTTAAAGTTCTCGAAACAGCAAAACATGTGTATGAAAATCGCCGCATACACATATCAACATCAAAACTGAACGATACGTTACTGCCTATTATAAAAGAAATGCCGCCGCCGATGAACAAAGGCAAACGAGTAAAAATAAATTATATAACGCAACTGCCTCTAAACTATCCGTCATTCGTTTTTTTCTGCAATCTGCCGCAATATATAAAAGATCCGTATAAGCGTTTTATAGAAAATCAGTTACGCAAAATTTTTGATTTTTGCGGCACACCGATAGTATTGCAATTCCGCAGCAAGAATTAAATTATTATCATTAATTATATTGTGCCAAAAACTGTATTCGCATAAGGCGGACTTCATTGCGGGAATATTCATCTTCACCAAGTTCCGCATGTGCTCTGTCAACAGAATCGTCCTGAGCATTTTGAAAATATTCCATTATGTCCTCAATATGATAGGGGTCAAGTGTTTCCTGAATATAATAATTGATATTAAGACGTGTGCCGTTAAGAACAATTTTTTCAATTTCCCCAATCAATTCTTCAATATCCATATTTTGTGCCTGCGCAATATCATCAAGAGAAATTCTGTTATCTATACTTTGGATAATATAAATTTTAATTGCATGTCTGCCCGCTGTCGGCGGTTTTACAATAAATTCGTCGGGACGAGTTATCTCATTTTCTTCAACATAACGTTTAATTAAATCAATAATCACCTGACCGTATTTCTGTATTTTACCAATACCGACACCTGTTATATGGAGTAATTCCTCAGGATTTGTCGGATAACGCAGCGACATGTCTTCTAATGATGTTTCCTGAAAAATCGCATAAGGCGGAACGTTTTCGCGCCGTGCAATATCTTTTACAACTCCTTTTAAAAGCATAAATAACTGTCTGTCGCCACCCTCACCGATTTTAATTTCAGGTACGGAATAATTAGCAGAAGAAACATCCGAATCATCACTCGTATCGGAACTGTAATCATGATCTTTTGCCACTTCAAGTAAATACGGTTTCCGGCTGAAAGCAAAACCATTTTCGGTTAATTTTAGCGCCCCCTCGTTTTCAACATCTTTGTAAAGGAGATTTTCTACTAAACACAACCTTATAACGGAACACCAGTAACGTACATCTTTATCGCTACCCTTACCGAAACAGTCAAGTTTATGATGTTTAAATGTTTTTATTGTTGAAGATATTTTGCCGACAGCCATATTAGCGATATACTCAATTTTAAATTGCTCTTTTGTCTGTTTAACAACTTCAAGAATATACAAAATATCTTGTGTCGCGTCGGTTTTTTCTTGCGGATGCAGGCAATTGTCGCATGAGCTGCAATTTTTTTCATGGTAAAATTCTCCGAAATAATGGAGCAAAAATTTCCTGCGGCAAATAGATGTTTGGGCATACGAAATAATCTCGTCTATCAATTGGTGAGCAGTATCTTTTTCAAAGACAGTTTTATCTTTTAAAAATCTTTCAAACTTGCGCATATCTTCCTCACAGAAAAATGCGTAACATTTGCCCTCATTACCATCTCTGCCGGCACGTCCTGTTTCCTGATAATATCCCTCTAACGATTTGGGCATATCACGATGAATAACAAAACGCACATCAGGCTTATCTATCCCCATGCCAAATGCAATTGTGGCAACAATAACATCAACATCTTCCATTAAAAAACTGTCTTGATTTTTTGTTCGCGTCTTTGCGTCAAGTCCCGCGTGATAGGGCAGTGCGCGTATGCCGTTCATACAAAGAATTTCTGAAAGCAAATCAACAGTTTTTCTGCTCAAACAATAAACAATGCCTGACTTTCCGGAGTTCTCACGAATAATTTTTATAATATCTCTGTCAATATTGTTAGTTTTACGGCGTACTTCGTAGTAAAGATTGTGGCGGTTAAAGGACGAAATAAAAACGTCGGCGTGGGATAGTCCGAGATTTTTTTGAATATCTTTTTGAACTTTTGCCGTAGCGGTGGCAGTCATTGCGATAGTCGGAAACTGTTGCTCAAAGAGATTTGCCGTTTGGCGGATATTGCGGTATTCCGGACGGAAATCATGTCCCCACTCAGAAACACAATGTGCTTCATCAACGGCAAGGAGTGAAATTTTTATTTGTTTAAAAAATGAAAGATTGTCCTCTTTTGTGAATGTTTCGGGGGCGACATAAAGCAATTTTGTTTTACCGTCAATGGTGTCGGCTTTCACCTGCTTTAATTCTTTTTGTGTCAGATGTGAATTTAAATAGTGAGCAATGTTATTATGAGTGCCGAAATTACGCACAACATCAACCTGATTTTTCATCAATGCGATAAGAGGAGAAACTATTATAGCAGTGCCGTCAAGAATTAACGCAGGTAACTGATAGCACAGAGATTTTCCTCCTCCTGTCGGCATAATAGCGAAGACATCATTGCCGTTTAAAACAGACAATATTACTTCTTGCTGAATACCTTTAAAATTATTGAAACCAAATATATTATTCAGCTTCTGTTTGAGAAAATAAAGATCATAAGCCATATTGTTTGAGCCTTCCTTTAAAAAATTAACGTATCTTTGCCGAACGCTTTATGTAAAGATAACATTTTTTTTTAAAATATGCTACTTAAAACAGAAAATATCGTAAAAAAATACCGTCAAAGAACGGTTGTAAACAATGTGTCAATACAGGTTGAACAGGGAGAAGTTGTTGGACTTTTAGGTCCTAACGGCGCGGGTAAGACGACATCTTTTTATATAATGGTTGGATTGATTAAACCCAACAGCGGCAAGGTCTTTCTTGACGCGCAGGAAGTTACCCGCAGACCGATGTATAAACGTGCACAAATGGGTATCGGTTATCTGCCGCAGGAGGTATCCGTTTTCCGCAGCATGAGTGTCGAGGATAACATAATGACAATTTTGGAATTTGTAGAAAAAGACGAAGCAAAGCGTAAAGAGCGATTGGAATTTCTGCTCAATGATTTGGGATTGCAAACGGTACGTAAAACAAAAGGTTTTTCGCTTTCGGGCGGAGAACGCCGTCGTACGGAAATCGCACGTGCGCTGGCTTCCGAACCGAAATTTATGCTGCTTGACGAACCATTTGCCGGCGTAGATCCTATTGCGGTGGAAGACATAAAACAAATTGTAAAAAAACTCAAAGAAAAAAACATAGGTATTCTTATAACCGACCATAATGCACACGAGACTCTTTCCATTACGGACAGGTCCTATCTGCTTTTTGAAGGAAAAATTTTAAAACAGGGAAATTCTATTGAACTCGCTAACGATTCCGAAGTACGCGAAAAGTATCTTGGGGAACATTTTGAATTGAAACTTAATGCGTGATTTTTTCAGCATTTATCACAGGCAACGAGACGCAATCTGATAGATAAGAGTAGAAATAATGTAGGCTACAGATGTCGTGTAGAAAATTAAAAACAACGCCCACTTCCACGATTCACTTTCACGGCGTACGGCAGAGAAAACGGCAACACAGGGCATATACAAAAGAATAAATGAAATAAATGTAAGTGCCGTCAGTGGTGTAAAAATTTGCGATACGTCAAATAAAATTTGCATTGTGCTTGCAACGGTTTCTTTTGCGGCAATACCACTTAACAGGCAAATTCCCATTTTCCAGTCAAAGCCCATAGGGCGCAGTATCGGCTCTATAAAATGTCCTGTTTGTCCGAGATATGACTGTTCTAATTGATATGCCGCAGCATAAGAAGCAGTATTTGCGGAAAAAGCGGCAACAGTGCCGGATGTTACAGTCGGAACACTGGCTATGTCCGCAGCATCAAATGTAGCACGCGGGAAATATCCAAGCACCCATATAACCACCGACAGTATCAAAATCACACCGCCGATTTTGTGCAAAAAATGCTGTGCGCGTATTCTCATACTGTGCCACACAAAGCGTATAGTCGGCATACGATATGGAGGCATTTCCATAACAAACGGACTTTCCTCATGCCGCAACAAAACCTTGTGAAACAGCAGTGCAGATAGAATGGAAATTAAAATACCGAAAAGATAAATACCGAATATTACTGTGCCCGCCATGGCTGGCGCAAAGAAAGTGCCGACCAAAAGAATATAAACAGGCAACCGCGCACTGCACGACATAAACGGAATTATCATCATTGTAACAATTCTGTCTTTACGGTTTTCAATAGTACGTGTAGCCATAATAGCAGGAACATTGCAGCCGAAACCAATAATTAAAGGTACAAACGACCGTCCGTGCAGCCCGATTGTGTGCATAAATTTATCCATAATAAACGCTACACGTGCCATATAGCCTGTTGCTTCCATTATGGAAATAAAGAAAAACAGAATAAGAATATTTGGTAAAAATACAATCACGCCGCCAATACCCGCAAGTACTCCGTCAAGCATTAAATCTTTAAACCATCCGTTCGGCAAATCACGGTGCAACGTTTCACCCAACCAGGCAATGCCTGCTTCAATCCAATCCATAGGATATTGTCCGACAAAAAACGTTGTTTGAAACATCACCCATAAAAAGAAAAGAAAAATCGGAAACCCCCATACTTTATGAGTCAGCACACTGTCAATTTTATTATCGCGCGAATGTACTTTGCTTTTTAAATGTGGATTTTCTTTATACGTTTCTTTCAAAATGCCATTAACAAACGCATAACGTCCGTTAGATAATACCTGGTCAGGTTCTTCTTCATAAATTTCGCGCAGTCGCACACGTATTGCCTCTGCACGTGCTTTAAGGGCTGTCGGATTGGAAAGATTTAGCGGTGCAGTGTCGTCTTCAATTAACTTTATTGCTAAAAATCGGGATGAATAAATATCCGTATATTTCGGATCTTTAATTATTTCATGTTGTAAATCACGAATATTGTTTTCCACATCCTCATTGTATGGAATATGAATATGGCGATTTGTCTTTTCTTCGTTATTATAAATCTCTATTATCTTATTTAGCAGATTTTCTTTGCCAAATCCTGTTTTCGCAACAGTTTCAACGGCTGGTGCACCAAGTAATTTTCCAAATAAATCCACATCCAATACAGACCCCATTTTGCGCATTTCATCGCTCATATTGAGTGATAGCAGTAATGTCATATCCATATCTATAAGCAGAGTTGTGAGGTAGAGATTGCGCTCTATATTTGAAGTGTCTATTACATTTATAACAATATCCGGACGTTTTTTGACAAGTGCATCCCTCACAAATTTTTCTTCCGGCGAATATGGCGATAACGAATATGTTCCGGGTAAATCGGTGAGTTCTATTTCGTAGCCATTGTAAGTAAATGTTGTTGATTTTTTATCAACGGTAACTCCTCCGTAATTGCCCACGTGTTCAAATTGTCCGGAGAGCATATTATATAAAGACGTTTTACCTGCGTTAGGATTGCCTGCCATGCAAACAGTAATACGGTTGCCGTTTCTTGTTATGGCAGGTGTCGTATTGTGATGTGTGTTTGTTCCGCTGATATTTGCTAATTGCAACGGTCCTTTTGTGTGCGCGTCCTGACTTTGCTCCTGCACCAACTCAACCTCAATCTGCATTGCCTCCTCTTTGCGCAGGGAAATTTCACTGTTGAGAATTTTATATACAACAGGATCACGTAGCGGTGCGGAGTGCAGTACTTCTATAGTTTGTCCCTTTACAAACCCCATTTCCGTAATACGGTGACGAAATGCGCTGCGTCCCTTAACGCGAATAATGCGTACTTTTTGCCCCTGATTTATTTCCGACAAACCCATTTTTACAAAGATACAATCTTAATAACATTTACACAATACCCAATTTTAGGGATTGCGTAAGTACATCTGCCGAACAGAAAGTCAGTGCATTAAACTTAGATGTGAGAATAAATATCCATGAAACGTTTCAATTTACACACAGACGAATAAAAATTGAGGGAAGAGAATTTATAGAGTAAATTTATAAACGTGCGAACCTAATTAAATATATTTTTCAGAAACAGGATTTGCTCATGTGCCGTCCAGTCTATACGAACAGGAACGATGGTTGTGTAATCTTCCGCAAGAGCATTTAAATCGGTTTCTTTATCGTCGTCGTTATTGTTCAATTCTCCCGCAATCCAATAATACGGAACGCTAAAGAAATCCTCTCTTTCCACGACAATATCTTTCCACACTTCGTTGTAGGATTGACGTGCTATTTTAATACCTTTTATGTTTTTAATATTTGGAAAATTTACATTCCAGCAAAACGGTGTGCCGTTATTCGCTTTAATAAGTTCTTCGCGGTGAGTAATTGCCGTTTCAAGAATTTTCTCAACATATTTTAGTCCCTCGCCTTTGCTGAAATCAACTTGAAAAGAATGATCAATTGTAGAAAAACCAATAGAGGGAATACCTGTTAATGCCCCTTCTATCGCAGCAGCCATAGTGCCGGAATAAATAATATTTGTTGAAGCATTGGATCCGTGATTTATGCCCGACAGTACAAAGTCGGGTTTCTCATTGCCGAGTACTTTCTGAATAGCAATTTTTACGCAATCGGCAGGTGTTCCGCTGCACTGATAAAAACCGGTACTTTCTTTAAACAGCCTGAGCGGTTCCGTAAAGGTTACAGCGTGGCTTTGTCCTGACCGCGGACGGTCGGGCGCAACGACAGTAACATCGCCGTATTCTTTTGCAATGTCGGCAAGTTTTTTCAAGCCTTGAGCATGGATACTGTCGTCATTTGAAATTACAATCTTCATTTGTTTCAAATATTTTGTTTTGCAGTCGGATAGATTCCGTATGGATAACTGAAAGAATTTTATCTACAAATTCTTTATTTAAACCGAGTTCTTCACATTGTTTGCTGCAAGTATCCATCACTTTTTTCCAACGTTCAAATTGTAAAACGCTTATATTTTCTTTCTTTTTCAATTCACCCATTTCAACAGCCCTTTTCATTCTGTGAGAAAGCATTGAAAGTAATTCTTTGTCTAAATCGTCAAGTACGGTACGGTATTGTTCAATTTTGTCGGAAACAGTGTAACTATCTCTAAAGATTAATGAAGAATATATTTTGAAAAAAGCGTCGGGTGTAAGTTGTTGTGCGCTGTCACTCAGTGCTTCATCGGGACAGGGGTGGACTTCTATCATAAGTCCGTCTGTTTCCATATTTATTGCTGTTTGACATAACTCTTTCAAATGGCGGCGGTCGCCGGAAATATGGCTTGGGTCGCAAATAATCGGAATTTCCTGCTTTTCCTGTTTTAATTCAAGCATTATTTCCCACATCGGGGCGTTGCGATAGGGGGTAAAATTATATTGACGAAATCCTCTATGTATTGCTCCGACTTTTTCTATACCCACCTGTTGCAATCTGTCAATAGCACCAATCCAAAGCGCAAGGTCGGGCGATACGGGATTTTTTACCCATACAGGAATATCAGGAGTATCTTTAAGTGCGTCCGCAATCTCCTGAACGGCGAAAGGACTGCCTGTCGTACGCGCACCAATCCACAACACATCTACACCATATTTTATACAAAGTGCAACATGTTCGGCAGAGGCAACCTCTACCATAATTTTTATATTATGCGTTTCCTTAATTTTTGTGAGCCAGCGTAAAGCAACTTCACCGTAGCCCTCAAAGCATCCCGGCGATGTTCTGGGTTTCCACACCCCAGCACGTAATGCGTAAAAATACTTTGCTTGCTTAACTTCCTGTGCTACGGCATCCAGTTGTTCAAAACTTTCGGCACTGCATGGTCCTGATATTAGGTAGAAATTGTCTTTTGACATTAGGACTGCAAAGGTAGTGATTTCCTTTGTAATTTTTTCTTATAATATCCCGATTCGATAATGCCGTCAATAGAAATATTTGTGTGCGGTTTTTGCTTATATATATAAATATAATAAAAAAAATGTTAATTCGTCTGTATGGAACCGAATAATTTTTTAAGTAAATTTGTATAAGAGAAATCAAAAATCAAAATCTTCACAAAATCATGAAAAAATTGAATGTATTTTTAGTTATAGCGACACTGTCGCTGACAATGAACAATCTTTTTGCGGCTGACACCGTAACAAACGGAACGATAAACGAAACAGTTAATTGGATTCTTACAACCGATAGCGTATTTACTGTAAGCGGAGAGGGCGATATGCCTGATTATAACAGTTGGGGTAGTCCATGGTATAATGATAGACAGAAAATAAAAGATGTTGTTATCGAAACAGGTGTAACAAGAATTGGGAACAACGCTTTTAACTCTTGCAGTAATTTGTTTTCTGTCATTATAGGAGACAGTGTTAAAAGTATTGGAAGAAGTGCCTTTGAGAATGGTGAAAATTTATATTCTGTTGTGTTTGGACGCGGCATAAAAGAAATAGATATGTACGCTTTTGAAAATTGTAACAATTTAAGTACTGTCAGTTTTAATGCAGACAGTTGTGGGGATTTTAGCATGGGGTTTAGTCACCCATTCAGTAATATCACAACATTAGAAACAATAAATATAGGAAGTAATGTAAAGAGAATTCCTGCATACTTTGCCTATAGATTAAAATTGCGCAGTATTGATATTCCAAACAGCGTAACAAGTATAGGTGTTTCTGCTTTTGGTTTTTGCGACAGTTTAACCGATGTTATAATAGGGAGTGGCGTCAAAAAAATTGAATACTCTGCCTTTGGATATTGCGGCAATTTGGCAAACGTTTATTTTAATGCGGACAGTTGTGTAAATTTTGCTGTTACCACATTTACCAATGATACAATGTTGCAAACAATAAATATAGGAAATAATGTAAAATTAATTCCTTCCAATTTCGCCAAAGAATTAAGACTAAGTTACATTGATATTCCCAACAGTGTGCAACTTATTGGTGGATCCGCTTTCTATAATTGTACAAACTTGCTTTCTGTCAGTATGGGAAATGGTGTTAAAAATATTGGAGATTATGCTTTTTCCGGTTGCACAAATTTGGCAAATATAAACTTCTCCGACAGTTTGAAAATTATTGGTAGCAATGCATTTGCGTATTGTAGAAACATAATATCTATTACAATTCCCGAGAGTGTAACGAGCATTGGAAGCTACGCTTTTTCTAATATGTTAAGTTTGGATACCGTTAGAGTTTTTTGGGATATGCCTGTTGATATAGAAAGTATGGGGGTTTTTTCCGGAGTACCTGACATCTCTCAAACAAAATTGATTGTTCCCTGTTCTGCAATACAGGATTATAAAGCAGCCAGCGATTGGAAAAAATTTGATGTGATCTGTGACGGCTATAATGTGAACACTGAAAACACATTAAAAGCAGGTTATAAAGCGTTATTATCCTATCCGAATCCTACCGTAAATGGTGTTGTTACTATAAAACCGACAAAAGCCGGCGAAGCATTGGAAATATACAATATCGCAGGAAAACGTGTCGGCATAAGGGTAACGTCGGAACAGGAAAGTACGCTGAATTTACAGGAATTGCCCAAAGGAGCTTACTTCGTAAAAGTTGGCGGCAAAACAGCCAAAGTGGTTAAACTATAATACCTCTTTTATCGTTCCGAACTCACCCCACACGTTTGCTGCTTGATAGGCGCACTGCGCCGAATATGAATAATTCAGCAAACTTTTAGAACATCAAAGAAATTAGATTTTCAACAAACAGTCATAATTATTAGGGTAAAGCAACCGTAAAAAATGCGTATATTTGCACCGCTTTGTATTGCTTCCTCCCCCTTAATGTTTTTCAAGAGTGTAGTTGCCGATTATTGTAATTATTATGAAACGAATTTCAATTTTATCTTTCATTATATGTTGTGGATTAAGTAGCGTATCTGCAGCTGTCGAATCCGATACGACCCCCAAACCAAAACATTGGATATTTAAAGGAATGGCAGGATTTAATATTGCCCAAACATCTCTTACAAATTGGAGTGCCGGTGGTGAAAATTCCATATCAGGCAATGTTGTCGGCAACCTTAATGCACTGTATTTAAAAGAAAGTCATAATTGGGAAAACATTATACAGACGGAGTACGGTTTGATGTGGACGCCGTCAAAAAAATTCAGTAAAACCGTAGATAAACTTTTTGTTGCGTCTAAATACGGTTACAAAGTGGGAAGGAATGAAAAAGACAATATATGGTTATATACAGTGTCTGTTGATTTTCAAACGCAATATGACAAGGGTTATAAAAATGTGGGAGATGCGAACTATATATCCGAATGGATGGCTCCGGCATATTTTAATGCTTCATTCGGTATTGACTACCATTACAAAAGTATCTTTTCTGCGTATTTATCACCGTTAACAAGCCGTACAACATTTGTGCTTGATACATTTCTTTCAAATCAGGGTGCGTTCGGTGTTTCGCCGGGGGAGAAAATTCTTGCGCAGATGGGTATTTCCGCAAAGGCGTCGGTAAATTATACTATTTGCAAGAATGTAACAGTGCAGTCGGCACTTTCACTGTTTACGCCGTATCCTATCAACAAAGAAGTTGATAGATTTGGCAATTTTGTCGTCGATTGGGATGTACAGTTTTTATTGAAAGTAAATTCTTTCCTGAGCGCGACTATAAACACAAATCTTAAATATGACGATAAAGTTAAAACGACAGATGCCGCCGGCAATATAAGTGGACCTAAAGTGCAGTTTAAGGAGATGATAACGGTCGGTATTGTTTACGCATTTGACAGTACAAAGCCGTATAAAGGGAAAAAAGGTAAAAAAGCGAGAGAGTAAAAATTTTGGTTCACGAATTTTGTTTTTTCGCAAAAAAATTTTAACTTTGCACCCCAAAACGCGGAAGTAGCTCAGTTGGTAGAGCATAACCTTGCCAAGGTTAGGGTCGCGAGTTCGAGTCTCGTTTTCCGCTCGAAAATTAACCGCCCAAAAGGGAATTTTTAGGCGGTTTTTTTATTGGCAATACAAGTTTGCCTCGATGGTGGAACTGGTAGACACGCAGGACTTAAAATCCTGTTCCCGATGAGGGAGTGCGGGTTCAATTCCCGCTCGAGGTACGACTTGATTTACAGTCGTAAATATTTAGTTTACGGCAGTTTGGTTCCGTAGCTCAGCTGGATAGAGCAACAGCCTTCTAAGCTGTGGGTCGGGCGTTCGAATCGCCCCGGAATCACTTTATTATAAACCCAACTACCAATTTTGTGTTCGGGGTTGAGTTTGATTGGCGAGCATCAAATCAACTCATTTTTTTATGAATACACAAAAAACACTTGGCGTCCTTGACAAGATAATAGGACATACTCCGATGGTAGAAATTCGCTATTCCTACAACGGCAAGGAAGGATCAGTATTCGCAAAATGCGAACATTACAATTTTACAGGCAGTATTAAAGACAGAATGGCACTGTACATTCTGAAAGAAGCCTACCGTACAGGTGCTATTAACTCTGAGCACGAAATTTGGGAAGCAACAAGCGGCAACACAGGCATAGCGTTTTCAGCACTTGGCAGAATGCTTGGGCATAAAGTTACAATTGTAATGCCCGACTGGATGAGCATTGAGCGTAAGCTTATGATTACGAGTTTTGGTGCGGAGATTGTACTTGTTTCAAAGGAACAGGGTGGATTTTTGGGCAGCATTAAGTATGCGGATAATATGGCGGCAGAGCGGGGAAATATATTTTTACCCCACCAGTTTTCCAATGAAAACAACTATAAAGCACACGAAGAAACAACCGGCGTTGAAATTTTACATCAACTTATAAAACGCGGGCAAAAACCGGATGCTTTTATTGCCGGTGTTGGCACAGGCGGTACTGTTGTCGGTGTTGGCAAAGCGTTACGTAAAGTTTTTCCGAACACAAAAATTCATCCGCTTGAACCGGAAGAAAGCCCGACTTTATCAACAGGGCATAAAGTTGGCGTACACCGCATACAGGGCATTTCCGATGAGTTTATTCCTGAAATTATGAAGTATGAGCCGATGGATGAAGTTATTAGCGTGTCTGATGGAGATTCCATTATAATGGCTCGAAAACTTGCGTCTCAACTCGGTCTTGCTGTAGGTATTTCAAGTGGCGGCAACTTTATAGGTGCTGTTAAATTAGCCGAGAGATACGGCTTTGATAAAACAATCGTAACGGTTTTTGCAGACGATAACAAAAAATATCTAAGCACTGATTTAATGAAAAAGGAGCCTGTAAAAGACTCCTATTTCGCGCCAAATATTCAACTATTGGCAATTGATCCTTGTGAGAGGTGTTAACTCTCTACTCCTCTTCTTCCCCTAAGCAACCTGCACTCGCTTCAGCGAATGCCTCTTGATATTCGGTACTTTCTTTCGTCGCATCTGTGAGGTACTCCGCACATTTGAGGATACCAAGAAGGTTGTCGGAATTTTTTTCAAGGCAATCGCAATATGCTTTGCCGTCTTTCTTGCCTTTTGCTTTGTCGCTTGTGCAAGAGGTTGTGAATACAGTTGCTAAGAGTGCAACCGCTGCAATGATGATGAACTTCTTCATAAATTTAATATATTAGTTAATAAAAAGTGATAAAAAACCACAGGGTGAAAGATGGGATTCGAACCCACGACCCTCGGAACCACAATCCGATGCTCTAACCAACTGAGCTACCCTCACCGTACAAAGGACGCAAAGTTAGTAATTTTTTGCAATTTTGCAAAGAATATGGAACTTATAGACGTCAAAAAGAAAAAGAGAGGGGTTTTTGCCGAGTATATTTTTGCGTACAATATTGCTGAATATGCCTGTCAGTGTACGGAAAACACCGGTTAAGCGCAGGCGTTCAACTTTTACAAACAGCCTTAAAATTTTTGATGTTTTGCAAAAGAACGGATATTTTTTTGACGAATAAAGTGTGTAAAGATTTTCAATACCGGTTTCTACTTTTTTCAAAAACACGGCATTTTCATCAATTCCCGTATGCACAAGTTTGTTTTGTATGTAGAGTATTGTTACGCCGGAGTTTTCAAGTTCGGCTCCGAAAAAAGTATCTTCGTAACCGTAGCCGCTGATTGTTTCGTTAAAACGTATTTTTTGAAAAATTACTTTTGGCGTAAGAAAGTTAAATGTTGTAAAATAATTATTTCTTTCTTCGCGTATTATACCGTATTTCAGGCGCAGAGCAGTATTTTCGGATGAAACCGTCTGCGGTGAATATTTTACACCTCCCACAACAACAATATTTTTATCAAGGTATGGCAGATAATTTTTTATATAATTGCTATCATCAACATCAGCATCACAATCAATAAAAAGCAAGTTGTCGTAAAGCGCGTTATCTGCGAGTTTATTTCTTATTGCAGCACGTCCGATATTTTGAGGTAAAATAGAATATTGCACGAAAGGCAAATTTTCAAGATCCTTATTTTCCGCGAAAATGTCGGTACTTCCATCTTCCATTACAATAATTTCAAACGGAATACCGCTCTGTACAAGTTGAATATGTAGCTTTGCAACAAGCGGAGCAACGGAATAATTATATACGGGGATAAGTATTGATAACATATATTATTTGGTAAAGTTAGGATAAATTTGCATTTTTCATGAAAAAACTTTACCTTTGCACCCCTTTAAGGTAGGGTTTTACCAGACCTTATTTAAAATAATTGTTATGTATGCTATTGTAGATATTGCAGGTCAGCAATTTAAAATTTCTGAAAATCAAAAGATTTACGTTAATCGCTTAGAGGCGGAAGAAGGGTCTGTTGTTACTTTTGATAAGGTTCTTCTTACCGATAACGACGGTAAAATTGCTGTGGGTACTCCACTTGTATCGGGGGCAGCGGTTTCGGCAAAAGTTCTCGCACATGTGAAAGGCGACAAAGTCGTTATTTTTAAGAAAAAACGCAGAAAAGGCTATCGTAAAACAACAGGTTTTCGTGCATCATTAACTCAAATTCAAATCGAAAAAATTTAATAGTTATGGCACATAAAAAAGGTGTAGGCAGTTCGGATAATGGACGTGAATCGCACAGCAAGCGTCTTGGCGTAAAAATCTTTGGCGGACAAAAAGCCATAGCAGGCAATATTCTTGTTCGTCAGCGTGGAACGGAGTATCATCCCGGTCTAAACGTTGGTATTGGCAAGGACCACACGCTTTTTGCTCTTATTGACGGTACCGTTGCCTTTAAGCGTAAACATGACAACAGGTCTTATGTTTCCGTTGTTGCGGGCAGTGTTGCTTAATTAAACTCTGCGTCTTAAGCGGGCGGTAGGAATATTTAGCTTTTCGCGATATTTCGTAACCGTTCGGCGAGAAATTGGAAAACCGGCATTTTTCAAGGCTGTGGCGAGTGCGTCGTCTGTAAGCGGCTTTAAGTGGTTTTCCATCTTAATAATATCACGTAACTTATTTTTTACTTCTATTGATGAAACATCGTTTCCGTCTTCGTCTTGCAATGCCTGTGAAAACAAGTCTTTGAGCAAAATCATTCCGTAGGGTGTCTGTGCATATTTATTCGCTGTTATGCGTGATATTGTGGAAATATCAAGATTTGTTTTTTCGGCAATATCTTTCAAAATCATCGGCTTTAACAAAGACCGTTCGCCTGTCAGAAAATAGTCGCGTTGCAAATCAATTATAGTTTGCATTACATTTAATAAAACTGTTTGCCGTTGTTTAACAAGATCAATAAAGGAGCGTGCGTTTTCTATTTTTTGTTTTATAAATGTAGCAGTTGTTTTATCGGATGAATGTTTGGTTAGCATTTGAGAATATATGGGACTTACTCGTACGTTCGGCTCATAATCACGATTTAACGATAATGCTATTTCATTTTCAAAAACGGTAATTATAAAATCAGGAATAACGGAATAATTGCTTGCCAAAGTTTCGCTACCGTCGCCCGGATAAGGGTTTAAGCGCGTTATAATTGAAACCGCATTTTTAAAATCCTGTTCCGAAATTTTAAAACGTTTAATAAGCAGGTTATATTTGTGTGATGTAAATTCGTCGAAACGTGCATCTGTTGCTACAATTTTTTTTGCGATGTTTATATATAATGCAGTTTCAGCATCGTGCGCACTATCTCTTTCAAGTTGAATTTGTAAACATTCTCTGATTGAACGCGCCCCAATACCTGCGGGGTCGAGCGTTTGCACCATTTTTAATACGTTTTCCACCTGTTGCGGTGTAACGAAAATATTTTGCGAGAATGCGAGGTCGTTCGTAATAGCCCCTACGGAGCGTGCAAGATAACCGCGCTCGTCAAGGTTTCCGATAATTATTTCACCGACAGTTTGCTCTAACTTACTTGCGGGTAAAAGCCAAAACTGCTGTAACAGTTGTTGTTGAAATCCGGTGCGCTCAACGGCAGGGCGGTGATATTTATCCTCTTTTTCAACGGAACGTTCGCGATAAGAATCAAATTCATCTTCGTTAAAATAATCGTCAAGAATATCCTGTGTCTGTTCGTTAGTTTCCGTTTCGGGTAAATCATCGGTTTCTGCCGCAGACAGGGTATCGTTCTCTGCGCTGTCTTCAAGTGCGGGATTATTCTCAATTTCTTCCCTTATGCTATCCTGAAGTTCCGCACTTGGTACTTGCAGCAAACGCATAAGTTGCACTTGCTTTGGAGACATTTTAAGTCCCATTCTTTGTTCTAATGAGAGATGTTGTGTGCCCATAGTGAATTATGTTACAAAGATACGTTAAAATCGGAGTACTGCGACGGACGCATTTTTGAGAAAACAATAACTAAAACCTGGTTGTAATAATCCGGATTCTACCGATAAATGCACTTGCGCCATAAGACCGCAGATTAAACTTGTAATGACAACATTTAAATCTGTTACGACAATAGAGCAAGTTCACAATAACTACAACTGCATTAAAATTTTAATGCGTTTACTCAGGGTAAGTAACGAAATTCAAAGCAGATTTTTTATTTCATTAAGTTTGTTCAAGGCTTCTATAGGCGACAGGGAGTTAATGTCTATAGTTTGCAGTTCTTGCTTTATTCGTTGCAAATTGTCATCAAAATCGGCAAGTTGAAACATGGATAGTTGATAACTTGCGGCAGTGTCGGGGGACTTTTGTTCGGTAAAACTCACAGGCGGTTTTTTCTCTCTGCTGTTGCGGTTTTCAAGATCTGCAAGTATTTCGGTTGCGCGGATTATAATATCTGCAGGTAATCCTGCCATGCGTGCAACGTGGATACCGAAGCTGTGCTCGGAACTGCCTGCCGTGAATTTACGGAGAAAAATTATGCGTCCGTCAGCCTCTCGTGTGGTGATGTGATAATTCTTAATTCGTTCAAATGTTGCTGCCATTTCATTTAATTCGTGATAGTGGGTGGCAAACAGCACAAGCGGGCGGCTTCGCGGATTTTGATGCAAATATTCGGCTATTGCCCACGCAATTGAAATACCGTCATACGTGCTTGTTCCACGCCCTATTTCGTCAAGTAAAACAAGAGAACGTGATGTTGCGTTGTTTAGGATAACCGCCGCTTCATTCATCTCAGTCATAAACGTACTTTCGCCGGCAGCAATATTATCGGATGCGCCGACACGTGTAAAAATTTTGTCAATAAGCGAAAGACGTGCTTCGGCAACAGGGACGAAACAGCCGATTTGTGCCATGTAAACCGTTAATGCCGTTTGCCGCAATACAGCGGATTTACCCGACATATTAGGTCCTGTAATCATTAAAATCTGCTGGTCACCACCAAGAAAAATATCATTGGGAATATACTCCTCGCCGGTAGGCAAAAATTTTTCTATTATCGGGTGGCGACCGTTCTTTATAGAAACGGATACATCCCCATCAGCTGTAATAGCAGGCTTTGTGTAATGGTTTTCCTCAGACGCAGAAGCGTAGCACATCATCACATCCATAAATGCAATCCTCTTTGCATTTTGCTGTAACTTCTCAAGCCATTTTTGAGCCTCTGACAGTAATTCCTGATATATTTGTGCTTGCAATGCTTCTGATTTTTCCTGTGCCGACAGGACTTCCTGCTCATACTGTTTAAGTTCATCAGTAATGTAGCGTTCGGCATTTGTTGTTGTTTGCTTGCGGACCCATTCCTGCGGCACTTTATCTTTATGAGCATTGGTAACTTCAAGATAATAGCCAAAAACATTATTAAAACCAAGTTTAAGCGATGTTATGCCTGTACGCATTATTTCGCGTTGCTGTAATTCTGCCAAATATTTCTTGCCCGAAAAAGCAATTTTATACAAATGGTCCAGTTCCTCATTCACTCCTGAGGCAATAACTTTTCCTTTTTGCGGGGTTGCGGCAGGTTCGGCTTCAAGAGTTTTATTTATTTTTACACGCAGACTATCGCAATAATGCAAGCCGTTCGCCCATTTTACAAATAAATCATCCTTACTAAGTTCCTGTATTTTTTTTATCCGCTTTAGAATATTTGCAAGATGTATCATTTCACGCGGAATGGCGCGGAGTGTGGCTATTTTAGATGCAAGGCGTTCAAGGTCGCCCATTGCGGAAAAATGTTCATTCAACGCAGAGCGCAATTCTTTTTCACGAATCCAAAAATCAACATAATTATATCGCTCATTAACACGCGAAATATCATTAAGCGGAAACATCATAAACCTGCGCAGGAGCCGCGCACCCATTGGCGTACATGTTTTATTCAGGATTGAATAAAGTGATGTTTCCGTCGGCTCGAAAAGATTGAGATTACGTGCCGTAAGTCCGTCTATCCACAAAAATTTATCCTGTGAAATTCGGCTAACATGGCTTATTTGCTCAATTTTGTCATGTTTTGTCTGTCCTAAATAATGCAACGCCGCACCTGCCGCTACAATGCCAAGCGGCAAATCATTTATGCCGAAGCCTTTTAAGGAATTTGTACCAAAATGTTTTAACAGCAAATCAATTGCGTAATTGCCGCGAAAAACCCAATCATCCATGTAGCTGACAGGAATTTTTATATTGCCGAAAACTTGCTCAAAGAGAAGTGTCGCATGCCTGTCTATAACAATTTCGCTTGGTTGGTAGCGATCTATCAAATTTTGAACAATCTGTACATCTCCCTCACCCGCATAAAATTCACCGGTTGAAATATCAACAAATGCAATGCCGATACAGGTTTTTTTCCCGCTGCGTTCGGTTTGCATCATATTTGGAACAGCATTTGAAGATGTTCCGTAAAAATTAAGTACGCAAAGAAAGTTATTGCGTTCGGCATCAAGCATTTTATCACCAAGAAGCACACCCGGCGTAATAAGTTCGACTACATCGCGTTTAACGAGTTTTTTTGTCATTTGCGGATTTTCAAGTTGTTCACAAATTGCGACTTTGCCTACTGCCTTAACAAGACGCGGCAGGTACGTATCAAGTGAGTGAAAAGGAAACCCTGCAAGTTCAAGGTCATTCATATAGCCGGATGAGCGGGATGTAAGAACAATACCAAGTGCTTTGGATGTTCTCACCGCATCCGACCCGAAAGTTTCGTAGAAATCACCCACCCGAAAGAGCAAAATAGCGTCAGGATATTGCGCCTTAAGCTCAAAATATTGCTTCATCAATGGACTTTCTTTACCTGTTTGTCTTTCAGACATAGTATAGATATGATTTTCCTGCAAATTTACGTGAAAAATTGTTTAAAATTACTGCCGTTCACCAAATTTAAAATTTATAGAAATCTATTTATCCGGAATAAGTCCGCTTTCGGAAAAACTGAAATAGTCGTCGCCACCGATAATTATGTGGTCTATAACATTTATTTCGAGCATTTTTCCAGCCTTGACAAGTTTGTTTGTTGTCATTATATCATCCTCGCTCGGCAATAAAAACCCTGATGGGTGATTATGAGCGAAAATTATTTTTGACGCACATTCGTCAAGGGCAATTTTAAAGATTTTTTTAGGGTCAACCGTTGTATGATTAATCCCGCCATCGCTCACCGTTACTTTACGCAAAATAACATTTGACTGCGTCAGCAGAAGCATTTGGAAACACTCAAAAGTAGCCCCTGATAAATCTTCCAGAAAAATATCGGCAGCATCTTTACATGAGTGAATACGTTTAATGCTTTGTGCAGATGATTTTTTCATCCGTTTCCCGATTTCAAGACACGCGGCTATACTCGCCGCTTTGGATTGTCCGATACCTTTGAATTTGTGCATAAGTGCGGACGGATGAATTTGCGCAATTTTTAATAAATCGGAATCATATTCGTGTAAAATATTTCTTGCCAAATCAACAGCCGACTGATTTCCATTTCCGGAGCCGATAATAATTGCAAGTAGTTCGGTGGTGCTTAATGCTGATGCACCTTTGAGAAGAAATTTTTCTCTTGGACGGTCGTCCTCTGCCCAGTTTTTTATGTTCGTCATACTTATAATAACGAACAGAAACCAAAATATGTACGTTGTGTTAAAAACTGGGCAAATTTAAAATTTAAATTATCTCGCCCAAATTCTTGAAATCCGCCGCTTATGGAATAATTGACATAGCAAGGTGGTCAAGCAGTTATTGATTTGAAATTCATCGCTTTTTCCTCTTTTTAACTGAAGCCGAATTCTTTTTCACAGCAGCAGGCACATATTTTTTTCGCACCGCAACAGGCGAAAGTTCGCCACTTTCAATCCGTTCGGCAACCATTTCTATAAGAGCATCTTCTTTATCATTAGCAGGGTCGTATTTATTTTTTAGATTATATCCCCAAAAAATAGCCACCACCTGATACGAAAACGCACTCCATCCCCCGCGAAACTCTTTTAGTAAATAGTACGACGGCTTTTGCGTTTGCCGATAAATAAGTTTAAAAAGAATTTTCCCCTGTGAGATAGTCATACTTTTAAGATCTTCCTCAAAATCGGCTTTTATTTGCTGTTCTGCCTGTTTCATTGCAGCACGTCTGTCTTTACGTGTTTTTGCTTCCTGTTTTAACCGCTCCAACTCGTGCAGTTTTTCTGCTGCAAGCACAGCGTATGGATATGTACGCCGTACGTTGTAAATAAGTAGGCGGCGGGCTTTTTTTTCTTCTTCGGTAAGTTCTTTTCCGGAAACATCTACTTCGGGGAGCCATTTTTCAAACATTGCTCCCGCCGTGTCTATTTTCCATGCGGCACTTTGTGAATATAATATTTGAAATGCCGGCAATATCAATAAGAGAAATTTAAATTTCATTAGAGCAAAATTACATATATTTGGCGTATCTTTGTACGTTTTATACAAAGCAAATAATGCGCTATTGGTTTCGTCATTTCGCGTTTTTATACAGGTTATACTCCGAAAAAATAAAAAAGACACTGGGCATGTTCAGCAATATTCTTACGACTATTGCTTCGCTTGCCACAGTTGTTATTGTTGTGTATAACTTCGGGTTCGTTATATCCCAACGTTATACAACAATACTTTTAGACAGTCAGCGCACACTTCTTTGGATTTTCTTTGCTTCGTTTGTCTTTCGTTATGCAAGCAATTTTAAAACAGTGCTTAAAGAGCGGTTTGTGTGGCTTGACTTTATTATGTTTTTGCTTATTCCGACCCTGCTCATAATTCAAAACAATTTTTTACGCGATGCACCCTGGACACACATGTATCCCGAACTTATAAAGAAATTAGTTGTCCATCCGTACTTGAATTATCTGTTGTTATTTGCACTCACATTTGCAAATTTTTCCCGCTTTATATTTTATTTGACGCAAAAGCATATAAAGGCGGAAGCGATATACATAGGCAGTTTTCTTTTACTTATAATTGTTGGGACAGCACTGCTGTTGTTGCCGAATGCAACGTACATTTCACTGTCTTTACCGGACGCACTGTTTACTGCAACGTCTGCCGTTTGCGTGACAGGATTGATGACGGTAGATGTAGCCCAAACATTTACCCCTATGGGACAGGTAATTATACTTATGCTTATGCAAATAGGCGGAATTGGAGTTGTAACGTTTTCTTGCTTTCTTGCTCTTTCGTTTATGGGACAAACATCTTTTCGCAGTCAGTTTATGATACGTGAAATGTTAAATGAAAATCGAATAAGCCGCCTTTTCAAAGTGCTTTTGGAGATTGTGTTTATTACATTTTTCATTGAAGCGATTGGAGCATATTTTATTTTTCTTGATATTAAAGATAGTTTTCCGGATATAAAAAGCAGTATTTTCTTTTCTGCCTTTCATGCGGTTTCGGCGTATTGCAATGCGGGTATTTCCAGTGTCACAAACGGTTTTGAGAGCGAATTACTTTCTAAAAATTTCTCTATGCACTGGGTTATCGCAATACTTTGTTTTTCGGGGAGTATCGGTGTTCCCATTATTACAAATTATCTGCGCCTGCTAAAACACTTTCTGCGTAATATTTTTCGGATGATTTTATTCAAGGAAAAATACCGGCATGTACCACATGTAATAAATTTGAACACATACATTGTTATTCGCGTTACTCTTCTACTTCTTGTTGTAAGTACACTGTTTATATTTGCAATGGAAAGAAACCATCTTTTTGCAGCACTTTCCGAGGGGCAAAAATGGACAGAATCTGTTTTTATTGCAATTATTTCCCGTACTGCGGGATTCAGCAGCGTTTCGATAAATTCATTTACAATGCCGACACTGCTTTTTGTAATGTTATTGATGTTTATAGGCGGTTCGCCGATGAGTACAAGCGGAGGAATAAAAGTTACGACAGCGGCTGTGGCATTGCGGGCAACGTGGTATGCTCTAAGAGGTAAGGAGCAGGTAAGAATTCGTAATCGCGAATTAGATCTTACTACGGTACGCAGAGCATTTACAATAATTATTCTTTATATCTGTTGGATTTTTATCTCTACATATATACTTTGTTATACAGATCCGTTAATACCTGTTCAAAAACTTTGTTTTGAAGCATTATCGGCAATTACAACATGCGGGTTAAGCACAGGTATTACTCCGACTTTAAGCGCGGCAGGGAAAATTATCATAACAATTTCAATGTATGTGGGACGTATCGGAGTTTTGTCATTTATTTACGGTTTGACAAAAAATATTGAAGCAACGAGATATGAATTTCCGAAAGAAAACGTTTTATTGGGATAAACAGTACACAAAAAAATTATAATTATATGAAATTTGCAATTATCAGTCTGGGAAAATTAGGGCAGACACTTGCAGTGTCGCTCACGAAAATCGGACATGAAATCATCGGTATTGACAATCATTCTCAGAATATAGACGCCGTAAAACACGAAATACATACGGCAATGCTGCTTGATTCTACCGATGAGGAAGCCGTTTCATCGCTTTCGCTTGATAAATTGGATGGCGTTTTTGTTGCGTATTCAAAAGATTTCGGACGGTCCGTAGAAACAGTTGCTATTTTGAAAAAATTAGGAGTTAAAAATATTATAGCACGTTCTGTTTCACAAATTCACACGACCGTATTGCAATCTATCGGTATAGAAAAAATAATGGAACCGGAATACGATTATGCAGTGAATTATGTTTTGAAAATGATTTCGGGCGGGCATTATCAAGACCGCCTCACACTTTCGCCAACTCATGAAATTTTTGTTGTCGGCGTGCCGAAAAGCATGGTTGGTGAAAAGGTTATCAACATAAATTTTGAAAGCAGTTTCCATTTACATTTTGTTGCTTTGAGAAAGAAAATAAAAATACGCAACCTTATCGGAATGCAGCAAATTCAATACGAAATTATGGAGCATATAACTGAGGACACAACCCTTGAAAATGGCGATACTCTCGTATTTTTGGGAACAATGGAGCATTTGAAAGCGTTTAAGAATATGTGATGAACAAGATAAGTTTATATTCTCAAACAGTATCTCCGCGCCTGAAGTACGCGGCTCAATATATTTTTGAGGATTTAATGGGACTTATGCCGTATTGGGCTTCATCGGCAGAGGAGTTAGCGGCAATGTCGGGCACAGCAAAAATTTTATTGCAAAACAATGTTGCCGGCAATGTTTCAGGATTACCGTCTCTTTACGTTGATGATTGGATTTTACATCCGTCAAATGAAATACTTCCCGCGAGTGAATTGGAAAATAAATGGCAAAATACCATGTTCCCCGCACCCTCACCCGCAAACGATACACTGCTTCTTAATTTTGATATTTTTTCCGCCGTCTTTTTTTTACTGTCGCGTTACGAAGAATACCGCAAAAATATTTCGCTTGATAATTACGGCAGATTTCCCGCAACAGCATCTTATTTGCATAAAACAGGTGAATTGCAAAAGCCTGTAATAAATATTTGGGCGACAGTTTTACGTGAAAAGTTACAGCATGTCTATCCGTCATTAAAATTTGAATTGCCGCAATTTGAAAAAATTCCAACTATTGATATTGATCATGGATTTCTCGTAAAAAATAAACCATTCTATAAACAGGCAGGCGGACTTATAAAATATCCGAAACAATTTCTGCAGCGGCTGTCGGTAATGTTAGGATTGCGTGAAGATCCGTTTTTTAATCTGTCACAAATTATAGAACTGCATCGGCTGCTCGGATTAAAAAGCAGGTTCTTTTTTCATTGTGCGAATTATAAAAATAGTATTGATAATGCAAATGTATTGCCATCAAAAAAATATGCGGAATTTTTAAAAAATTCTAACTATGAAGATGATATTGAAATTGGTTTACACCTCTCGTACAGTGCCTCATTTTCAGGTAATCGTACGTTTGCTCAAAATGAAAAATCGTTTTTAGAAAAGTTTGTACAACATAAAATATATTCCAATCGTAATCATTTTTTAATGCTATCGCTCCCACAGACATATACAATGCTTGAGAGTATGCATATTATTGATGATTACACTATGGGTTACGCCGATTGTGCGGGCTTCAGGGCTGGTTGCTGTACACCATTTCACTGGTACGACCTTTCAAACGAGCGCAAAACAACATTGAAAATTTTTCCGCTTACATGTATGGATACGACTTTTTCCAGATATTTGCATTGTACGGAGGATGAAGCGTTTGAAAAAATGACGGAATTACGCGAAAAAGTGCGTATGGCAAATGGCGTTTTTATTCCTCTCTTTCATAACGAAACTTTCGCACTCGGCAGCAAAAAAATATGGCAGCAGTACGAAACACTGCTTGCCGAATAAATTTTGCCGCTTCGTTTTTGTATTTAACTTCAGTAATTTTGTATTATGATTGATTTAAAAAATACGGCTGATTTCGGGCTGAAAACAGAACGCCCGGTCAACACTTTGAAAGGAACGGTTGTAAACGGCAGAAAATTGGGGCGGAAAATAGGATTTCCAACGGCTAACATGAGCATTATTAGCGGAGAAATACCGGCTTTGGGTGTTTATGTTGTGAGGGTTGATGTGCGCGGTAAATGGTATGGGGGGATGATGAATGTCGGCATTGCGGCTGAAGTGCAGGATAAAAATGACGGCTTTACGAATATTGATTTAACAGATAAGGGATATGACTGTTTAGACAGCAAAATTACTTGTGAAGTAAACTTTTTCAATTTTGATGAAAATATTTATGGTGAAATAATAACGGTAAAAATTATTGGTAAACTTAGAAATGAAAGAAAGATAAAATCGTTTGAAATATTGAAAACCCAGTTGCAGCAAGACAGACAGAACGCATTGAATGTACTTGACGGCAGGCTTAATCCTGCATATATTCTTGAAGAAGAACTTTTGGAAAATAATTTACGTACAATCGCGTCGGTACGCGCCCGCACAGGAGTAGAAATTCTTGTTGCACTGAAAAGTTTTGCATTATGGAAATCATTTGCTATCTTCAACCGCTTCGGATTTAATGTTGCAACGGCAAGTTCATCCAACGAAGCAACACTTGCGTATGAGGAGTTAGGTGCGAATGCCCACGCTTTTTCACCATGCTATACTGATGAAAATATTGATGATTTTGTGAAATACTGCAGCCATATAACGTTTAACTCTGTGCAGCAGTACGAGCGATTTAGAACACGAGTAACCGGTTTGTCGTCAGGATTAAGAGTAAACCCCGAATATTCCGAAGTGGCAACTGAATTGTATAACCCCACAGTCAAAGGCTCACGGCTTGGAATAAAACATGAGCAATTGTCCGAAGTTTTGCCGCAGGGTATAGAGGGACTGCATTGTCACACGCTTTGCGAATCGTCAGCTGAAGCGAGTGTAAAACTTATTGAAGCATTTGAACATCACTTTAGTAAATATCTGCATAAATTGAAATGGGTGAATTTTGGCGGCGGACACCTTATGACGCGCAAAAATTACGATACTGAAATACTTGTGCAGGCGTTGTCGGAATTTAAGCAGAGATACCCGCATTTAAAAGTTTATCTTGAGCCGGGCAGTGCTTTTACATGGCAGACAGGAGTGCTTAAAGCGCGTGTAGAAGATATTGTTGAAAGAGATGGAATAAAAACGGCAATACTGAATATCTCTTTTTCGTGTCATTTGCCCGACTGCCTTGAAATGCCCTACATGCCCGAAGTGCGTGGTGCAAAAATTGTTGAACGCGATTTAAATGCACCGAACGTTTATCGTCTTGGCGGCAACAGTTGCCTTGCGGGAGATTTTATATGCAGTCATCAATTTGACCATGAGTTGCACACAGGGGAGGATATTATTTTTGAAGATATGATACATTATACGATGGTAAAAACGACAATGTTTAACGGACTTCAGCATCCATCTATAGTAATCACTAAAGGCGGTATTCCTACTTATTTTCGTAACTTTGCTTATGGCGATTATAAACCTCGTCTGTCATAAAGATGAAAAAATTTTTTTTAATCAGTACAGTTTTTACTGTAGTTGTGCTTGTATCGCCTGTACAAAAAGCATATAGCACTGCACTGCCCGCAACGAAAGAAAACAGGACATTCTTAATGCCGTCTTTTTCTATTGTTTCGCGCGAAACTTTTTCCGTTATAGAATTTGGCGAAAGCATACGCAGTAGCGTGAGCGCACCGGATTATGGCGAACCTGCACTGCCTGTTATTTCTGAAATTATAGAAATTCCTGATGGCACAACGGTTACGGTAACGGTTACGAAGAAATCATACAATCAACAAAAAATAGAACAGCCTGTATTTCCACTGCAAAAGCCTGTAAGCAAAAGTTTCAGAGGCGAGCGGATATTCAACTATTCGGAACAGGCGTACAAAAAAAATAATTACGGCGGTGAAGAACTTGTTACGGTAGAAGTTTTGGGTAATGCAAAAAATAAACGTTATGCAAAAATTACTGTCCATCCGGTAAAATACAATCCGGTAAAAAAAATATTGAGGGTGTATGATAAAATAGAATATACGCTGCAAATCATACCCGCAACATCCGCAACACCGATGATGAAATCCGCGCAGGCTAAAACAACGCAACCATCAACATATCTCATAATTACCGACACAATGTTTACCGCCGTACTGCAACCGTTTATACGATTTAAAACAATGCAGGGGTACAGAGTAAAAGCAGCATATACAACAGATTCGGAAGTCGGCAACACATCAACATCTATAAAAAATTTTATAAAGAGTCTTTGCGATAACGCGAACGAATTGAATCCGGCACCGGAATATCTTCTGATTGTCGGGGATGTTAATAAAGTTCCGTCTTGCGGCGGCAATACGGATTTACTCAACGGCTCACATTCAACAGACCTGTACTATGCAACAATAACGGACGATGACTATTTGCCCGATATTGCGTACGGACGATTTTCTGCCAACACGACAGAGCAATTGCAGGCGCAGATAGATAAAACAATAGCGATGGAAAGTATCAGCCCGGCAGAGGGTTCTTTTATGGATACGGCACTTATATATGCAGGAGTTGATAATGATCATGGCTATTCGCACCTTAACAATCAGGTAAAATATGAGATAGACCAGTATTTCAATGCCGACAGCGGTATTTATACAACATCGTTTTTACATCCGACCGGAGATTATAAATTAGCGCAGGTAAGAGAAGCAATAGAAAAAGGAGTATCAATGGTGCTCTACACAGGGCACGCTGCAATAAATAGTTTCACAACTCCGAAAGGATTTAATCTTTCAGTTGCGTCCTCGCTGTCAAATGCAGGAAAATATCCTGTTGTCATTGGTAATTGCTGTCTTTCCGGCTCGTTTAACAGCAATTGTTTTGGTGAAGTGTTAATGAGAAATGCGAACGGTGGTGCGGTTGCTTTTATCGGCGCGACTTCCGAAACATATTTTGATGAGGATTTTTACTGGTCGATTGGAGCGGTGTCCGATATTTCCACAAATAAAACATATACTTACGAAAATACAGGGCGCAGTGCTTTTGACAAATATTTTCATACACACGGAGAGCCGTACAGTGAGTGGGCGCACAATGTTTATGATATGATTTTTGCGGGCAATATGGCGGTAGAGGAAAAAACAACAACGCCGTTAATGGCGAAGTATTATTGGGAAGTATATCATGTACTGGGCGATCCTTCGTTTATGCCTTTCAGGAAACGGCCGCTTGAAATTAAAGCGGTGTTTGAGCCGCAAATGCCGATTTCATCAACATCAATACAAATTCAAACCGAGCCGTTTACGCGCGTTGCATTATCAAGAAACGATACCCTGTTAAGCGTTGCAACCGCAGACCAAACAGGACAGTTGGAACTTCCGTTAAATGATACAAAGACAGGTAAAGCACTTCTCTGTTTTACGAGACAATTTTATGCACAGAGAGTAGATACGGTATATTTTTTTATGCCTGATATTGCGTTTGTCAGAGCGGAAAATTTTACGCTAAAAGACAATAACGGAACGAAGAAAGACAATTGTGAATACGGAAAAGAATATACCGTTTCAGTGGATATGCGCAATGTAAATCCACAAATACCAATGAATAAGATAGCCTTAGAATTACACTCGGAAGGTACAAATATACAAATGCTTGACAGTTTTGAAATATCTGATGTAAACGGAGATACGGTTGTTATTCTTAATAACGCTTTCAAGTTTAGAGTAAATCCCAATGTAAAAAACAATTCGGTACTTGCACTTAGTCTTACGGCAACAGTAAATGACAGTGTAAATAAAATTCAAAATATTTCATTTTATTATGTGTTTGCGGCACCTGAAATAGCTATTGTTAAAAAGAAAATTCCAGTCATAGAAAGTGGTGAAGGGGCAGATGCGTTTTTTACAATTAAAAATACGGGAAGTGTTGCTGCTGAAAATATAATCTTGAATATTTCGAGTAACAGTAATTACGTGCATTTTGATACATCTGTGTTTAATATCGGTAATTTGATTTCACAGCAGGAATATGAGTTTTCCGTGCCTTTCCGTACAAGCAGCAGTATGCCCAAGTTTGATATTTTTGATATTGTATTCAATTTTTATTCAAATGAAAGAACACAGCAAAACAGTGTGCAGTCTCATATATCAACGGCGTATGAAACGTTTGAAAACGGCGATTTTTCGTTTATTGACTGGCAGCATAACTCACATCCATGGAAAATTGACGATGTAAATTTTTACGAAGGACATTTCAGTGCTGTCAGTGACAGTATTGGCAATGATGAAACATCAACAATGTCTTTTACGGCGAATGTTTTAATAGATGACAGTATTGCGTTTTATTATAAAACGTCAAGTGAAAAAGTAAATTTTTACAATTCCTTTTATGGAGATTATCTGGAATTTATTATTGACGGAAGTATTGTTGATTACTGGGGTGGTATTGAAAATTGGACGCGTGTATCTTTTCCCATAAAAAAGGGTGAGCATACTTTTGCATGGAATTACCATAAGGATGATTCGGATAAAGCCGGTGAAGATAAAGTTTGGGTTGATAATATTCTTCTGCCGATAGGGACGGAGATCATACTTGAAACGCCATTGGAAGAGACAGCTTACATTAACGATATTGCAAACGAAATCGTACAGGTGGGGAATGTAAGCGGTTCTTTGAATTTGCGTTTTACCTTTCCCCAAAAATATAATGGGCGGCTATGGATGCTTGATTTGACGGGGCGTAAAGTTGCTCTGTTAGACGGTGCGTTACGGCTTGGCGGCGGGGTGGAACTGCGCAGTTATAATGTTAACGGCTTGCAGCATGGAATTTATGTTGTTGTTTTGGAAATGGAGAGTAAGAATATGGTCTGCAAGGTGATATTGTAAATTAAAGCACTGTTGAACTCACAATTTGTGTTAATGTTTGTTTTATGTTTTGACTTTAGGGGGCAACAGTGGAATAAATAAAAGAAATGAGATTATGGAAAAAATTTTAGTTACAGGTGGAGCAGGATTTATAGGCTCTCATACTGTTGTTGCATTACAGGAAAGCGGATACGAAGTTGTTATTGCCGACAACCTTTCTAATTCGGACGAAATGGTGGTATCTCAAATAAAGAAAATCACAAAAATAGACCCCGTATTTGAAAAAATTGATTTAACGTGTACCAAAGATACCGTGCGTTTATTTGAAGTACATAAACCGGATGCTGTTATACATTTTGCGTCTTACAAAGCAGTGGGCGAGAGTGTGCAGAAACCGCTCAGCTATTATTTTAACAATATTACTTCGTTGCTTAACGTACTTGACGGAATGCGTCACGTTGGCTGTGAGCGTATTATTTTTTCATCTTCCTGTACCGTTTATGGAATACCGGATGAGTTGCCTGTTACTGAAAAATTTCCACGAAAAAAAGCTTGCTCGCCTTATGGAAACACGAAGAAAATTTCCGAAGATATTTTAGCGGATGCTGTTTATGCGGCTTTTCATAATGACAGAGAATTACCGTTAAAAGCAGTGTCGTTACGCTATTTTAATCCGACAGGCGCACATCCGTCTGCGCTGATAGGTGAACTTCCGCTTGGAGTTCCGAATAATCTTATGCCGTACATTACGCAAACAGCGGCTGGTATTCGTCCTGTACTTAACGTTTTCGGCAACGATTATAATACGCCGGACGGAACATGTATTCGCGATTACATTCATGTATGCGACCTTGCAGAAGCGCATGTTTTGGCATTAAAATATAATAAGGTGTCTTCGTTTGTTGAAATGTTTAATATTGGCACAGGGCGAGGATACAGCGTACTTGAAGTAATAAAGAGTTTTGAAAAAATGTCGGGCGTGCATTTGAATTATGAATTTGCTCCGCGCCGGCGTGGTGATGTTGAAAAAATCTGGAGCAGTCCTGCAAAAGCAGAGGAATTACTTAATTGGAAAGCATACCGGTCGCTTGACGATATGACTGAAACAGCTTGGAAATGGCAGCTTGCTGTGCTTTCTGCTTAATTGTTAAATATAAAAATGCAATGACTGATACTAAAACGGAAATACTATCGCTTGTAGAAAAATATTATAAAGAAAATCATGCACCTAAAACATATAAAAAAGGTGAGCGAATTTTTTATGCGGGCAGGGTTTTTGATGAAAAAGAAATACAAAATCTTATAGAATCCTCGCTTGATTTTTGGCTTACTGCCGGCGGATGGACAGATAAATTTGAGAAGCAATTTGCTTCGTACCTTAAAGTAAAAAAAGCACTTTTTGTAAATAGCGGCTCAAGTGCAAATCTTCTCGCATTTATGACTCTTACTTCACCGCTTCTTAAAGACAGGGCGATTAAACGCGGAGATGAAGTAATTACAGTTGCGTGCGGCTTTCCGACAACAGTTGCACCAATTATTCAGTATGGCGCGGTTCCGGTTTTTCTTGATGTTACAATCCCTCAATATAATGTAGATACGGTACAGTTAGAAGCAGCAGTATCGAGCAGGACAAAAGCGGTAATGCTCGCTCATACACTGGGCAATCCGTTCGATATAAAAACAGTAAAAGAATTTTGTTCCGCTCATAATTTATGGCTTATTGAGGATAATTGCGATTCGCTCGGCAGTACATATAGATTAAACGATGAAACAGGCTTCACAGGGGCATTTGGCGATATTGGCACATCAAGTTTCTATCCGCCGCATCACTTAACAACAGGTGAGGGTGGTGCAGTATATACAAATGATCCGTTACTTGCAAAAATAATAACATCTTTACGCGACTGGGGACGCGATTGCGTTTGTCCATCAGGAAGAGATAATTTTTGCGGACATCGTTTTGACCGGCAATACGGCGGACTTCCGTTCGGATACGATCACAAATACGTTTATTCACACTTTGGTTACAATTTGAAAGCAACTGATATGCAGGCAGCGATTGGTTGCGCACAGTTGGAAAAATTCCCGCTTTTTGCAGAAAAACGCAGGGAAAATTTTAATTATCTGTACAGCAAACTTTCACATCTGTCGGACAAACTTATTTTACCCGAACCGGCAGTAAATTCCAATCCTTCGTGGTTTGGTTTTTTAATTTGTGTAAAAGACAACGCAGGTTTTACGCGAAAAGATATAGTACAGCACCTTGAGAAAAACAATATTCAAACGCGAATGCTTTTTGCGGGTAATATCACAAAACATCCGTGTTGTGATAATTTATGCGAGGGTGACGACTACCGTATTGTGGGCAATCTCGCAAACACCGACAAAATAATGTCCGACGTTTTTTGGATTGGTGTATATCCTGCAATGACAAAAGAAATGCTTGATGAAATGGTTATTGTGATAGAAGAATTTGTAGATATGTGTAGATAAGTGGTCGAATATTTTGTATATTTTAGTTAATTTGCAAAAAAGGACGAAAATGTCTAAATAATAATGCGAAAACAGACAATTTTACTTACAGGCGGTAGCGGGTTTATAGGCAGGAATATTAAAGAAAGTTTTCTTGCGGATAAATATGAAATTATTGCGCCGTCAAGCAAAGAATTAAATTGTGCCGATAAAAAAAGTGTTGATGATTTTTTTGCAGCCACAGTTCCTGTTTTTGATTACGTGATACATTCTGCCACAAAACCCGGACATCGCAACGCTCCTGATCATGACAATCTTTTTATTACGAATTGCAAGATGTACTATAATCTTGAACAGCATAAGAAGCAATATGGGAAAATGCTTATTATGGGTAGCGGGGCGATTTATGATATGCGAAACAATATTTCAAATGTCAGCGAAGATGAATTCGGCACAACTATTCCAATAGATGAACACGGTTTTTGCAAATACATTACAGGGCGTGATATTTTGCAGAGCAGCAACATATATGATTTACGTATTTTCGGCATATTTGGAAAGTATGAAGATTATGCAATACGGTTTATTTCAAATGCAATATGCAAAACGCTTTTTGACCTGCCGATAACTGTACGGCAAAATCGCCTTTTTGCTTATCTTTATGCCCCCGACCTTCCTGCGGTAATAGATTGTTTTCTGACTGGTACCCCCAGTTATCATGCGTATAATATTACGCCTGATAAAATGATAACGTTACTCGAAGTTGCCGATATAGTGTGCGAAGTTGCGGGCAAACCAAATTATCCGATAAAGGTTGCTAACGAGGGAATGGGACTTGAATACACAGGCAGTAATGCACGGTTGTTCGGAGAATATTCACATTTGAAATTAACTCCGATAAGAGAGGCGATAAAAGAACTTTACCTGTGGTATTTATCTAATAAAGAAAATATCAATCGGGATGTTTTGCTTTTTGACAAATAAAAAGACGGAAGAATGGATACAAATAGAATTACGAAAATATTAATTCCCAAAAAATCCTTACATTGCACAGATATTCACACAAATGGGGCGTTCAGAGGAACTTGGTACAGGTATGCGTAGCATTTATAAATATTCAAAAGCGTATTCAGGTAATAAAAATGTAATATTTGATGATGAGGATATTTTTGTAACTATAGTACCGGTCCCCGATGGGGTTTCCGACAGGGTCCCCGATGAGGTTTCCGAAATAGAACGTGTCGGTAACAATAAAAACGGCTATTGGAGAGTGATATAAAACAAATAAAAAGAAGGGATACAATATGATAAACAACAACATTTTTGACGAACTTTTTGTCTTGGAACTTGCTAATAATCATTGGGGTAAGTTGGAAAGAGGCATAAAAATTATTGAAGACTTCGCACTTGTTGTGCGTGTAAATGGAGTTCGTGCGGCAATAAAATTGCAATTTCGCGATGTTGATAATTTTATACACAAAAATTTCAAAGACAGAAGCGATATTCGCTACATAAAAAAGACGCTTGATACAAAAATGTCAAAAGAACAGTACGCAAAAATGGTTGATACCGTAAGGCGCAATGGCTGTATAACTATGGCAACTCCTTTTGACGAAGCATCTGTTGCACTTTGTGGTGAGCTTGACCTTGAAATGATAAAAATTGCAAGTTCTGATGTAAATGACTGGCCTCTTATAGAAGCAATAGCAAAACTTCGCAAGCCTGTTATTGTGTCAACAGGAGGCAGTACATTAAAAGATATGGATAACATTGTTACATTTTTTGCAAATCGTAATATTCCGCTTGCCGTAAATCACTGCGTTTCTATTTATCCGTCAGAAGATAATGAACTTGATATAAATCAAATTGATTTTTTGAAAAAGCGTTATCCGAATAATGTAATTGGTTATTCAACGCACGAATATCGTTCATGGGATTATTCCGTGATGATTGCATACGCCAAAGGTGCACGCACGTTTGAACGTCATATAGATATTAACTATGACGGTATAAAGGTTTCGCCATACTGTACTTTACCGGAGCAGGCAGACCAGTGGTTTAAGGCATTTAAAAAAGCGAAGGAAATGTGTGGCGGGTCAGGAGATGTAAAGCGTGTTCCGCCGGAAAAAGAAATAAAATATCTTGATGCACTTGTAAGAGGTGTTTATGCGAAAAGAGATTTGCCAAAAGGTCACAAGTTTCGCCATGCGACTCTTTCCGATGATGTCTATCTTGCCGTGCCACTGCAAAAAGGTCAGATTTCATGTAGAGAAATAAGTGAAAACGAGGAACTTTTGTGCGATGTGAAAAAAGATGCACAAATAATGATTGATGATATTAGTTCTCCCTATTCTTCAAATGCAGGACTTAAAAAACTTATATATGAAAGAGGGATGGATGTATAGAACAGAAAATTAAAAACAAATTTATGTGAAATGAATAGTAATATTTATCTTTACGGTGCAGGTAATATTGGAAAAAGAATATACGATATATATAAAAAAAGAGGAATAGAAATTGTGGCTTTTTTAGATGCCAATATAAAAAATTCAGCCATTGATAATAAGAAAATATTAGATCCCTTTGCCTGTCTTGTTGATACAAAAGACAGCACAGTCATTGTTTCTATTTTTAACAGAGATGTTGATTTTCTCGCATTGAAAAACAAACTGTACGAAGTGGGCTTTGATGAAGTGTTATCGTTTTTTGATATATATAAAGATATTTCAAATGAATTTGGTGACTGGTATTGGCTTTCATCCGATACGGATTTTCTTTCTGATGAAAATGTGAGATTTGTAATAAATATTTTAAGCGACAATATTTCTCACGATACATTTGCCGAAACGGTAAAAGCAAGAAAAGAAAATACCTATCCGTATGTTTCAAATAAATATCCAATAGAAGAACAGTATGTTTCAAAAGATCTGCCATTAAGAAAATACGATAACTTTATTGATGTTGGGGCTTATGACGGTGATACTCTTGTCGCTATGGATAAGATAAACTTTGATATACCCAATATTTATGCGTTTGAGCCGGATGTCAGGATATTTCAACGGTTAGCAGATACAGTACGAAAATTGAATAAAAAAGCAATATTATTTCCTAACGGTGTTTATTCAAATAATGAGATTGCCACTTTTGCGGCAGATGGTGGCGAGGGCGGCTGCATAGTGAATGACAACGCAATACAATACAACACAATACAAAATGTTGCACTGGATGATGTATTTATAAACAATCTTAAAGGAATAACATTGCTTAAAATGGATATAGAAGGTGCAGAAATGGAAGCATTAAAAGGTGCAAAAAATTTAATAACGAATAGCAATATGGATTTAGCGATATGCGTTTATCATAAGCCAAATGATATAATTGAAATACCGAAATACATAAACAAACTTGGTAATTTCAATTTCTACTTGCGTCAGTATGGATTTTATGGTATAGATTTAGTATTGTTTGCCTTTAGAAAATAGATTTTACACAGAAATATGACATTATCTTATCCATATTACAGGGACATTCTTTATCCGATGCAGGATGGGGTTCTGAACGCGCAAAAAAAATGCAACACTCCTTTCTTTTTGACAGGTGGAACCGCATTAAGTAGAGCGTATTATAATCATCGCTATTCAGATGATTTGGACTTTTTTACAGTTCAGGATTCAAATTTTTTACAATGATATATTAGCAGGAAGGGATAACTCATTAGCAATATAGGGCGAATATGAAACAAAAAGTATCAAAATATATAGCGGATTTTTTTGCCGCTCGCGGGGTTGAACATGTATTTACAATTACGGGTGGGGGTGCAATGCATTTGAACGATGCTTTTGGACATCATCCATCGTTGAAGTGCGTTTATAATCATCATGAGCAGGCGTGTGCTATTGCTGCGGAGGGCTATGCGCGATTAACAGGGCGTATTGCGCCGGTATGTGTTACAAGTGGTCCGGGCGGTACAAATGCGATTACAGGTGTTCTCGGTGCGTGGCTTGATTCGGTTCCGATGTTTGTCGTTAGCGGGCAGGTAAAGCGTGAAACAACTATTCACGCAGCGGGTGTGCCGGATGGTTTACGGCAACTTGGCGACCAGGAATTTGATATTGTTTCGTGTGTGAAAACAATGACAAAATATGTTATGCAGATTTGGAATGCAGATGAAATACGTTATCATCTGGAAAAGGCGTGGTATTTGTCATTAAGCGGCAGAGGCGGTCCTGTATGGATTGATGTGCCGCTGGATATTCAAGCCGCAATAATAGAAACTGATGAATTGCGAAAATTTAATGCAGCAGACGAGGGGCTTGTAAATGAAAATCCTGTTTACGACAAATCGCTTACACCGCAAATAATTGAGCATATAAAGCGGGCAAAACATCCTGTATTGTTTGTTGGTTCAGGGGTACGCCTTGCAAATGCTCATAATGAGTTATTACAACTTGCCGAAAAATTGCAAATACCGGTAGTTACCGCATTCAACGGATATGACCTTATTTGGGATGAACACCCTTTGTACTGCGGTCGTCCGGGAACGGTGGGCTTGCGGGGTGGAAATTTTGTCGTGCAAAACAGCGATTTATTAATCGTTTTAGGTTGTCGCTTAAACATACGTCAGATAAGTTACAATTATACATCGTTTGCAAAAAATGCTTTTAAAATAATTGTTGATATTGACGCTGCGGAATTGCAGAAACCAACGATAAAGCCGGACTTGCCGATACATGCAAATCTTAAAGATGTTGTAAATGATTTGTTGCAGCAGGGAAATTTACCGACAGTACCGCTACAGTGGCTTGAATGGTGTAAAAACATTCACAATAAATATCCTGCAGCATTGCCGCAGTATTACGAGAAACCTGCACCTTTAAATCCTTATGTTTTTATTAAAGAATTTACAGCCGGATTGCGTGAGGACGATGTTATGGTTTGCGGCAACGGTGCTGCATGCGTAATTACTTTTCAAGCTGCCGTACTTAAAGAAAGACAACGACTGTTTACAAATTCCGGATGTGCCTCTATGGGCTATGGTTTTCCTGCTTCGCTCGGCTGCTGCCTTGCCTGTAATGCCGCTACAATACCGCCATCCACGAAAATTGTTCAGCCTGCTCTGTCCGCAACCTCTGTTCCCCTTTCTGCTTCAAAAATTTCTGCATGTCCTGCCATTTCTACTGTAACGGCAAGTGATTCCACTACTGCTCCTCCTGTTGCAAACAGGCGAGTAATATGTTTTGATGGTGACGGCAGTTTCCAAATGAATATTCAGGAACTGCAAACAGTAGTACATCACAACTTAAACATAAAAATCATTTACATAAATAACGGTGGTTATCTGTCAATAAAACAAACACAGAAAAATCTTTTTGAGCCGCCACTTGTGGGTGTTTCAATGGAAAACGGCGTGAGTTTTCCTTCTGCTGAGAAAATCGCCAACGCTTACGGCATACCGTTTATAAGAATAACTTCATTAGATGAAATTTCAGAATTGCATAAATTTATAGAGGGTGACAATCCCTGTTTCTGTGAAATAGTTGTTGACCCAAACCAGAATTTTGAACCAAAACTTTCTTCAAAAGTGTTGCCCGATGGCAAAATAATTTCTCCGGAAATAGATGATATGTATCCGTTTCTGTCACGCGAAGAATACGAAAGCAATAAATTTTCATAAAATCACACTATTATAACCTGAAAATTTTATACAATTTTCAGGTTATGACCGAAAATTTTCATGTAATTACACTACTGTAATCGGAAAATTCCATACAATTCCCGTGTTATAACCGAAAAATTTCATATAATTTCCATGTCATGACCGAGAATTTTCATAAAATCACACTATTGTAACCGAAAAATTTCATATAATTTTCATGTTATAACCGAGAAATTCCATAGAATTCCTGTGTTATAATCGAGAATTTTTATAAAATTACACTATTGTAACCGAAAAATTTCATATAATTTTCATGTTATAACCGAGAAATTTCATATATTTGCATTAAATAATTTTGCAGTATGGTAGAAAGAGACATTCAGAACATCCTTGAAAACAGGTTTTTCGACAGCAAAGTAATAATTGTGACAGGTCCTCGTCAAGTAGGTAAAACCACGTTATTGCGACAAATAGCGGAGAAGCAAAAAAAAGAACCGTTGTTTCTTAATTGTGACGATCCCGAAGTAAGACAAATGCTTACGGGCATAAATTCAAAAACTATTCAATCGCTTTTTGGAAACCAAAAAATGATAATGATAGATGAAGCGCAGCGTGTTAGTAATATTGGATTGATACTGAAATTAATGGTTGATAATCTTAAAGACGTGCAAATAATAGTAACAGGATCTTCCTCTTTTGACTTGTCAAATAAAATGAATGAGCCGCTGACAGGCAGAAAATATACTTATTGCCTTTATCCTTTTTCAGTAAGAGAATTGGTAAAGGATACAAATATGATGAGTCAAATACAAATGCTAGAGCAACGGTTGCTGTTCGGCTCTTATCCTGATGTTGTTAATAACCCGGGTAGAGAAAGAGAAATTTTGTTGAACATCGCAGAAAGTTATTTGTTCAAGGATATTTTATCTGCTTCCGGTTTACGAAAGCCTGCAGTTTTAGAAAAATTAGTTATTGCGCTGGCTTTACAGGTTGGCTCGGAAGTATCTTATTCCGAATTGGCAAATACGGTGGGAGTAAATATGGAAACGGTAGAGCGGTATATTGATTTGCTCGAAAAATGTTTTGTCGTTTTCCGATTAAGTGCATTCAGCCGCAATCTGCGCAGCGAAATAAAAAAATCAAGAAAAATTTATTTTTATGATAATGGAATACGAAATGCCATGCTAAGCAATTTTCAGCCTTTGTCTTTGCGGCAAGATGTCGGCGCGTTGTGGGAAAATTTTATAATCAGTGAAAGAATAAAGCGTAATCAATATGATAATAATTACGCCAAAATATATTTTTGGAGAACGTTTCAGCAGCAGGAGATAGACTACATTGAAGATAAAGATGGAACACTTTCCGCCTTTGAAATAAAATGGAATGAAAAAAAACGCTCACGTCTTCCGATGTCATTTGCCGCAACATATCCGCAACATACCTTTAACGTGATAAACAGAGAAAATTATATGGATTTTGTAGGTTAGATTGAAGTATAATGTACCCCAATTTTAAGACTAGTAGTTGATGACAAACACAAAAAATCGCCGTAAATTATATTAACACTGTTTCTTTTTATGTCAAGATAACAGAGTCAACGCATTAAAATTTTAACTCCTTTATTTACAGATGTTTATAAATCCTGTTTTGCCAAATTATGAAATATTTCTATGTGTAAATTGCTGATTAGCACTATTGTATGATTTTTAATGCGTTGACCCTGGTCAAGATAATGATAATTTGCGAAAAGAGTATTAAATTTGTATTCATGGATGTGAGTTTTCAATGAAAAGACATAATCAAATATTAGAATATTCTTATGAAGCACCCCAGTAAAACAGCAATAATAGCAGGGGCGGGTCCGGCAGGTCTTACTGCCGCATACGAACTACTCCAAAAAACAGACATAATTCCCATTGTGATAGAGGCAGACAGGCAAGTAGGTGGAATATCAAAAACACTTGTCTATAAAAACAATAGAATGGATATAGGGGGGCATCGTTTTTTTTCAAAAAATGATGACGTTATGGCGTGGTGGCAAAAAATATTATCCGTGCAGGGTGAACCGTCTTTGGACGAAATTCTGTTGGGGAAAACAAACAGCGATTTAGTTAAAGACGGACCAAATCCCGAAAAAGAAAATAAAGTAATGCTTGTACGTCAAAGAGTTTCGCGTATATTTTATCTGCGGAAATTTTTTGATTATCCAATTTCTCTTAAATGGCAAACATTTACTAATATGGGGCTTTTGCGCACGCTTAACGCTGGTTTCGGTTATGTGTGGGCAACACTTTTCAAGAGAAAGGAAAATTCGCTGGAAGACTTTTATATCAATCGTTTCGGCAAACCGCTTTACAAAATGTTTTTTGAGGATTATACTCACAAAGTTTGGGGCATTCATCCGTCAAAACTTGGTGCCGACTGGGGGAGCCAAAGAGTAAAAGGATTGAGCGTACTTGCCATCTTGAAAGATATGCTTAAAAAGGCATTTGTAAAACAGGGCAACAACATAAATCAAAAAGAAGTAGAAACATCGCTTATTGAAAAGTTTATTTATCCCAAACTTGGTCCGGGGCAGTTGTGGGAAACGGTTGCTGATGAGGTTGTAAGACGTGGCGGGCAAATTTTTATGGAAACAGAAGTTACGGGTGTAAATGTAGAAAACGGGCGTGTAGTGAGTGTTATGGCACGGAAACAAGGAATAGGGGGTGATGAACAGAGAACACAAATCACCTGCGATTATTTTTTTTCTTCAATGCCAATAAAAGATTTGGTCGCATCTGTGCAGGGGGTGAATATTTCTCGGGAAGTACTTAATATATCAAAAGAACTTCCATATCGCGATTTTATAACAGTTGGACTTCTTGCAAAAAAATTGAAGATAAAAAATAAAACAGGAATAACAACTTATGAAAATCGTGTCCCTGATACATGGATTTATATTCAGGAGCGTGATGTGAAAGTTGGGCGACTTCAGATATTTAATAATTGGAGTCCATACATGGTAAACGATTATAAAAATACAATGTGGATTGGGCTTGAATATTTTTGCGATGAGGGGGATGAACTTTGGAATATGCCGAGTGAGAAATTTATACAAATGGCTATTGACGAAATGATAAAGATAGATATTGTGGATAGAGACGATGTCCTTGATGCAACGCAGGCGAAAGTAAAAAAGGCATATCCGACTTATTATGGTGCGTACTATCAGTTAGACAAAGTGCGTAGTTTTTTGGACACAATAGAAAATCTGTACTGCATAGGCCGCAACGGACAACATCGCTACAATAATGCCGACCATTCAATGCTTACGGCAATGGTTGCGGTGGACAACATCGTGAAAGGGATTACAGATAAAGATAATATCTGGAATGTGAATACCGAAAAGGAATATCATGAAAAAAAATAAGACAAAACCTGTTTATGGACTAAAATGTACCCCAATTTTAGGACCGATGGTTAAGGTGATTCTATTTAATAAATATGAAGTTGCTCACGTTCGACAAAGCCCGCGAGCGGTCTCTGCTCTCACTTAATCGTAACTTTGCAAAAAAACGAGCAAAGATGACAAACACGAAAAATCGCCGTAAATTATATTAACACTGTTTATTTTTATGTAAGGAGTTAATGATTTTCAATTCGGCAGAGTTCAAAGCAAAATCACGTTTAAGCCGAAAGCAATGACTGCTTGCAGGCATTGGTGAGGTGTAGCGATTTCAATAAAATTAAAAGTGGCATTAGAAGCCATAAGTGAGCGTTATACTCTATCTGAATTGAGTAGTCGCTACCAAGTCCATCCAAATCAAATTTCACGTTGGAAGCAAGAGTTGATAGCAAGCAGTGCAAGTATTTTCAAATCTCATCATCCGGAACAGGACAATCGGGATAAGATAATTGATAATTTACACAAGCACACTGGTGAATTGACAATGCGTATGGATTTCTTAAAAAAAAGTTATTGTGAAACCGATTAAAGAACGGAAGGCAATGTTAGAAAAAGAATACCGTGCAATAAGTATTCGCAAACAATGCGTTTGCCTTGCTATACAATCTTAATTGACTTTTATTATAGATATTTTTAATTAACTTTGCGAAATGGGTCATATACACACAAGTACTACTACAACAAGCAAGAAATAGAAAACATAAAAAATATTTCGGTTCATAAGTCTGTAGCTAAAATGGGCATTATAAGATTATTAAAACTAAAATGAAAACGAACTTAATAAAAAGCAATAGAGTATCTTGTTCAAAAAGGGTTGCATTGTTTGCAGTTGTAACATTAGTATTGATTTATTTTGGAATTGGGTTTTATTTTTCTCAGGTTATTCCACACAAAGGTTTTGAAACATTTTCTGAATGTTTGCGTCTCGGTGATTTTGGGGACGGAAGATCTTCTGACGGGGAAACAATGTGGATTGGAAATGCTCACGCTATTAAAGGAGAAAACCCTCTTCCTTTTTTGATGAATGAGAAAGAACCGGAACACGGAATTAAAAAAGCCATAGAAAATAATAATCCATATTTACCGTGGACATATATCACATCTAATGTGTTCTTTCCCGGTTTTATCTCACTTCTGCCGGCTCTTTGGTGGTGTATGATTGTTTCTTTGATGCTTATCGTATTGATGGCTGTAAAAATTCGCCAAACAGTTTTTACGGAAAGTAAAAATATTTTTCTATCAACACTTGTGATGTTGCTGTGTCTTGCGCAATATGGCTTCTGTCCATCATTAAAATTTATAAATGCATCTCTTTTCGTAACCCCACTTATAATACTGGGGGTACTTTACAATGGTAAGAAAAATGAAATTATCACAGGATTGCTGCTTGGGCTTGCAATGCTAAAACCGCAAACTGCCGCTCTGTTTTTTATTCCTTTGCTTTTTCAAAAAAAATGGAAATCAATAATAACGGGAGTACTGTGTGTGCTTGTTCCGTGGTTTTGTGCCGCACTTGTTTATGAAATAAATTTCGTGCAACTTTTTTTAGATCATCAAGCGGCAAACTTAAAAATATCAGAACTTTATAACCAGTTAAATCCAAATACTTTATATTGGGGCTTTTTAGATTATTTTATACAGACAGAAATTATTTCTTCAAATATTGGAACGATGGTGCAGGTGATTATTTTTACTGCGGTAACAGCAATTCTGTCATATAAATATCGTAATGCCTCAAATGCAGTGCTGTTTTCCATTCCGGCAGTGTTTTCTACTTGTTGGATGTACTGCGTTTCAACCAATTTGCCGGTGTTGGCATTGCTTATAATGGCAATTGTATTATTATTGTTCCGAGAGAAAAGGTTGCCACTCATAACAAAAATATTGCTAATGGCAGGAATTGTTTTTTTGATAATGCCGATACCTGAACTTATAAGGAAAATCTATTCCCCTATATTTTTGCCACTTTTGCAACGTTCGATATATATTGTTCTGCTGGCAATAGTACTGAAATATGAAAAAATAAAAAACGTAACAATTGAGAATAAAATTAAATAATATGCGTAAAATATCAATACTGACAGCGTGCTATAATGAAGAGGAAAATATAGAACTTCTTTATAAAGAAATTAAAAAACAAATGTTGTCGCTTGAAAACTACGAATACGAACATATATTTATTGATAACGCAAGTACAGATAAAACCGTTGAAATTCTTAAGCATATTGCGGCAAAGGATAAAAATGTAAAGGTTATCGTTAATGTTCGCAACTTCGGACACATCCGTTCACCGTTTTATGGTATAAGACAATGCTTTGGGGACGTGGTTATAAGTATTGTTGCCGATTTGCAGGACCCCCCCGAACTTATCCCTCAATTTATAAAAAAGTGGGAAGAGGGATACAAAATAGTTGTTGGGGTAAAAAATAAAAGCAAGGAAAATCCTGTAATGTATAGTATTCGTAAAATTTTTTACGGACTTCTTTCAAAAGCGTCAGAAACGGAGCAGATAAAAAACTTTACAGGTTTTGGTCTTTACGATAAAAAATTCGTAGATGTTGTAAGAACAATTGACGACCCATATCCTTATTTTCGCGGACTTATCGGCGAACTTGGTTTCGATGTTGCACAAATAGATTACACCCAGCCAAGGCGTGAACACGGCAAAACAAAAAATAATTTATATACTCTTTATGATATAGCAATGCTTGGCTTTGTCAATCATTCAAAACTACCATTACGGTTAGCAAGTTTTATCGGTTTTGGAGTTGCTATAATAAGTTTGCTTGCGGCACTAATTTATTTTATTTATAAACTGATTTACTGGGACAGTTTCCAAGCCGGAACGGCACCGCTTGTAATCGGGCTTTTCTTTTTTTCATCAATACAACTTTTCTTTATCGGAATTATTGGCGAGTATATAGGAGCAATACATACACAGGTTCGCAAACGCCCATTAGTAATAGAGAAAGAGAGGGTGAATTTTGATTAAACGTTTTTTTAAATCCAAACTTTTACGATTTTTTCTTGTTGCAGGATTAAATACCGCATTCGGTGTGGCAGTATATGCTTTCCTTGTTTTTATCGGATTTAGTTATGTATGGGCATCGTTGCTTGGAATGATTATCGGAATTATTTTTAATTTTCAAACGTATGGCGGCATAGTATTTAAAAATCGTGATATTCGGCTTATATTTCGTTTTGTCGGTGTTTATGGTATAATGTATCTTTTTAATATAAGTGGAATATGGATTTTTAAACGATATATCATAAGTGAGGATACCCTGTGGCTACACGAACTAAATGCTCTGCTGCCGTTAATAACAATGGAGAAGTTAAAAGATTTGTTAGGCGGGCTTTTTATCTGTATCCCTAACGGATTGCTGGGTTTTATTTTAAATAGAAATTTTGTATTCAACAGAAAAGGTAAGAATACAGATAAAGATAAAAAAGAAAATTCACATTCAAAAAAACTATAAATATGAAGCAGAATTTATCTAAAATTGTTTTTTTTGCAATAACGGGAATCACGCTTGTAGTGTTGCTTGTCGGTTCTTTTAGTGCGGGTATAAGTGGCGATGAGCCCTATCACTATGACGATTCCGTAAAAAACACAGAGTATTATGCTACTTTCGGAAAAGATACATCTGCGTATGCATTATCGAATTATGGTGCGACAATAGATAATATTGCTTACGGCATAGCGCGTGTTACAGGGTTTTCCGATAGCATGAAAGCCGTAATAAATATTCGTCATCTTTGTGGTACGCTTGTCGGATGGTTAGGCATGCTTTTTGCCGCACTTGCCGCATTTCGCATTGCAAATAAGAAATGGCTGCCCGCAATTATTACATTTGTACTTTTTGCCTTTTCACCGCGTTTTATAGGACATTCTTTTAATAATTTGAAAGACCCGACAATGGCATCATTTTTTATGATGACAATATATGGAATAATAGTTTTTTTACAAGATTTTCCAAAAATAAAGTGGCGAACAATTCTGTTGCTTATACTCTCTATCGGTTTTGCTATTGCCGTGCGACCGGGTGGTTTATTGCTATTTGCCTATGTCGGACTTTTTGGATTTTTGCATTTCTTTTTGATACAAAATAATGGAGTTTTTGCAAAAAGATCATCCGGATTAAAAGGAAAAAAAACTGTTGAAAAAAATTATTGGAAAGAACATTTTTCGAGGTTTTTTCTTTACGGTCTGATTGTTATAATCGGAGGATATTTGTTCGCCGTTATCCAGTGGCCATTTTTAATTAAGCATCCGATAGACAATATGATTTCATCTTTCAAAACGGTGTCTGCTTTCCCTGCTGTATTGGCACAACTTTTTGAAGGACAGTATATTCAAAGTGCTGATATGCCAAAGTATTATCTTGAAAAATGGATGTTAATGACAATTCCTTTTGCAGTATTGCTTGGTTTTGCCATACGGCTTTTTACCGGATGGAAGCGTGGTGACAGATTTTGGACTTTTATGCTTTTATTCTGCGTGATGTTTCCACTGTTTTGGATTTGGTACACAGATGCAAATGTTTATGGCGGATGGCGGCACGCCATATTTACGTATCCCCCAATGGTTGCGCTTGCGGGACTTGGGTTTTATTCGCTTATAGAAAAAGCACGCAAACCGGTTATTAAATATATTTTAACAGCATTGCCTTTTGTATTGTTAATACATCCGGCGGCATTTGCGGTAAAAAATCATCCTTACGAATATCTTTATTTCAATGAATTTTCGGGCGGACTAAAAAATACTTATGGAAAATATGAGATTGACTACTATTATCACTCTTTACGTGCTTGTGACGAATGGGTTTTAAAAAATGCAGATACTTCTGCAAACAAAAAAACACTTGTAGCGTGTTGGGTTGCACGCGTAGATGGTTTTACTTTAGAGCAGGACACAGCACATTTCCAAATTGTTTTTTCACGTTTTTATGATAGAGGAGATAGAGATTGGGATTATGCAGTGTTTCCTGTCGGCGGGAGAGGAATCACTCCCGCAATGATGAAAAATAAAAATATTTTTCCACCCAAAAACACAGTTTTTGTAGAGAAAGTAGATGGTATTCCTGTTTCATTTGTCTTAAAACGTGAGGATAAAAACGATTATTACGGCTATGTTGCAATGAGAGCGGGTTTGACTGACAGTGCAATTTATTACTATCGCCTCGCGTTGCAAGCCGATCCATATAACGAAAATGCACTTGATCATTTAGGCGAAATATATTTACAGCGTAGTATGAACGACAGTGCGCTTGTGCTTGCTTCGCGATGGGTAGATGGTGTGCCTGATAATCTTTCGGCATTATCGCTTCTTACAAATGTTTATTTACAAAAGCGCGACCCGAACAATGCGTTAATGGTTACGACCCGAATGAAAAAAGTTGCTCCGCGGGAAGTACAGGGGTACTGGCTTTCGGCATACGCTTATCTTAATGCGGGACAGGCGCAGTTTGCGCTTAATGATTTGAAAAAAGTTATTGAACTTCGTCCTGATTTTAAACAGGCGTATTTATTGATGGCGCAGATTTACCAGCAGAGCGGCGACAGTCAAACGGCAAGACAGTTGCAGACGTATGCGTCGCAGTTGCCGTAAGAACGGCATTATCTGTCAAACTGAATATCTTTAATGTTCAGTTGAATTGATACGGCACCGTTCCATTCGTTATTATCTGTCAAACTGAATATCTTTAATGTTCAGTTGAATTGATACGACACCGTTCCATTCGTTTTCAGTTATTTCGTAACAAATATTGAACGGTACGCCGCTTTTAATGGTTTCAAAAAGATCGCCCTGCCCGAAAGCAATTGCATTTATTGGGAACGATTGTCTGTCTTGCTGGAACAACGAAAGTTTGAGATGATTTTTGCCTACTTTGCGTGAATAGCCTGTATCAAGAACTCTGCATGTTTTGAAAACAGGAGTTGGATTTTGTGCGCCGAAAGGAGAAAAACGTTTTAATTCCCGATAGAAATCAAAAGTGATTTCGGAAAAATTAAGTTCGTTATCAATTATTACTGTCGGCACAAGTGCCTGCTCGTCATCTTTTAACATTTGCGTAACAATATCTTCAAATGCCTGTGCAAACGGCTCTAAGTGATCGTGTAAAATTGACAGACCGGCGGCATATTTATGTCCGCCGAAATGTTGCAAAAAAAGCCAGCACCGTTCAATAGCGGAATAAACATCAAAACCGCCGACACTTCGGGCAGAGCCGACAAGCATATCTCCTTTTTTTGATTCTGTAAAAACGACCGTAGGACGATAGTATGTTTCCGTTAAACGACTGGCGACTATACCGACAATACCCTGATTCCAGCTTTTGTCATAAACAACGGTTGTATTTTTGCCTTGCAGTAAAGGATTTTGCGCAAGTTGTTTAAGAGCATCTTCCGTTGCTTGCGAATCAAGCATTTTGCGCTCAGTGTTAAATTCATTGATACTCTTGGCTGTTTCCTTAGCATGGTTTATGTCTTTTGCAAGTAAGAGTTCAACGGCAAGACGCGCACTTGTATTTCCTTCCTCACTTTCCATTCTGCCTGCAGCGTTTATGCGCGGACCAATCATATAAACAAGGTCGTTGCTTGTAAGTTCTTTATTAAAATAAAGAGGACGATTTGTACCTGATACGATTTTTGTTGAACGTTTTACATGTTCAACTTTTGAATAAGAGAGCAATGCTTCTACGCCCGGACGCGGCATCGTATTTATGAATATAAGACCATAGTGCGAAAGTATCCTGTTCTCATCCGTAAGTGGAACAACATCTGCGGCGATGCTTATGGCAACAAGGTCTAACAATGGATAGACAAATTCTCTTATATTGAGATTATGTTTTATTGAGAATGCCTGTACGAGTTTAAAACCAATTCCGCAACCGGAGAGTTCTTTATATGGATAGGTGTCGTCTTCGCGCTTGGGGTCGAGAATAGCGTAAGCGTCAGGAAGAGTATCACCGGGCTGGTGATGGTCGCCGACAATAACATCAATTCCGTTTTCATTGGCATACGCGATTTCTTCATTGTTTTTTATCCCACAGTCAAGCACAATCATAAGTGAATAACCGCGCTGCTTTGCAAAATCAATGCTGCGTTTCGAGAGTCCGTATCCGTCAACATAGCGGTCGGGAATAAAAAAACCGAGTGTTGATGTACCTGCGGTGTCTGCAATTGTATTTGTAGTTATGATTTTTTCTAAAAAAGAATACACGACTGCAACAGAAGTAGCACCGTCCACATCATAATCTCCATAAACAAGAATTTTTTCTTTCTTTTTAAGTGCTTCATCAATACGCTTTACTGCTTTTTTCATATCTTTCATAAGAAAGGGGTCGTGCAGTGCTTCTAACTTCGGATAAAAAAATTTTTCTACTTTTTCTTTTGTATCAATGCCCCTTGAGAAAAGCAGTTTTGCAATATGAGGATTTGTGTGTAAACCGTCGGGAATACTGCCATGCTGTTCGCGCATTATCCATTTCTTGTTTAATAAGCCCATAGTCTGCAAAGGTACGATTAAGTTGAGAGCAAAGCAAATTTATTGCTTTGCTCGCTTGGAGCGGAAGCAAATGGAAAATTTATTTTTCATTTGATGTAGCGGAAAGCGCAGAGCAAACTTGTTTGCTCTGCCGAAACGAAGTACCTTCATGAGCGAAGCGAATAAAGTTACGATTAAGTTAAGCGCAGAGCAAACTTGTTTGCTCTGCCGAAACGAAGTACCTTCATGAGCGAAGCGAATAAAGTTACGATTAAGTTAAGCGCAGAGCAAACAAGTTTGCTCTGCCGAAACGAAGTACCTTCATGAGCGAAGCGAATCAAGTTACGATTAAGTTGATAGCAAAGCAAATTTGCGTTTGTTTATCGTATCTTTGCGGTTATATGAAAATCAAAGCGACAGAAGAAATGCCCCTGTGGCAGTTACTCTTAAAAGAATTTCCCGAAAGCAATCGCACACGAATAAAAAAGATGATTTCGCTCGGCTGTGTTTCTATCGGCGGCGGTGCGGTGAAACGTCCCGATGTTGTGGTGCAAAAAGGGAAAGTGGTAGAATTTAAAAAATACGAACCACGTAAACAGCATAGAGAAAAAGCACCTTTTTCAATAGCCTATGAAGATGATTTTCTTATTGCGGTAGTTAAGCCGGCAGGTATTATTTCAAGTGGACGTACAACGGAAAGGACACGTTCAATGCTTGGAATGGTGCGGCACTATCTAAAAACACGCTACAAACGGGATGTAGAAGTTTTCACAGTTCACCGTCTTGACAGAGAAGTGTCGGGCTTGTTGCTTTTTGCGAAAACTGCTGACGTGCAGGCATGGTTTAAAGAAAATTGGGATAAAGTGCAAAAACTTTACCGCGCACTCGTATATGGAGTCCCCGCTCCGCCGCAAGGCACAATAGAGACATTTTTAAATGAGGACAATAAACAGAAAATGTACGTTGCGGATAAAAATGAAAATGGTGCTCAGCGAGCAATTACACATTATAAAGTAATTGAAACATCCGACACGAAATCACTTGTAGGGATACAATTGGAAACAGGTCGCAAAAACCAAATTCGTGTTCATCTTGCGTACATTGGACATCCGATAATTGGTGATATTAAATACGGTCAACCGACAAAAGCCCCACGTCAACAAATAGCATTGTTTGCCTGCTCTCTTGCATTTCCACATCCTGTAACAAACAGAAAAATAAAAGTAGAAATTACGCCTCCTGCCTGGGCTTTGCACATTTGACAGCACAATCGGACTGTGGTTTATTAGTGTTACTGACAGAAAGTGTCAGATACTTTATCAAAGGTACCGCCTTAAAAATCAGCCAAACGTTTTTTGCCGTCAGATGCTACGAATTTGAACCTGTGAGTGAGGCCCGCAAATTGAAACGTTACTCATAAAATGTTAATAATTTATCCTTGTAATATTCAAGGGTATAACTTTTCTGTGAATTAACAATTTAATGTGTAACTTCGCATTCACAATATTTATAATATAATATGAAACGAACATATAAAAAGCTTGTATCTAAGCAGATAATTCAGGCAGAACTTGCCTGTATATTTATATCTTTTTCCATATTCCTTGTATGTTGCGGAAAGGCGCAGAGTTCGGACACAGGTTTTGTCGCAAAGCATGGACAGTTGTCTGTAAAAGGAACGCAACTCATAGACAAAAACGGCGATGTTTTGCAACTTAAAGGTGTGAGTTTAGGTTGGCACAATTGGTGGAGTAGATATTACAGTGTGCCGACGGTTACGTGGCTTAACAGCGATTGGAAAGCAAATCTTTTAAGGGTAGCAATAGGGGTTGAACCTGAGGGAGCATATCTTACTGATAAAAAACTTGCGGTGGATTGTCTTAATACGGCGGTCGGAGCAGCAATTCGTAACGATATGTATGTTATTGTTGACTGGCATGCACATCACATTCACCTTGATACTGCTAAGAGTTTTTTTGCAGAAGTTGCAACTGAATACGGCAATACACCGAATATTATATATGAGATTTTTAATGAGCCATGGGGTAACGATTATACTTGGGATGAAGTGAAAAAATACAGCGAAGAAGTAATTGCAACCATTCGCGCAATAGACAGTGATAACATTATTCTTGTCGGATGTCCAAACTGGGACCAGGATATACATCTTGCGGCAGACAGTCCCATTGAGGGTTTTAATAATATTATGTACACCATGCACTTTTATGCCGCAACACATGAAAAATCTTTACGCGAGCGTACCGACTACGCTTTAAACAAAGGACTTCCTGTTTTTATTTCGGAATGTGCTTCAATGGAGGCAAGCGGCGATGGTGCAATTGATACGGCAGAATGGCGCATATACACTGAATGGATGGACAGCAGAAAATTAAGTTATGTAATGTGGTCGATTTCCTCAAAGAGTGAAACATGCTCAATGTTGCGTTCGGACGATACTCCTTCCGCAGCACAGGTTCCACTTACAAATTGGAAAGACAGCGACCTCAAAGAATGGGGAATAATGGTACGCAAAATTATATGTGACCGATAGCGAAAAAAATTATGTATAGCAATATTCATGAACTTACGCCTGTTTCCGAGAAAGATTGTTTCTATATTGTTGACAGGAAAAAAACGAAATTTACCTATCCATTACATCATCACTCCGATTGTGAACTTACGTTCTGTGAAAATGTTGCGGGAGCAAGGCGTATAGTCGGCGACTCTTCGGAAGTTGTAGGTCATTACGACCTTGTGCTTATTACTGCGCCTGATTTGGAACACGTTTGGGAACAGCATGAATGTGTTTCGGGAGATATTAGAGAAATTACAATACAATTTTCATCCGACCTTTTCTTTAAATCACTTATTGGTAAAAACCAATTTGAAACAATTCGTAAAATGTGCGATAAAGCAGGCAAAGGCATTGCTTTTCCGATGAAAGCGATAATGAAAGTATATCCGCTTCTTGATAATTTATCGTCAAAAAAAGGCTTTCAGGCGGTACTGCAATTTTTAAATCTTCTGCACGAATTATCACTTTTTTCCGATGAAGCACGTGCGCTTTCAAGCGATTCTTTTGCGCGTCAGGAAGAGTATTCCGACAGCCGCCGTATAGAAAAAGTAAGACTTTATGTAAACAGTAATTACAAAAGAGAAATTCGCTGTGATAAAATGGCAGAAATTGTAGGTATGTCGCCGTGTTCATTCAGTCGGTTTTTTAAGTTAAGAGCAGGCAAAACATTTCAGGAATATGTTATAGATATTAGACTTGGATACGCTGCACGTGCATTGGTAGATTCCACAAAATCAATAATGGAAATATGTGCCGATTGCGGTTTTAAAAATATAGCAAACTTTAACCGTATCTTCAAAAAATATAAACTCTGCACCCCGAAAGTGTTTAGAGAAAATTACCGTAAAAAACAACAAATAATATAAATAAGCCCATACATAGTTTTTCACGCAGAGGTTTGGAAACTGTTATCTGAAAAACAAACCGACAGTGCTTTATATAGATTAAAATACGCAGGACTTTCAACTTATCCGCAAGATATTAGAAGTATGTACTATATAGCTGCAATATTTAATCAGAGAAATCAATACGACAGCGCATTTTATTATATGACAAAAATGTTTGATAATGATTGTGGATATTTTTTGCATAGCATTTCCGATTATAGCACTGATAATTTATTTAAAAATTATGTAGATACTTCTACTGTCCTGAACGGCTTAATTAAAAGACATTACAATAAATTAGACACATCTATAAATAGATCATTTTTTGATACTTCATTCCAAATATTTTATTTGCAATCTATGGAAAAGTTATTACCTTCTTATCGGATAAATATCTCCAATTATGCTTATCTGTTCGATAGAGTAAGAGTGAATCAATCAAACCCGCAAGTTTTTGGTACGCAATTCGGACTTAAAGACGAAATTATTTCTTCCGACAGTTCTTTTTCTGCATATTTTGATTATGGTTATGCGCTTCATCCGTTGGAACAACCGGATCTAACTGACTTTTACAGGGCGGTATGCTTAATGGGACCATTGTCGGATTATATAAAATATCACAGGCAGCGCGTTTCTGATGACAAAAAAATAGCAGAATAAACTTTTACAAAAAATACTTTTGCAGAAATGATAAGTATATTTAATTCTTGGGGCGTTCCCCTTTGGCGCAAGGAACACGCGCCAAAGGGTCGGGCTTTCCGCTGCAATCCCTAACGCACCTATAGTCGTACTGTCTGCACAACCTGCCGTTACTTTCCGCCCCCGCTACCCCTCGTCCTGCCATCCCCCGCACGCCAACGCACAGGCTCGGGGGTAAGCCCTCTGCGGCAAAGCACAAGCAGCCAAACATGAGTATAACAACCGCTTGGGACTTCGCATATAACCTTTAAGGACTACATTCATTCAGCGGTTTGGTGCTTTTGTGCCGCAGAAGGCTCACCCCCAAACCTCGCCCACCCCAGCACATAAGGCTACGGATAATTGCCCGCAATAGTCAAAAACGACATCCTACCCGCCTCACCGTCAATACAAAACCGCGTCATCAGGCCTCATGCAAAGTAATTTATTATGATAGTTGCTTTTTAAAATAATTTTTGTATATTTGAAATATGAGAAACGAACACGGTCATTGCTAAAAACATGCTCCTCAATTAATTACAAAATACGTTAGTAATTACAAAATACGTTAATTATAAAATATGTACCTTAATAAGATCTACACTTTAATTTTCCAATGGTTTGCATATCCGCAACCGTCTTTGTTCGTGTGTGTTTTTGGCGCTTACATTCTAACTTTGTCTTTTAGATTTCCAATACTGATTACCTTTTCTAACCCATCGTTCGTACTTTATGCGAGCGATAGAATTTGGCTACTGGGGAAAAATAACTTTGACAGTTTTAGCTTCTGCTATGGGCCTATTGTTAGCAGCAGGAGCGAAAACCTACGGTTGAGGAATAAGACCACAATTCCAAATCCATTGCAATAAAAGCAAGAAACAAAATAGGCATTTATAAAATTTCGCCGAATTTGTATGGTCATTTGGCTAGTGATAGCCTGAACGCTTTTATTTCAGGCTAATAATATAAATTTCAATACTATGAATAAATCTATTTTCAAATTAAATAAATTATCTGCTCAAAACCTGACTGATAGGCAGATGGATAAAGTAAAAGGTGGTGATGATTGTGTCGTGATAGGAATTTGCTCTTGTGGTTGCCAATATGCAAATAGTGGCGGTTCATCTATTTCAGCCAATTGCACTGCTAATCGCAATAAAGGGCTAAGTACTCCAAGGGGAGTTGTTGCTAAAGCAACTGCCGACATACTTTTATGTTTCGATCCAGTAATCAGATGAAAAAGAGCCAAAATGTCAATGGTGGGATATAATTGAAAAAATTTTATATCCTACCATTGATTTTTTATTTTTATTGACGGAAAATATAATAAATAAATACTTTATAATATGAAAAAATATTTAATTGAATTGTTTTTAATCCTCATTATTGCAGGAAAAACATCTGCTCAAGAAATTCAATTCATGAGCAAAATAACAGTAACGTATGATATGTATTTTATATCTGGTGTATTTCCATACCATTTGGCTACTTTGGATTTCAATAACTCGGAAGCACTTTTTTTATATCAGCAAATGGGCGACAATCCAAATTCCAAATCAAAAAGTAAAGTAATAAAAGGAGCCGACGGCGGAGACTTCACGAAAAAAATAGACGCGACAGTCAGAAGAATATACAAAAATAAAGAGAGCGGCGTACTTTTGCAATATGACGATTTGGATGGACTCTTAATAGATTCCATACAACCGATAAAGTGGAAATATATTGAGAATAAAACGAAAAAAATAGC
>JAIRNR010000051.1 GCA_031257915.1 Bacteroidales bacterium
GTTTTTACTGTGGCTACTCTGTGTTTTTGACTCTCTAATTTGTTGTTTACTGTTGTGCGCAGGGAGTTTCCGTCGAGAATGGTCATTTTGTCGAGGTCGCTTCCGTTGCCCGCGCCCTCGCTTGCCGGATAGTAGCGGGTTTTTCCGCTGTTTTGATAACCGCCCTCTAATACGTCGGACAGGGTTAACTCCTTGCTTAGGTAGTATCTTCCTTTGCCTACGTATATTTTGTCTGTGCCCGGGTTGTTGTTGGCTGCCTCTACTGCGGCTATCAGGTTTGCTGCTGTGGCTGCAGGGTAGTGATCACCTGGTTCTACTGTTCCCCAAGTGGTCGTTATGCCTACGAAGTAGTTTTTTGCATTTGCCGGTGTTGTTAGGGCGGCTGTTAGTGCTGCTGTTGCTATTAGTGCTGTTAGCAGGATTTTTGTTTGTTTCTTCATTTTATTTATTTTTTTTGTTTGTTTTGCTGCAGCTGCTGTTAATTGGGGGGTTGCGGGTCGTAGCCCGCAATGACGCGCATTGCCCGCAATGACGCGCATTGCCCGCAACGACGGGGATTTGTCCGTAATGGTGGGATGGGGGTCGGGCGTGTAATGATGGTGTAACGCTTGCGGAGGTCGGACGTGGGTTGTTTGACGCTTTTTTTGCTGCTGCTGTTTGCGGGTCGTTGCCCGCAATGACGCGCAGCCCGCAATGACGCGCAATGCCCGCAATGACGCGCATTGCCCGCAACGACGGGGATTTGTCCGTAATGGTGGGGTGTGTTGTTCGACGTTTTTTTGCTGCTGCTGTTTGCGGGTCGTTGCCCGCAATGACGCGCAATGCCCGCAATGACGCGCAATGCCCGCAATGACGCGCAATGCCCGCAACGACGGGGCTTTGTCCGTAATGGTGGGTAGAGGTTGTCCGACGTTTTTTTTGCGTCGGCTGTTGTTTGCGGGTCGTAGCCCACAATGATGATGCATTGCCCGCAATGATTGATGTGGGGTGAGGCTGCAATTACTGCGGAAATGTACAGGCAGGGGTTGTCCCCTCCCGGTTTTTAAAAAGCAATCGCTTATAAATTGCTTAAAATCAGAGTGTTGGGGGGGGGGGGGTAAAAGATTGATTATTAGCACGTTATGCGGTTTTGACGCACTATACGAACTGTTAGTTTTTCGTCTGATATGTAAGAATGAAAATATCACTGTCTGTGATTATATTAACTTGTGAAAGTGTGCAAATTTATGAATTATTTTACAAAAATTCAAAATCTTCGTGTTTACACAATTGTAACAAAATGGTAGGAAGCAGATCTTCAGTAAAAAAACAATTTCGCGTTTATGAGAATTTCACGCTTATAATACCTGATTTGTTTTGCTTTTTGCGGCTTAATGGTCAAAATTTATGACAAAATCACACACGTTTATCAATATATTACAAAAAGAGATAAAACGTTTTGCAGCAAAAATGACTAAGTCGGGAAATAGGTATTTCGGTTTGTTGTTCGTCCATTTTTAATAATTAAGTTCCAGTATGTTTGGATTCAATGTGATCATATCGTAAAAAACTACCACTCAACTTCTTATTTGCACAGATAAAAGCAAGATGTTCTACTTCTGATTTTAATTTATCATTTAATCTGTAAAAAATTATATTTGCAATACCCAAATTTGCGGCAAAAATGACGAAGTCGGGAAATAAACACCTTTCTTAACAGAAACCGTTTTAGCCAAACACCTACCAAACAAGCACCTTCTTTGCAACACCGCCATATCTCACAAAATAAATACCTTTTTTAACGGAAACAGACACCGTTTTTGCAGGACGCAGTACAGAGTATATCAAACTTCCCTTAACATCAAATACGGAAAGTGAATCATAACCGGAAGAGAGTATAGAAACCGTTATACAACAATCACCGCTCAAAGTTGAAGCAGTGCCGCCGACACCGCTGCAATCACCGCCACAGCCTGCAAAAACATCAAATATAGCCGTTTCACGTAACTTCGCAGCATCAACGTTGTTTGAAAACGTATCGCACCCGCTGTCGGGCAAAAAGGAAAATGCCGCAGGAACAGTATTCATATCAGCCGCCGCGCCAATATCGTTAAATTCCACATTACAGTACGTTGCAGCACCTTTTGCACCATTAAAATAAACACCGTAATTTCCCGCACCCTCAATTTTTATATTGCGCAAAGAAACATTCCTTATCTCCTTTGAACTGCAACCGAGATAAACAGCATTATCTTTTGAATTGTACAAATCAACATTATAGATATTAAAATTTTGCAAATCATACTGACTTGAAGCATTTATATGCAATGCACCCTGACGGTTGCCCCACAAATCGCCGGATGTTCCGCGCACACCCTGCGCACAACCGCCATTGTAAACCGAAATATCATGCATTTCGCTAACACCGTCATTACTGAACGGAACGCCCGGAAAATCGCTTGTAATACGAAAACCCGCTTCCATCGGGTCTATTATCACAATACCGCGTGCAATATTCTGTCTTCCGCCAAAAAAACCGAGCGAAGACGCCCGCCAGTTATTTTCAGCAGTGCTGTATTGAAAGATGTTATTAGAACACTCTCTGCCCGAACGCGACCATGTTGCAAGATCGTCGTCGCCATTATTGCGCAGAGAGCCGTATTCAAAGACAGAATTTTGCGTACCGTAGCAAAAGTTTATTCCGTCGGCATAATTATTTCTGAAACGACAGTGCGAAAAAAGAATACCGTTTGCACTTTCAATCCACGCACCGCATTCAAAATGTTCCGCCCAAATATTTTTTACTGCACTGCCGCTGCCATTGCCGCCCATAATACCTTTTCCAACCTGATAGCGGTCTTCATTATTATAATATCGCTTATTGTTAACGGTATTTAGATAGATCCCCTCAATAACAATACTGTCGCCATTAAGTTCAAACCCTCTTCGGCTATACGTTTCGCGGTTGTCCGACGATGCCGAAAAATAAATTTCCGTATGCCACATTCCCGCACCGATAATTTTTGTTTTTGCACCAACATTAAGTCTGTATTCGGAAACATATCTGCCTGCCGGCAGAAAAATAGTTTTACCGGCATTGCTGCTTATAAAATTAACAAGAGAGCCGCTCGTTGTGCTGTCGTACAAAATTTTATTTTCATCTGTAATATCATCAAATCTCAAAGGGGCAGGCACTTCTTCCAACTCAATAAAATCAACAATATACGGCAAAGTATCGTCAGATGCTTTAACGATTTTAAATATTGCTCCGGCTGGAATTTTTTCATTAAGAAGAAAGTGTGTTTCATCAAAACGCATTCTTGCAAATTTCGTTGTTGCATTCGGCGTATTGTCGGGATAGGAGTTGCTCATTGTGCGCAGAAAATATTGCCACGCCCAGTAAGAGTTAAGAGTAAGATTGCGGATAAAAATATCGTTTACATAAAGAGAAAGTACTCCCTGCGTACCGGCTCCGTCCGAATTATCGGGCAGCGAAAAGCGAATAGTAAGTCCATCTGCCGCACTTTCATTTTGCCATTGAACATGACTGCCCTGTTGTTTAAGTTGCACAGCGGTTTGATTACTTGCTTCGCTCTGAACTTCGGTTTGCACAAACGTTGCGGGCAAAAATATTCCGTCACTTTCACACATATCGGGTTCCGCCTCATAGCGCAGATACGGACGGTTATAGTACCCGCGCTGTATTTGTCCGTATAAGGAACAATACGCAACACTTGCGATAAGCAGCGATAAAAATGTTTTTTTCATAAACTCTATTATTATTTTTTCCGTTCCAAATCATAAATTTTTCTACTTTGTTGTTCGGTAATATCTTCGAGTTTATCTATCTTTTTTATCAAGTCATTGACCGTTCTTTTTAATTCATCTATCGTCCGTTGCATTTTGCTTGATTGTGAAGATAAATCCTCTGTCTTTTCTTTCAATTGTTTTATGTCGTCGCAAGATACTTCAGAGAGCCTTATCCTGTTATATTCAAAGACTAAAAAAGTGCCGCATCTTTCCGACCAGTTACGGTCAAAATAAATTTCAGGATCTTTTAATACTGTGGGTGAAGATGTTTGTGAATAAGCAGATGAAAAAACGCCTGTCAACAGAATGCAGATAATTAGTGCTTTCATTTTCATATCTTTAGATGTTAATATTTTATTTTTATAGATGGTGCGCAAAACAAATGTAAGTAAAATTTTCACAAGTCTTAATTGTCTGTTTGTAAATTAAAAATTTTCATATATATTTAATAGTTGTTAAATTTTTACAGCCGCAAAAACAACAAATAATTCAAAAATATTACATATCTTCGCAAAATGGTGTACGTATTGACGACACAGTTCTCAATATAATTCAAGACAATAAGCAAGCAAAAAACAACCTTATAATATACAAAATCATGAAGAGATCATTATCATTATCCTTATTCTTCGTTATTGCACTCTGTGCATCAACTGTTCACGCTCAATATACGCCCATGTCGGCATATAAAAGAACGGCAAACACAACTGTTGACCTGTCCGACACCACAGGCTTTACAAAATTTCAACTGAAAAAAGAAAAAAGTAAAATAGCCTACAATACAAACACAACGTATCTTTCCGAAACAGACGACCCTAAAAATTGGGGATCAAACGAAGATACAGTTAAAACATTCCCTATTGGATTTGATTTCCCGTATGGGTCGGGAGGAACATTCAACAACTTCGTACTAACGGGTGACGGCACCGTTTTTCTCAGCAACAGCGACACTCTGAAAAGCAGGTGGTCATTAAACAACGCTAATGCGCTTATAACAAATGCGTTTAATGCAACTCTCCGAGCTAACGCGGCAAATACGTATGTAGGGTACAGTTGGGCAAATCCCGACCTTTTCGCCGACTCATTAAGTTTTATCGGATACAAGACAGTGAAAAGCAGTCTAACCGATACGCTGTATCTGAAATTTAAAAACATTATTCTCGGAACGACAAAAGACGCAAATATTACACCAAGAGCAACTTACACAATTGTTCTCAGCAGCGACGGTTCTATCGCAATAAATTTGGAAGAAATGCCAACCGTAAGATGGAAGAAAAATGATGATACCCTGTATAATCCTGTTTTCGGACTTACTGTTTCATTCAAAAGTCTTGGTTCCAATGATGGAATTTTTTTGAAAGGATGGGATGATTTGACATTTGCCACAAGTTACAGTGCATTTAATGAAAACTGTTTTCCAATGGGTGATGATAAATTCACACAAAATATCCAGATTAACATGAGCAGACCTGAAAATTGTCAGGCACCGGCGAATGCAGGTGCGGCATGGAGCGGCACTCCTGCGATTTTACCGTCAGGACTTACAGGCACTGTTAATCTTCAAGATGCGGACGGAGCATTTATTATTGTTTCTACAGACGGCAGCTTGTCCGCAACCCTAACAGACGGAAAATATTATTTTCCCGCGATGACTGGTGTCGCAAATCCAAATACAGGAATAAAAAACAGTCCCGACTCTATCGCGGGATGCCCTGTTATTGCAGCCAAAAAACGAGCGGACATGTCTAATGGCACACTTTCCCTGAACTTAACAGGTCTTACCAGTGCAACAGATTACAACGTTTATGTGTTTCCTTATAATGACTTGTGCGCAGATGGTCCCACTTACGGCAGTGTAATAAAAATCCCATTCAAAACACCCATTCCCCCACCGACAGTTACAGCCGCAAAAATCGGCAAAGAAAGCATAAAATTACAGATTGACAATCTCTCCGCAAGCGACAGCGTTCTCGTTGGTATTGCTGCAACAAACTATTATGTTTCAAAAAATGAGTGGATTCCTTCAAATATTGAAAGCGACACCCTTGTATATGTGCCGGGAGCACCTGCCGGCGGTGGTTTTATACCTACTCCGGCAAAAGCAAGCTATTATGTAAAAAAACAATATTACGGAAAAATAACAGGTAACGAACTTGTTGTTGAAGGCTTAAACGAAGGACAGGCATACTATTTCTACGTTTGGGGCGTAAACGAAGGACAACTCACAGCCACACATTCACAGGCAAGAACGCGTACAATCTCAGACGCACCGTGTGTGTTTAATTATGCAACCGACAATATAGATGCAGGTTTACCTGTTGCGGGGTGGGAAACACCGGTAAGCGACAATATTAGCATTGTAAGTACAGCCGGAGGAATACTGTTTGCTCCTGCGGGTAAATCATCGTCTTTATTACCCGATTTGGTAGATAACGATTATAATAAAGCAATAAAAGTGAATTACTCCGGCAACTTTGTGAGGAACGTTATTTCCCCTTATTTTGTAACACCTCTTGTTGATAACGTAATAGCAACAACATTAAGAATTACATCGTCAAGTATGATAGGAGAAAGTAACACAACTTCAATTGCAACCGGCGACACAATTTCCGTTGAATATAAAAAAATATCAGATGCAGAATGGACTGTTGCGAAAGTTTATACGGAAGGTACACCTTTAGAATATGATAATAATTATGCGAATTTGGAAACACCCCTTACCCTGACGGCAGGTGATACATTCCAAATAAAATATTATCTGCATTTTGCCGGTGGTATGGTGGCAGCGAAAAACGTTTATATTAAAAGTGTTGAAATAGTGCCGGAACTTCCATGTAAGTATGCGCAAAACATTACCGTAAACAATATCCTTACAACAAACACTGTTGTTGCTCTTGACTGGACAGATATAAACACCGGCTCAGGTGCGCAGTTTATTTACGCTGTTCGCGAAAAAGGTCAAAATGATTGGAGTGCTTACACAGAAACCGAAAGAGGACTCGGACTTTCCGCCGCTGTTACAAAAGAACACACAACGTATGAAGTGGCTGTAAGGGCTATCTGCGGCGCGGGCGACAGTTCGGAAATAAAAATAGCAGAAGTAACAACTTTATACGGCACACCGTATAAACAGAGTTTTACAGACATGACGAACTTACCCGCCGATTATCAAAAAGCGTCCGCCACACTTGTACAACAGGGTGCAGCTTCGTTTATAATTAATAACGGCGGTTGGTGGCAGGATGAGCCTGCCGGAAGCAAATTACTTGGTGTTAACGGCAGAGCAAACAACAGCTGGCTGTTATTTCCGGCAATCTATTTAAACAGCACTCCGGGAGATGTTACTTTGGATTTTATCGCAAAAGCATTTTATAAATCGGATACGCTTCCGGTTTTTGATACATGCAGAACACAGTTATATATTTTGGCTGCATCGACAAGAGATTCTTTAAACGGAAATCATGTTTTGGATACAGTTGATGTGGTAACTCTTTCAACAGAATGGTCGCCTGTATCAGTTGATTTATCTGCCTTTACGGAGCATCTTTATCTGGCATTTTATCTTGTAAGAGATGACGTGAGTTCTGCTGCAAGCAATGTATATTTACAGGTTGACAGTTTTGATATAGATTACCGTTCTGTTCCCTGTCCGGGCGTTTCCAATATCCAGACAAGTAATCTGACAGCGACAGGCGTTACAATTTCATGGGAGGGAACAGCATTAGAGTACGGCGTTTTCTACACAAATACAAATACCGGACGGGAAGATACAGTTTACAGCGAAACAACGACTGCATTCCTGACAAACCTTGACGAGGAAACAACATACACTTTCTACATACAGCCGTATTGCGGGGAGGATCGCACGAATCCCGGAACTCCAAGTGACGGCACCGATTTTTTCAACACTCCGGAAATTGTAGCAAGTTCCTTATCTGCATTAAGCAAAAAATTTGAAATTTCTTCAAGTGCCGGACGTATCTCAATACTCAATCCGTCTGCGGTGAAGATAGACAGGGTAGAAGTTACAGGCATAAACGGCGTTGTATTGCAGCAAAAGAACGTTAAAACGTGGGGAAATATTTTGTTGCCCGCAGTTAAAACACCGCAGGTTGCAGTTGTTAGAATAATCTCCGGCAGCAATGAATACACGTACAAAATTTTAGTAAAATAATTTAAAAAATAAACATCTGTGAGACACAAAACAGCCGACTTAAAGTTTTTAAAACGAACATTATTTTTATCTTGTGCCCTTACTTTTTTGGCGATAGCAGGAACAGTAAAAGCAGGACCCGCAACCGAAAAAGGTGATGTGGAGATAATGCGCGGACAAAGAGGTAAATATATCTTTTTTAAAGAGGCTGCGGGCATACAGCTTGTGTACTCATCGCCCGATACACGTTATATAGGCGGCGGCAGAGAACTTGATAACAACATATCTATCGGTTTTGTTTATGACATCGTTTCCGACAGTTTCTTTTCTACTTATCCGAACTCGGCTCAATATATTTACTCTCCGAACTTATATGCGGGTGATAACAGGATTGTGAAAAACGGACAGGTAATTCCTTTAGATCCCGTATATCACGGGACACCGTCGGACTATTACGAATCACTCGGCATTTGGGCTGCAACTCCAAACCTTGATAAATTTTTCGTTATGGGTTACAATGGTTTGTGGGATAATCCCGGCAATAGAATCCGAATGGTAAACCTGATGTTTGTTTATGATTCGGACGGACATGTTCTTGATACGATAAAACCTGTTTGGGATATGGAAACAGAAGGAGAGTCGGACGTGAATGCGGGCTACGGAGAAAGAATAAACGCCTGTAACAGCGACGGTACAGTTTTAGTGGGGCATTCCTGTTATGTACCGGGCAATACTAATTTTACGGCGGCGTTTTGGGATTTGCAAAACGATACTTCTTTCGGTATGTTTGAAAGTGAAGAGAATTGCTGGGGAACATTGCAGGCAGTAAATAATGACGGCTCTATTATAGTCGGCGATATTGCGAGCAAAGTATGGCTTATTCGCTACGACCGTCAGGCAAAATCGTACACAAAGGAACAAATACCGTATTCTCCGGGCATGCAATATTCTTTAAGTTCCGGTATTTCGGAAACAGGGCTTATTCTTTATGTGCAGCAGACATCAAGTGCTGCTATTGATTCAAGAGAAACATATCTCTACAATACGGCAGATGGAGAAATCATCCCGTTAAAGGATTATTGCGAGGAATTATACGGTGTGGAAATCAACTATCCTACGTCAACGGGAATGTCCATTTCCGACAACGGACGTGTAATAACAGGGTGGACCTACAGCAATGCGATATATTATCCGTACGCAATTGTACTTGACAGTATTCAATTATATGCTCGTCCGCGTAACGTCGCTGCAAAGCAGTTAAGAGGAACTTCAAACATCAGTGTAACATGGCAACTGCCCATAAAAAGCATGCATACTTTAACAGGGTTTGATGTTTACAGAGATGGAGAAAAGATAAACAGTTCTTTAATATCCGAATCGGTAAAATCGTATGAAGATATTGCTGTTGATGCGGGTGTTCATAATTATTCCGTCAAGGCACTTTATAACGACAGCGTGTCTGATTTTTCCGACGAAGCAAGCGTTCTTGTTGTGGAAATATCGGGATGTTTGCCTGTTCAAAAAATAGAAAGCAATGTTGTTTATAATAGAACAGTTCAGGTAAATTGGGGACTTCCGTCTTCTCAAATATCCGATATTGCCGCAGCGTCAGGTATTGCCGCAAAATCTGCAGAATCCGCCTCAACCGTTTCTGCTTCTGCGCAGCAAAAAGGCGGCTACGTAAATAATAATCTTGATATTATTAGCATGCAGGAAATGAAGTCATACACATCATGGAGTGCCATTGTTGTCGGCGACAAACTTTTAGTAGGCGAGAATGACAGAAGCGGACTTAAAGTATATGATGCCGAAACGTACGAGTTTTTGGAAACAATTGATATAGACGGTGTAAGCAATGTTTACTGTATGGCTGTTAATGGCAACAATCTCTATATCGCAAATAACACAAAAACGATAAGCATTGTAAACCTTACTAACATGACGCTTGGCAACATTATATCCAACAGAGAAACCAACGTTTTGCACATTGCATATTCGCCCGACCTTAACGGTGGCTCCGGAGGACTTTATTACGGTAATGCCGAAAACCTGTTTTCGTGTAACCGTATGGGTTTAAACAGAGACACAATTTTTATGAACTCTTCAACATTTGTGTTGTCGGGCACGGCATATTACGACAGTGCGCTGTACATGTTCAGCCAAACAGGTAAAAACAATGCTCAAATGTTGAAATTTGATGTAAATACCGAAACGGTTGTTTGGACAAAAGAACTAAATGATTACCCAAAACTTTCCTCTTTGGACAAGGACGGATTTTTACCCGTAGGACTAACGCTGTGTGTTCTTCCCGACAGCACAATAGCACTCGGTGGAATGATTAGCAACAGTGTGGAGGCAAAATATTTTACGTTGTTTGAACTGTTGTCATCTCCGTCTATTGAGGGTTATAACCTGTACCGCGACAGCGTAAAACTAAATGATGAGCTTATAAAAGGTCATTACTACGAGGAAGATATTCTGTCGGCGGACACTTATACCTACACTGTTGAGGCGGTAAATTCCAACGGTTGCAGGGCAATGCAGGATGGCGTGCAAACAAGTGTTACTATTTATCCAATCGGCACCTGTAGCGGACCGCGTAATTTAACTGCCGATGAAATTGCACATTCTGCCGTTTTAAATTGGGAACTTCCGGAGGACCAGACGGGAATTGTCGGTTTTAACATTTATAAAAACGGCAATAAGGTTGCAGATAAAATAATAGATATTAAATATATTGATTTCAAGATTGATACGGGACATTATACTTATGTCGTAGAAGCATTTTATCAAAACTCATGTGTCGCGGCAGATACGGTAGAAATCACAATTAAAAACGAGGGTGAAATAATGCCGCCGCTTAATCTTGCCGTTACTTCCGAAGTAGTCGATTCAAATGCCAATAATGGTGCTGGTGAATTTAATGTCAGCCTCACATGGGATTTACCTTATTTTGAAGCACCGTTAGCATTAGGCTTTTCAAATATTCCATACTCCGGAATTGCTTTGTCGGGTACTCAAATGTGGGCGGCTATTGGTTGGGACAGGTCGCAACTTGACGGCTATGAAGATCTCTATGTTATTGGGATGGAGTATTTTATTGGTACAGGCATTGTTACTTTAGACGGTTTTGTTTTTCTTAACGACACTCTTGTTTATATGAAAAGGGCAGATGAACCGGTTTCTGAGGGCAGCTGGAACGTGATTTTATTTGACAGGCAATTTTCAATGAATCAACCATTAGAGGTTGCTTTGGGATACAAGGTTACTTACGAAAATTCAACATCTGTGGCGGTAATGGATTTAGGTCCGAAAAAAGGCTACAGCGATCTTGTTTCTGTGGACGGCGTGGCATGGTACAATATGCAAGCGGTGTTAGGATATGATAACAACTGGTGTATAAATGCTCTTGTTGTGCGCAAAAGAGATGTGCAGCAAGTTATGCAGAAAAACGGAGCGATAAATATTTTCAGTCCGCTTGTAAAACGAATCGGAACGAATAATTCAAGCATTGTATCTGCTCCCTTATCTGCTTTATCTGCCGCTACGGACAAAACTGCTTCCGCAACGCTCCGCCTTAATGGGTTTAATATTTACAGAAACGATGTACAGCAAAACAGTTCGCCTGAAACATCCCTGTACTATAACGATAGCGGCATAACAGGCGGAGATTACAGTTATCGTGTATCTGCTGTTTATAATGAGGGGGCGGAAGAAGTGTCGTCTGAACCGATTGTAATCAATCTGACAGGCAGTGGTTTGGGTATTGAAGAGCGGGCAAAAGAAATACTTATCAGTGCGTATCCGAATCCTGCAAATCAGGTATTTTATGTGAATGGTGATTACAAATCACTACAAATCACCGATTTGACTGGAGTAACTGTTAAGAAGCAGAAGAATGCCGTAAACAGTGTTTATATTGGCGATTTGTCAGCCGGAACATATTTACTGCGCTTCACTCTGCATGATTCGAGCGTGGTTGTAAAGAAGTTGGTTGTCAGATAGGTGACAAAAATCAATTCCTACTGTTGTAGGTATAAGGAGCGTATATACCTTGCCGCCGATGTCTAACAAGACAAAAAAATTCCTACTATTGTAGGTGTAGGGGCGCACCATCTTATAAATGGGAAGTCTAACAAGACAAAAAAATTCCTACTATCGTAAGTCAGATAAGACAAACAGAAAACCTACGTACGCAAAATCCGAGCCCCAAGAGCATTAAGCCGCTCCTCAATACTCTCATAACCCCTGTCTATCTGGTGGATGTTCTGTATTTTGCTAACACCCTCAGCAGACAAAGCAGCAATAAGTAACGACACCCCCGCACGTATATCGGGCGATACCATTGATATACCCCGCAACGATGTTTCATGATTAAGCCCTATAACAGTGGCTCTGTGTGGGTCGCAAAGAATAATTTCCGCACCCATCGTTATCAGATTATCTACAAAAAACAGACGGCTTTCAAACATTTTTTGGTGTATAAGAACACTCCCTTTTGCCTGTGTTGCGGTAACGAGCGCAACACTTATTAAATCAGGCGTAAATCCTGGCCACGGAGCATCGGAGATTGTGAGAATACCGCCGGTCATAGACTTTTCTATTTTGTAATGCTCCTGCGCAGGAATATACAAATCAGATATAACTTCGCGGCGCTCTTTCCACGCCTCTGTTCCGCCGCCGGTAACAATATCCGTTACGCTGTCGTTGCGCCACTCCATAAACACACCGAGACACTTAAAAACATCAGGAATAATGCCCAAGTGTTCGGGATATACGTTTTTGACCGTTATTTCGGAACGTGTCATGGCAGCCAAGCCAATAAAAGACCCAACTTCAATTATATCGGGTAAAAGCGTGTGTTCAACAGCACATCCGAATTCGGAACCGCTTTCTATTTCCAATAAATTACTTCCAATACCCTTAATTTTAGCACCCATTCGTTGAAGCATCAACGACAGTTGCAGCAGATACGGCTCACAGGCAGCGTTAAAAATAGTTGTTTTGCCTTGTGCAAAACAGGCAGCCATTAAAATATTTGCCGTTCCCGTAACAGACGCTTCATTCAGCAAAATATACGCTCCTTTCAAGCCGCCGGCAGGTGCTTTAACGGTATAGCATGAATTGCGCGGCTCGTACGTTACGGTTGCACCGAGTTTTTCAAAACCGATAAAATGTGTATCTAACTTTCTTCGCCCGATTTTGTCGCCGCCGGGTTGCGCCACACAGGTATATCCGAATCGCGCAAGTAATGCGCCTGCGAGCATTATTGAGCCGCGCAATTTACCCGACCGCTCTATAAAATCGGCAGTATGTAAATAATCACTGTTTATTTCAGATGCTTGAAAAGAACAGGTACGCTCGTCTATTTTCTTAACATCCACGCCCAAACATTTGAGCAAGTCAATAAGCCGCAAAACATCTTCTATAATGGGAATATTGCGCACAACAACTTTTTCGGCAGTAAGAAGCGTTGCACAAAGAATTTGCAATGCTTCATTTTTCGCACCCTGAGGAGTAATTTCACCTTTAAGACGATGCCCTCCCTCAATTATAAATTGCGGTTGCGGCATAGATTAGATTTTCTTTTTGAACTTTTGAAAATTATTTTTCTTAAAATTCTTTTTGCCGCCGTTATGTCCGTTGTGCCCATTTCCGTGCGAGCCGTTCTTCTTGTTATTACTTGGCTTTTGTCCGTAGGCACTAACATCAATATATTTACTCTTATGTTCAAGTGACGGACGATTATAAAAGCGCGAATATACTTCGCCTTTCATTTCGTCGGTGTATTTAAGTTTTCCGTCGGTGAGAATATGCAGGTGATTTGCAATAAGTTCGTCGCTTAAAACATCGGCATTCCAAAGATAGTAATGCTTTTTCATCTGCACCGTAATAAGATTAAGTGCCGCATTCTTTTCATCTCCGTCAGGCATCTCACTTGCCTTGCGTATCATTGTTTCAAGCGTTTTTCCGTAGTAACGAAACCTTATCGGAGTCAGGTCGGTCTTTATCGGCTTTGAATGTGTTCTTTCAACAACCTCTCTGCTGGGTTTGGGATAAGGACTGTCAATATCAAGAGCAAAGCCCGAAATAATAAAAAGATGATCGTAAAGCGTGTGCATATAATCATCGGTTTGCTTGACGGACGGATTTAAAATCAACATTGACTTTAAGATAACTTTTGCAGCAATATTCCTTTTATTCCTGTCTTCAATTGTGATAGCATGTTTTACCATTTCCTGAATACCGCGTCCGTATTCAAAAAGTTGCAAATGATCTCGTTGAGTGTTGTATATCATACGTGTTTTCCAATATGTGAGCTTAAAATTGCGATTGCTTTGTCGTTATTGCCGCCTTCGGGAACAATAATATCGGCAAAGCGTTTGGTCGGTTCTATAAATTGCAGATGCATGGGTTTTACAAAATTGTGATAATGTGTCAGAACTTGTTCTACCGTTCGGTTTCTTTCTTTTATATCGCGTTGAATAATTCGGGTAAGACGTTCGTCTGCATCAGTATCAACAAAGATTTTCAAATCCATAAAATCGCGTATTTTCTTGTCGGTAAAAATCAAAATACCCTCAACAATAATTACAGGTTGCGGCTCAATTGTAACAGTCTTGCTGCCGCGTGTGCAAGTTACATACGAATAAGTGGGCATCTCTATACTCTTGCCGTCCCGCAAATCTTTAAGATGCTTCGCAAAAAGCGTAAATTCAATTGAATTCGGGTGGTCAAAATTTATAGCCCTTTTGTCTTCGTCCCCCAGTTCAGAAAGGTCCTTGTAATACGCATCTTGTGAGATTACGGAAACGAGTTTAACGTTAAACTGTTTGGCTATTTTTTTTACAACCGTTGTTTTGCCGGACCCCGAACCGCCGGCAATTCCTATCATTAACATAATACCATTATTATTCGGATTGCAAAGATAGCAATAAATTTTGTAACTTTGGCGCGTAATGTTGAACATAGGGTGTCATCTTTCGTTATCCGGCGGATATGAGAATATGGGCAGAGATGCGCTGTCTATAGGTGCAAATACATTTCAGTTTTTTTCACGCAATCCGCGCGGCGGAACTGCCCGCACAATTTATCCGAAAGATGTTGCGGCATTAGAAACACTTATGTCGGTAAATAACTTCGCGCCGTTGCTTGCACATGCCCCATACACCCTGAATTTGTGTTCGCAGGACGCCTCTGTCCGCAGATTTGCACGTGAGATGATGAGAGATGACTTGCAGCGAATGGAATTACTGCCCTGTCATCTTTATAATTTTCACCCCGGCAGCCACACAGGACAAGGTATTGAGGCTGGTATAAATCTGATTATAGAGGGACTTAATGAGGTGATGTTCGACGGACAGAAAACGGTTGTGCTTCTTGAAACAATGTCGGGCAAAGGCAGTGAGGTCGGCGGCAAATTTGAGGAACTGCGTACCATTATAGATGGTGTTCGTATGAACGATAAAATAGGAGTATGTCTTGACACCTGCCATATATATGACGCGGGTTACGATATAGTGGGGGCGTTGGACGAAGTGATTGAGCGGTTTGATGAAATTATTGGTTTGGAACGATTGTATGCAATTCATTTGAATGATGACAAAAATCCGTACGGAAGCCGTAAGGACCGCCACGAAACAATAGGTGACGGCACAATCGGTCTGCAAGGATTGAAAGCAGTTATAAATCACCCGAAATTACGCTTGTTGCCGTTTCTGCTTGAAACTCCTAATGAACTTGATGGCTATGCCCGCGAGATTGCACTGTTAAAGAGTATCTACAATCAAAATTGAAACAGTAAAATTTACAGCAACATATAACAAAAAATAATGAACAAAATAACATTCACAATCGCAACAATGGCACTTATGCTGTGCAGTTGCACATTTAACAGTAATAATGACATGACAGAAAATCCTTCTATTAAGACAATTCTAAATCGTAAAAGTGTAAGAAAATACACAGAACAGAAAGTTGAAAAAGAAAAAGTTGATTTGCTTGTACGTGCAGCATTTGCCGCACCAAGTGGAAAAAACCTGCGCCCATGGGAAATTATTGTTGTTGATGATACGGCAATTTTAAAAGGATTGGGTGAACAGTTGCATAATGCACCTATGTTAAAAAACGCACCGCTTGCAATAATTATTGCGGGCGACACCGTAAGAAGTTCCTACTGGTATCTTGACTGCTCGGCAGCAACCGAAAACGTACTTCTTGCGGCGGAAGCACTTAAACTTGGTGCGGTGTGGACAGCCGCATATCCGTACGACGACAGAATTGCCGTTATAAAGTCATTCGTACCGATGCCGGACAATATTCAACCGCTTGTTGTAATACCCATAGGTTATCCGCTTGACCCCAACAAGCAGCCGATGGATAAATACGACGAAAGCAAAATACACTACAATAAATTTTAAGTCTGCCGGATATTAAACATTCCGAACTCTACACCGTTAAAAATAACAACAGTAAGATTATGTACCAAACGCTCCATCAGCATTTACAAAAAGAACTTTTAGCAATAAAAGAAGCGGGGCTTTACAAAAACGAGCGCGTTATTACAACCCCGCAGCAGGCAGCGATTAAAGTTAGCACAGGAGAAGAAGTAATAAATTTTTGCGCGAACAATTATCTTGGTTTAAGTAACAATCCGCGGCTTATAGCAGCCGCAAAGAAAGCCCTTGAAACAAGAGGTTACGGAATGTCGAGCGTCCGCTTTATTTGCGGTACGCAGGATTTGCATAAAGAGCTTGAAGAAAGCGTTGCAAAGTTTTTCGGCACGGAAGACGCAATACTGTATGCGGCGTGTTTTGATGCAAACGGCGGTGTGTTTGAGCCGTTGCTTGACGGTCAGGATGCGGTTATTTCAGACGCTCTTAATCATGCAAGCATTATTGACGGTGTGCGCCTTTGTAAGGCTGAGCGTTACCGTTATTCCAACGGCAATATGGAAGAACTTGAAAAATGTTTGCAGGAAGCACAAAAACATCGGTTTCGCTTAATAGTCACCGACGGCGTTTTTTCAATGGACGGCAACGTTGCGCCGCTTGACAAAATTTATGAACTGAGTAAAAAATACAACGCTTTGGTGATGGTGGACGAAAGCCATTCGGCTGGTGTTGTCGGAAAAACAGGACGCGGAGTTACGGAACAATATAATTTGCGCGGACAGATAGAGATAATAACAGGTACACTTGGTAAAGCATTCGGCGGTGCTGTCGGCGGATTTACAACAGGTCGTAAAGAAATTATCGACATGCTAAGGCAGCGGTCGCGTCCGTATCTCTTTTCAAATTCTATTCCTCCAATGGTTGCCGCAGCAGGTATAGAAATGTTTAAAATGATGGATGAAACAAGCGAGCTTCAAGACCGCTTGCATAAAAACACGGAATATTTTGTAAACAAAATGCTTTCTGCCGGCTTTGATATTAAGCCGACACAGTCCGCGATATGTGCCGTTATGCTTTACGATGCCAAACTTTCTCAGGATTTTGCGGCGCAACTGCTCGGAGAGGGCATTTATGTTACAGGCTTTTACTATCCTGTCGTACCGCAGGGACAGGCGCGTATAAGAGTACAGTTGTCGGCAGGACATACACTGGAGCATTTGGATAAAGGCATTAACGCTTTTGTCAAAATCGGAAAAAAATTAAATGTTATCAGTACAAAGATTTGAAATCAAAAAACGATAACCGCAAAAATTACTCGGAAAAAATAAAGTGCGGAATAAGAAGTAATTTTATTAAATTAGTATTGCCGAACAAAATAATCCTTACTTGAATAAAAGATTGGCAAACACGTATAGAAATGCGAAAAATTAACCTAAATATATAAATGATATGAAAAAACTTTTTTTTACAGTAGCGGCTTGCCTTTTTCTCGTTTCTGCAAATGCGAAGCAAATTTATTTTACAGAAACATTTCATCGTTTTTTTAATAGCGGTAATTTAGATGTCGCATCAAGCAAATTTGACAGCATTCTTTATTTTATGTACAGTCCTATGTCGGTATCACTTGATACGGCGGCCGCTTTCATCTATTATCCTGCCGGTGGTTATTTAGCAAAACCTGATTATACAACTCCGAATGTTTACCTTGCTTCCAAGTGGGTTAAACTAAACGGTAATGTGGAAAACTATGTAGCATATGACTGGTTTTATAATGCCTCTGCCGCACCGTCTGAAAATGTCGGAGCCTTCATTACTGCACGAGTACATCCCGATTCGGCGTGGGTAACAATAGCCTCAATGAGCGGCACCCAAATGGGTTTCGATAACAGTACGGCAGTGACGGGAACTAAGACTATTTCAGGTAAAATACCATCCGAACTTATTGCAGGAACGGATTCTGTGCAGATAGCAGCGTTGTTTAAATATTCAACAAACACTACTGTACAGTTTTTCTTTTATCTTGATAATATTTCGTTTTTATCTTTTGATGATGTTAGTGGACAAGAAAAGGTATCGCTCGCCGTTTCTGCGCCGGGTTCGATAATTGATGATATTTCAAAATATAATATAACAGCCACGATTACAAACGAAAGCGATGTCGTTGTGGACAGCGTTGTGCTTGGCTATATCCGTAATGGTGGTGAAATCAAATATCAAAGACAGGTATTATCAAATCCATTGCAGATGTTTGGCACATCAACTTTTAATTTTGGTAAAGACAATTTTATTGTCGGCGAAAATAATTTTGAAATGTGGATTGCAAAACTCAATAATGTGGATTTTGAACGAGGTGAACTTGGTACTGTAAATTTTTCAACATATATTCCGAATCCGGCAGATGCAATGTATCCGATAAAATATCTTGTAGAGCATTTCACATCTTCTACTTGCGGTCCTTGTGCGGGTAACAACATCACAATGAATCCTTTTTATGAACAGCAGGAAGCAGCAGACAAGCTTATATATATTAAATATCAAATGAATTGGCCCGGCAACGGAGATCCTTATTATGTTGCGGAAGACGGCGGAGTACGCAGAGATTATTATGAAGTAAATGCGGTTCCCGAGATGTATGGTAATGCGGCTGTAAAAAGCGGCAAAAATGAAATGGCAGCAGACATCACCGAACTTGAAGGCAAAAAAGCATACGTTGGAATTATGCTTAGTTCTGCATGGATGGATTCTGTAAGTAATACGGAAAAAAACATCAACATCAACTATAGCATTACTTCAAAATTAAATACGGAAGCAACTGTACATACAATTGTTTTGGAGAATGTAACTTATAAAAACAAAAGGACAAACGGCGAAACGGAATTTCATCATGTTGTAATGAAAATGTTGCCCAATGGCGGAGGTAATACAATATTCCTGAAAAAAGATTCCACATATAATTTTTCTTACACATATAATATGGCGGCAACTCATGTAGAAGAAATAAGTGATTTGAAACTTGTTGTTTTTGTTCAAAGTGATGTGACAAAAGAGATTTTTGCTAATGCTCAAAGAAATGTGAGTCCATCGAAACAATCTGCCACCCCGACAATTAATCCTGCTATTAGCAATTTTTCCGATAGCGTTTTTGTAACAATTACTTCATTAACTGAGGGTGCAGAGATTTATTATACCACCGATGGTACTGCTCCAACTTCGGCATCAACACTTTATACCGGCGGTTTTTATATCAACACAACAACAACAATAAAGGCAATTGCGGTAAAAAACGGATATTTAGATAGCGAAATTTCTACGGCAACATATACAAAAGATCTATTAGCAACCGAAAAATTATCAAATGCAATAAAGGTTAAAGTTTATCCGAATCCGGTAACTGATTATGTAACGGTTGAAAGTCCTGTGAATAGCACTTTATTTCTGTATAACAGTGTAGGTATGCTTGTTTATAAAGGTACCGGCGACAACAAAAAACTGTCTGTTGCCTCTATGCCGAGCGGTGTTTATATATTGAAAGTTGTTTCGGATAAAGGTATTGATACGCAGAAAATAATTAAAAGATAAAGTTGATGAAAAAACATTTTATTTTAGTGATTGCACTATTGTCGGTAATTACGACTTTTGCACAAGTGCCGAACATTACGTTGAAAGATATTAACGGCAAGGCAGTACAGTTACAGGATGCGGTTAAAAACGATGGAAACCCTGTTATTATTGACTTTTGGGCAACGTGGTGTAAACCCTGTATAAAAGAATTAAAAGCGATTTCCGATGTTTATGAAGATTGGCAAAAAGAAACAGGCGTAAAAATGATTATCGTCTCTATTGACGACTCACGCACCACCGCCAACGTTCGCACGCTTGTTAATGCGCAAGGTTGGGATTTTGATGTGTTGCTTGATGTGAACAGCGACCTGAAACGTGCAATGAACGTATCGAATCCCCCGCATACATTTGTTTTGGATGGAAAAGGAAAAATAGTCTTTCAGCACAATGGCTATTCGGAAGGCAGTGAAGAAGAACTTATAGATGAAGTGCGTAAAGCAAAAGCCGGCAAATAGTATGAAAAAGGTTTCGTTAGTTATTTTTGTTTCTTGTATTTTTGTTTCCTGCGCACTGTCATTTACCGCAATTGCCGTTGCGCAAGAAAACAAATTTGCCGCAATTCTCGGCGGAGGTACAATTTCAGGCGGTGTTCAAATAGACGCACAGGTATATCAAAAGGATACAGCCATTGGTGCGCAGGATGTAGATGAAAAATTCCGTACAAACAGTTTTGCAAACATACAGTACATCAACGGCGGCTTTTCGGCAGGAATGCGCATAGAGGCTTATATTCCGCAAATGCTTGGTTACGACGCGCGTTACAGCGCAAAAAAAGCAGGTATTGCAAATTATTTTGCCCGATATGGTAACGATTTTGTAGATGTTACGGCAGGTACATTTTACGAACAATTCGGCAGTGGTTTAATTTTACGTTCCTATCAGGACTGGAACCTTGGAATGGATAATTCCATTCTCGGTGCGCGTGCTGTTGTAACGCCGTACAGCGGCATTACCCTTAAAGGGATTGTCGGCACAGAGCGTTATTTTTGGGAATACAAAGGAATGGTGCGCGGCGGTGATATGGAACTTTCGCTTAACGATATGATTACGCCAATGCAGGACATGAACACGCGCATTACCCTTGGAGGAAGTTTTGTTTCAAAATATCAGAAAAGCGAGGATGTTTATCGTGTGGATACAAGCGGAAATGTTAATGTTCTGAACTTACCCGCTAATGTAGCCTCGTTCGCAACACGTTTAAATATTGAGAGCGGCGGATTTACGTTTTCCGGCGAATATGCCCGCAAAGTAAATGATCCTTCTGCCGAAAACAGTTGGACTTACAATCCGGGACAGGCACTGCTTTTCAATGTCGGATATTCAATGAAAGGTTTTGGAATTTTGCTTTCGGCAAAAAGTATTGACAATATGGGTTATCGTCTTGACAGAAACGAATTGGGACAGTTTGGTATGATAAACTATATGCCGGCACTTACACGTCAGCACGTTTATACATTGCCGTCTCTGTATCCGTATGCAACGCAACCGAATGGCGAAGTCGGATTTCAGATAGATGCCCAGTGGAAAACAGGCAAAAAGGGTCCGTCGTTTCACCTCAATGCTTCTTATACCGGCGGTTTGAAAAAAACAATAACAGACGATTTAACTTACAAAGCAACACCTTTCGGACTGGATTCTAATATCTATTTTGTTGATATAAATTTTGATGTAAGTCATAAATTCAATAAAAACTGGAAAGCAACGTTGATGTACATGTATGAAATTTTTAATCAGGAAATTTCCGGTACACACTACGGTGAGGGCAAAACAATAAATGCTCACATTGTTGTCGGCGAAGTTACATATTCATTTTTGAAAAAACACGCTTTGCGGTTAGAGGCACAATATATGCACACACGCGGAGGTGAGGGCGAATGGCTTATGGGAACACTTGAATATACGTTTGCGCCGAAATGGTTTTTTTCTCTCTCCGACCAGTTTAATTTTAAAAATCCCTCACGTGAAAAGCCGTTGCATTACTATTATGCGACTGTTGCATTTGTTCACGACGCAACCCGCATTGCACTTTCCTACGGACGAGTACGTCAAGGTGTTGTTTGTGCAGGCGGTGTCTGCCGCGAACTTCCCGCGAGTAATGGGCTTATGCTTACGCTGACAACGAATTTTTGATATCCTCCATATATCAATCACACAAATAGAAAAATGAAAGTGTGATTATTCAAAAAATAAATACTAAATTTGTTACTATAATGAGACAAATACTGATAATATCCATATCGCTGTTAATCTTTACCGCATGCGATATTATTCCCGAAAACGAACGTGAAAAACCATCGGAAAATTTGCCCACATGGAAAGGGCAATATGTATTACTTGAAGATTTTACAGGTGTACGCTGTGTCAATTGCCCCGCGGCAGCGGAACAGATAGAAGTTCTTAAAGGTGTGTTCGGTGATAAACTTATTGTTGTGGGATTGCATCCGCAAACAAGTGCTTTTAATCGTCCCATAGGCAATCCCGACAGCAATGGAAACAACCGCGATTTAAGCAATGCACAGGCAGAAGAGTTTCGTGAATTTTTCGGAATAGAATCGCTGCCGAAAGGCATTATAATGCAAAAAAAAGAATTGCTTGAAAAAGATCAGTTTTATAGCGAAGTAATACAGCATTATGCACGTAACGCTATTGCTCTGCTTGATGTTTCTGCAAATCTGACCGACAGCACTGTTACTATAACTAACAGTATTACTTTTACAGATAATTATGACGGACAGGGTAATACGAATTTATCTTTAATAATTGTTGAGGACAGTATTCTTGTTACGCAATTAACTCCTGATGGCGTTGTGCAGAATTATCGGCAAGATCATGTTTTTCGTAAAATGGCTACGCCAATTTGGGGCAATCAAATTGCAGGCAGTAAGATAGCAAAAAACAGTACTTTTAATTACGGCGGTTCAGCTACAATAGCCGGAGAATGGAAACGCAATTATCTTGGTGTTGTTGCGATACTTTTCGATAACGGCACAAAGGAAGTTATTCAGGCAGCTTATACGCACATTATACACAAATAAATTATTATATTATGAAGCAGCTTTTTTTTATCACACTTTTGGCAAGTATTTCACTCTCGACGCTTAATGCGCAATCTTTACAAATCGGAGTTGGAGATAGAGATGTTATTACAGGAAGTGAAATGTACTTTTTTTCTACTCCAAATGAGCTGGAGGCATTACAACTTTTTTTGCGTTTAACAAACATTAGCGATCATCAAATTAAAATTCTGGGGCTTACAACTCCCATTGAAGCACCTCTGGGAACTATTTACAGTTGGTGTGGTTTCGGCAATTGCTGGACAGGTTATAATATTCCATCGTCGGAGATGGAAAGTGGTTATACGGAAGGCACCGGTAATGAATTTTATGCCGACGTAGAATTAAATGAAGCGTTTGACCCCGCTATTTACAAGATGTCGTTTTGGGTTGAAGATAACACATCCGACAAGGTTGATATAACGGTTCGTTTTGTAAATCGCGAACATATTCCCGGGGACATACTTTCTGCTATTGGCGGTGTTGCACCGCAATCCGACACAATAGTTTTTATTTCCGGCGGATATATTACTGTTACGGCGAATGAAACATTCGCACATTCTCAAAAGACTGTAAGGGTTTATCCCAATCCCGCAATAGACTACGTTACTTTTGATTTGGGCAATGAGAAAGGCAACGTTATTATTCGTTCGGTGTCGGGCAGTGTTGTTCGTGAAATTACAGGCGCGTCCGGCTTTGTATCTACAAACGTAAAAGGACTTACAAACGGTATTTATTTTTACACATTAGAGCGTTTAAACGGTGCTAAAGTTACAGGAAAACTTATCGTTAAACAGTAAGTAATGCAAAGAATAGCCATCACACATGGCGAATGCGGCAGCGTAAATTACGAATTGCTCATCAGAACGTTTTTAGACGGCATACTGCTTGACGGTGTCGTACAGCCGATACTTTTCGGTTCGTCAAAAATACTTTCCATGACAGCGAAAAGCATGGGACATCCCGATTTTTTTCAAAGGACAAAAAAATTACAGGTGGAAGATGTTATTCCCGCCAATAGAGATATTGCGTATTCGCGCGGCGAAGCGACAAAAATGTCGGGTGAACTGGCAATTGCGGCGGTAGAAAAAGCGATACAGAGTTTGAAAAAAGGAGAGTCACGTGGTAGCGGCATACTTTTAACATTGCCTCTCGACCCCGAAGCAGTTCGCCTGTCACGCGCCGATTTTAAAAATCAAGCGTCGTTAATTGCGTCTTATTTTTCAACAGGAACACCGTACAGAATGTTTTTAAGTGAACGTTTAAAGACAACGTTTATGTCGCCTGCAAGCAGTATTGCAAATATTGCACCTGACAGAGTAGAAAGCAGGATACTCGCCTTACATAAAACCTTTAAAGAGGATTTTTCAATTCTATCGCCGCGAATCGCGGTATTGTCAATGAGTGAAGACGTAAATGCGGCAGGATTAACCGACAAGGATATTTCAATTTTAAAGCCGATAGTAGATAAGTTAATGGTTGACGGTAATGCTTGTTTCGGACCGTTCACAGTAGCGCAGACGTTGGAAATGCGCGACAATTTTGATGTGTTTTTATGTATGTACCGCGAGCAGCAGGATATGCTTTTTAAAGATTTGGAAACATCGTCTCTTTGCTATTTTACAGCGGGCTTGCAGATAGTGCATATAGAGCCGCATCTTCCGTTAAATATGGGACAATTGACTGATATTGCAACGGCAGAACATGACCTGCGCAATGCTATTTATTATGGTACGGATATTTTTGCTCACCGTACGGAAAATATCCCCCTGCTTGCAAACCCCCTTGGTTTCAGCAAGAAAATAGAGGTAAATGAATAGAAATTTTTTTACGATAGGGGAAATTGCCAAAATTACAAAGGCTGATTTTGTTGGTGATGTTGATAACGGGCAAAACAGCGTCACGTATTTGCTCACTGACAGCAGGCGGTTGCAAAATCCCGCCGATACGCTGTTTATTGCACTGCAAACAAAAAAAAATGACGGACACAAGTATATAAACGAACTTTATGCAAAGGGTGTAAGGTTTTTTTTAGTGCAGCAGGATGAAGATGCGCTTGACGGTGCCGTTTTTCTTAAAGTAAAAAATACGCTGAAAGCATTACAGCAAATTGCAGAAGCACATCGCAAGCAGTTTGATATTCCTGTACTCGCAATAACAGGCAGTAATGGCAAAACGGTAGTAAAAGAATGGATTTACGCGCTGTTGCAGCCCGATAAACATGTTGTGAGAAGTCCCAAGAGCTATAATTCGCAAATAGGCGTTCCACTCTCTGTTTGGGATATGAAAGAAGGAGATGAGTTTGCTATTTTTGAAGCCGGAATTTCGGAGCCGAACGAGATGGACGCACTACAAAGAATAACGCATCCGACAATAGGACTCTTTACAAATATAGGCTCTGCACATGATGAATATTTTCTTGATAAAAATCAAAAAACAGCAGAAAAACTGAAACTTTTTACAAATGTTTCACTTCTTATTTTCTGTGCCGATTATCTTGAAATAAGGGAACAGATGTCGTTGTCAAAAAAATTTAAACAAACGCAAATACTTTGCTGGACAACGAAAAAAAATATTAAAGCCGACATAAAAATCCAATCAATAAATACAGCAAACGGCAACACACAAATAACGGCATTATATGATAAAGAAACATTACAGATAAATATTCCTTTTACAGATAATGCTTCAATAGAAAATGCTATTCACTGCTGGGTTTTTATGCTTTCGCAGGGGTATGAGAACGAAGAAATTGCTAACCGATTGCTGAAACTTCATGCTGTTGAAATGCGAATGGAGATGAAAGAGGGAATAAATAATTGTTTTATCATTAACGATTTTTATAATTTTGATTATAATTCTCTCGTAATGGCGGTTACGGCACTCGCAAATCAAAATCAAAATTCACGGTGCAGAATAATTATTTCCGATATGCTGCAAAGCGGGCGCAATGATAATGATCTTTATAAAGATATTGCAACACTTTTAAAACAAAAAAAGATAAATATAATAACAGGAATCGGTGAGCGGATATATGCACAGCAAAGTGCTTTTGACGGATTACAGACGTCTTTCTACACAAGTACGGAAAATTTTTTAAAGCAGGCAAACATAAACGATTTTCATGATGAAACAATACTTTTAAAAGGTGCGCGGTCATTTGGTTTTGAACGTATCTCGCAATTTTTTCAAAAGAAAGTACATCAAACTGTCTTTGAAATAAATTTTAACGCAATAGCGAATAATCTTAATGTTTTTCGTTCCATGGTGAAGCCATCAACAAAAATTATGCTTATGACAAAAGCATTTTCCTATGGTGCGGGATCTTACGAAATTGCGAATATGCTGCATTATCATCAAGCGGATTATCTTGCAGTTGCTTACGCGGATGAGGGCGTGCTGTTAAGGCAGAACGGTGTTACAATTCCGATAATGGTTATGAATTCTGAGGAGCAGGGACTTAGCAGTGTGCTTCGCTATAATTTGGAGCCTGAAATTTACAGCATGGAAATATTGCACGCGTTGCAGGCACGGTTGGATGCTGTCGTGAAAATTCATGTAAAACTGAATACCGGAATGAATCGCCTTGGATTTGACGAAGAAGAAATACCGCAGTTGTTACAGGAATTACAAAAAGATACGCGCATAAAAGTTGCATCGATACTTACACATCTCGCCACAGCAGACGAGCCTGAGAATGATAGATACACGTTAGCACAGTTGAAAAAATTTGAACAGATGAGCGGTGTGCTTCTTGGCGGATTGCCGTATCCGATTTTACGTCATTGTCTTAACACGGCAGGGATTACTCGTTTTCCGCAGTATCAGTACGATATGGTCCGTCTGGGAATCGGACTTTATGGTATTGATGTTTTAAACGGTGCCGGCAGAAGTGTTGCACTTGAACACGTAGGCACATTGAAAACGGTTATTTCACAAATTCACACTTTGCAAAAAGATGAAGCGGTAGGTTATGGACGTAAATTTGTAGCACAGTCTGAAATGCGGGCGGGGGTTATCGGTATTGGCTATGCGGACGGTTTTAGCCGTCGTCTTGGCAATGGAGTTGGTGAAGTTGTTGTGCGTGGAAAGCGCGTGCCTGTTATTGGTAATGTGTGTATGGATATGTGTATGGTTGATTTGACTTCTGTTCCGGAGGCACAGACGCAGGACGAAGTTATTGTATTCGGCAAAGAAATTTCCGTAACGGAAGTTGCACAAAAATCAGGCACTATTCCTTATGAAGTGCTGACAGGTATTTCGTCGCGTGTGAAAAGAATTTACTATCAGGAGTGAGGTTTCTGCTGTTGGTGGTCGTTATGCGCTTTTGTTGGGTTGGGGTTTGAATTTTTTTTAATCCTACTATTGTAGGTACATCTCTGTTGCAGCCGAGCAGGTTTAGTCGAACGAGACAAAAAAATTCCTACTATTGTAGGTCAGATACGAGGGTATTTGCTGTGCGAGGGGTCGAACGAGACAAAAAAATTCCTACTATTGTAGGTCACAAGCAATACAAGTGCATTTGTTCAAGTCGAACGAGACAAAAAAATTCCTACTATTGTAGGTTTCTTTCTGCGTAAGGTTTCCCTCTTTGTCGAACGAGACAAAAAAATTCCTACTATTGTAGGTTCGTTGCGCCCTTGCTGGTAGCGCGTTCCGTCGAACGAGACAAACAAATTCCTACTATGGTAGGTCTCGCTCTCAAAGCCGACTGCCGCTAATCCGTCGAACGAGACAAACAAATTCCTACTATTGCAGGTATTGCAAATTTGAAAAATTTACCGTACATTTGTACCATATTTATTTGTTATGGAAGTAATGCAAAGATTTTTAAATTGCTTCAACAGCGGCAGTTCAGGTTGGGATTGTCGCTTTTTCTTTTTAGCCAAGCCAACAAAACCAATAAAATAAAATTATTATGAAGAAATTACTATCAATTATTGCTACTGTAGCGTTTTGCTTCGCCGCCAATTCGCAAAACTATTCAGACCTCATTATTTCCAAGTACTTTGAAGGAGCAAACAATAGCAAAGCACTTGAAATTTACAACGGAACAGGGGCTTCCGTTGATTTATCTGCTTATTCTGTTATGAAAGAAGTCAACGGAGCCGGTGGTTTGAAAGATCCTGTCAATCTTTCGGGTACGCTTGCAAACGGCGCAACGTTTGTTCTTTTTAACGACAATAACAACAATTATCTTATTCCACTTTACACAGCCGATCTTCTGGAAAATTCTAAAGTTATGAACTTTAATGGCAATGACGCAATTGGACTTATTAAAAACAGCGCGGTTATAGACCTGATTGGCAATTTAGGCGATAATAAGGATTGGGGTAAGGACGTTTTTATGGAAAGGAAATGCTCTGTAACTGCTCCTAATACAACCTATACATTGGACGAATGGGATGTTGAGCAAACAACAGATGTCAATTACGTTGCCCCCAAACTCGGCACTCACTGCAGCGCAGATATTGTTCCGCCGGTAATCCAAAGCGCAACAGCAGTCAACGATACAACCGTAAGAGTTACTTTCAATGAAAATGTAACATCTGCAACAGCGTCGGTTGTCGGCAATTATTCTATTGATAACGGCGTAACCGTTTCCGCTGCAACAGTGGTTAACAGCAAAGTTGTAACACTCACAACATCAACACTTGTTGCGGGTACGACATACACCGTAACAGCAAGCGGCATTGCAGACGAGGCAGGCAATACAGCAACTTCAATATCAAAAGAATTTACGGTTATTAGTGCGACTGAAATTACCGATTTAGCAGAATTATGGTTTGTATTTTTTGCCGATATAGACGGCGACAGTAATGGAAGTTGGAATGCAGATACAACTGTTTTTACAGGAACAAAAATTTATAAAATAACAGGACCGGTTGCTGTTACGGCACTCGGATCGCAGCGCAATCAAAAATGGGTTCAGGATTATTCCGCTTCAAATGAAGGTTACGAATATGGTGTTTTGATTGACGACCCAAACAGCAAACTGACTTCCGAAATTGAAGTCGGCAACACTCTTACAGGTCTTGTGGGTACTTTAACATATTATAACGATTTAATTGAATTTGTTCCGGTTGCTGACGTTGCTCCCGACGCAACGCCTGCTTTTACGGTTGAACCATTTGAAGTAAATCTTGATGAGTTTAGCGATGAAGAAGGACAAGAAATATTGTGGAGTTATCAGTCCTGTCTCGTGACGCTTTCTAATGTTTATTTTAAAGACAATGTCACGCTTAAAAATGGCTCAAATTACGCGATGTGTAGCGTTCCTAACGGCAGTGATAATGACATTGTTGACTCTGCTGTTCGCGTACATATTTACAACGTAGTAACATATACAACAAATAAAGAGCGGGCAGTTAATGTTACAGGTGTTCTCGTTATCGACAAATTTGGTATGATGCGTGTTTCTCCGCGTTCTACTGCCGATATAGAAGGAGACTATGTTTCTAATGAGAACATCGTTCTAAGAAGCAAAAACAGTGCATTACGGCTCTCGCCTGTTCCTGTGAAAGACGAACTCACAGTTACAATGAATGATGCAACTTCGGTTGATGTTTATTCACTTAATGGAACACTCGTTGCAGAAAAGCGCGGCGTTAGCGGAAGCACAAAAATTAACGTTGCTTCGTTTGCTCGCGGTACGTACTTTGTAAAAGCAACCGACAAAGCCGGCAAGATTTCCATTAAGAAGTTTATTAAGAAATAAAACAGTTTCGCCTGCAACAGGCAAAGTAACAAAAAAAGGCGGACCCAAAAGTCCGCCTTTTTTATTACTCTCGCCATAAAAGTTCTTCCAGCAAAGATTTATTACTTACAATCGTAGGAATTTTTTAGTCTTGTTAGACTGTTAACAAAAACATCGGCTGCTGTACACGCACCTACAATAGTAGGAATTTTTAGTCTCGTTAGACAGAAGATTTTAAAGTTGATTTGATCTTACCTACAATAGTAGGAATTTTTTTGTCTCGTTCGACTGTGGAACACAAAAATTGTGAACCGCGACCTACAATAGTAGGAATTTTTTTGTCTCGTTCGACAGAAACCGAAGCCCCAACTCCCGCCGAAACCTACAATAGTAGGAATTTTTTTGTCTCGTTCGACTGTTATTAGACTCTTTAAAGACGGCAAAACCTACAATAGTAGGAATTTGTTTGTCTCGTTCGACCATTGCAAAAACAATTGCCGTGTCCACACCTACAATAGTAGGAATTTGTTTGTCTCGTTCGACGCGAGAAATAAACACAAGAGATATATGAACCTACAATAGTAGGAATTTGTTTGTCTCGTTCGACTTGCCAACCTCATACCCTCCGGAAGCTTACCTACAATAGTAGGAATTTGTTTGTCTCGTTCGACATATAAACAATAGTAGCAATGTTCAACAAACCTACAATAGTAGGAATTTGTTTGTCTCGTTCGACTTAAAACAATAAAAAAAATTAAAGCTATACCTACAATAGTAGGAATTTGTTTGTCTCGTTCGACTCGGGCAACCGCTGTTCATGGAGTTCGCACCTACAATAGTAGGAATTTGTTTGTCTCGTTCGACCGCCCGATACGCACGTGTACGTTGAAGCACCTACAATAGTAGGAATTTGTTTGTCTCGTTCGACACTCCGAGCGAGTGTTAATCGCGGAAAAACCTACAATAGTAGGAATTTGTTTGTCTCGTTCGACATAGCCAACTTGAAGCCAAGTGAAAACACCTACAATAGTAGGAATTTGTTTGTCTCGTTCGACTTGTCCTTTCGCAAGAGACGTCCTCATACCTACAATAGTAGGAATTTGTTTGTCTCGTTCGACAAACTTTCGTACATCACTGCACCCGCGTACCTACAATAGTAGGAATTTGTTTGTCTCGTTCGACCGCACCTTGATGTACAACTCTCATACGTAACCTACAATAGTAGGAATTTGTTTGTCTCGTTCGACTAATAAACCGCAAATGTAAGGATTTTTCAAGGAAAAACTAAATTCGTTCTACCCCCACCACCCCCAAAGACAAAAAGCCTTAAAATCTATGATAATCGGTGATTATCAAAAAAATAAACAAAGAACACAGCAATTATACAACAAAAATAAAGACACAGGTTTGTTTGAGTTATTCAAAAACAAATTAAATCTTTGTGGCGGTGAATAGCATTGCCATATTTTATCGCTTTGTTTCCGTCGGTTTCAAAAATAAACACATTGTCGTTACCACCGAACTTTTTTGAATGGTAATTTTCTATCCGTACCTTTAAATTATTCAAAACATACTTGAAACATATTATCGGGCGCGACCTGTACAATTTCTATCCCCCAAAACTACCAAAAAGAAGACTTGTACAAGTAGAAATTTTATGCCTGCAATAACAAACATACCAAGCAAATTCATTACATAAGATTACGCGTCAGACCCATAGTAACAACCCTAAACCAGCAATGATAGCCAAAGCATTAAATTTTTATAACGGTTTAAGTTTCGCGAATGCTGCGAGCAACGTTTTTATGCCAACCGGTGGCGCAAAATCAACAGTGTATTTTAAATTCGCACCATCCCCTGTTATTTCTAAAATTGTTCCCCTGCCGAATCTGCTGTGTAAAACTTCCTGCCCTACAGTATTGTTGACTGCAGGAGGCGGCGGCGCACCTGTCGCTTGTTGGGCAGCACTTACTTTTTTGAAATTGCCGCGTGGTGGTGTACTGCTAAACGGCGTACTGCCGGTAGCGTGTGTGTTTTCCACGTTCCGCCGAACAAAATTGCTGCCACTACTGCCGTGTGCGCCGCCGCTATTGCCCCCTCTATTCCACCCGCCCCGCACAAAACTACCACCGTTGTCAAAACCACTCCCCGCCGCACCGCCTCCCCCGCTCCAACCGCCCCGCACAGAACTACCACCGTTGTCAAAACCACTCCCCGCCGCGCTGCCGCTGTTCGCAGATACCACTTCCGCATACTGTGAATCCAATTCAAGCAAAAACGGACTTGGCATGCAACCTTGCAAACTACCGTGTAAAAACCGCATATCTGCGCAAGATAGCCACAGTTGTTTTTTCGCACGTGTTACGGCAACGTAAAACAACCGCCTTTCCTCTTCCAAGTCGCACTTTTCAATGCCAAACGAGGACGGAAAAAGTCCATCTTCAAGCCCTGTAACGAATACGTATGGAAACTCCAATCCTTTGGCGGAATGTACGGTCATAAGAACGACCTTATCCGAATTTTGTTCATCTTTTTCGCTCTGCGTATCCTGATCGGTGAGTAATGCTATTTCGGGCAGGAACATTGCAAGAGTTGGAGTGCCGTTGTATGGGAGTATCTCACCTGTCAACTCGTCAATAACCGTATGTTCATTTTTAACCCATTCTTTTACCGAACCGAGAAGTTCCTCTACATTCTGTATCCTGTCTTTACTTTCCGCCGTTGCTTCATCTTCATACGCGTGTTTTAAATCACTTTCTTTCCATATTGTTTCAAGAAGTTCGTCGGCAGGTGTTACAGGCATAAGCACATGCCATTTTTTAACTTTCAATGCAACCACTGCCATTTTCTTTAATATTCCTGTTGAGATACCTGCTGTAGCAATATCCACACCATTGGGTAATTTGCCGTTACTTTCCACTGTCCCGCTCTCTAAATTCACTGCACTCAGAATATCCCACATTGCAATCTTATTTTCCCGCGCAAAAATCTGCAACTTATCAACTGAAGTGTCGCCAATTCCTCTGCGCGGATTATTTATGCACGAAAGCAACGCCTGTTCATCGTACGGATTAACAGCCCAACGGCAATATGCAAGCACATTTTTAATTTCTTTACGCTGGTAAAAACTGACATTTCCGTAAATCTTGTACGGAATACCCTGCCGCCGCAAAGCATCTTCAATATTTTTACTTTGACGGTTTGTGCGGTAAAGTATTGCAAAGTCGCACCATGAACCGCCGTCATCATAATGTACGCGGGCAATTCGCGAAACAATATCTTCCCCCTCTTGTCTGTCACTAAATGATTTAAAGACTTGCACTTTCGCACCGGCAGTATTGGCTGTCCAAATTGTTTTCGGCAATCTGTTCTTGTTTTGTGCAATAATTGCATTCGACAATCCCACAATATTACCACTTGACCGATAATTCTGTTCAAGTTTAAAAATTCGGGTATCGGGATAGTCATCCTGAAAATCAAGAATATTCCGAATTGTCGCACCGCGAAAAGCATAAATACTTTGCGAATCATCTCCCACAACACATAAATTTCTGTGATGTACTGCAAGCGTTCTTATAAGTAAATACTGCAAACGGCTTGTATCTTGATATTCGTCAACGAGAATATACTTGAATATTTTGCGATATTTTTCCAAAACAGACGGTTCATCGCGAAAAAGCGTGTATGTATAAAAAAGCAAATCATCAAAATCCATAGCATTAGAGCGTCTTAAAGCATTTTGATATGCTGAATAAATCTCGCCTAATTTCGGTCGTTTCGCATAACGATCTTCATCTTGCAATGCTTTGTTTAATATATAATCTTCACTTGAAATCATTGCACTTTTTGCACTTGATATTCGCCCTAATATACTCTTGGGTTTGTAGCCGTCTTTGTCTTCGAGAATTTGTTCTTTTAGTATGCGGTTGATTAGTGAAACGCTGTCGTCTGTGTCGTAAATTATGAAGTCGCGTGTATAACCGATTTTATCTGCTTCTACCCGCAACAGTCGCGAAAAAATTGAATGAAAAGTTCCCATCCACAGTGCGTTGAATGACGCTGTGGAAATTTTTGCGATACGATCTTTTATTTCGCGTGCAGCTTTGTTTGTGAATGTCAGTGCAAGAATATTGTAGGGACTGACGCCGTTTTCAAGCAGATATGCAATTCGGTATGTTAGTGTACGTGTTTTGCCGCTACCTGCTCCCGCGAGAATTAAAACGGGACCCTCTGTATGTTTTACAGCCTCTTGCTGTTCTTCATTCAAATCTTTCAACAAGATTTCTGCTTTGCTGCCGACAACACTGCTGCCGACAGTCTCTGCGGTATCTGCATTATTTTCCCTCCCCTCAACCTCTTTTAACATGTCTTTTATAGAAATGAAATTGCTCATATAAATATTGCCTTTCGGAAATTTGCCAAAGATACGACAAAACATTGTACGGTTGGCGAAGATGGGGTCGGGTGGGGTGCCCGCAACCAATAATAGCAGGAATTTTTTTGTCTCGTTTGACTGAAGAACTATGAAAACAGAACAATACCTACAATAGTAGGAATTTTTTAGTCTCGTTAGACCTTCAATTAGTACATGCGTGAAGCCCGACCTACAATAGTAGGAATTTTTTAGTCTCGTTAGACAGCAAAAGAATAAAGAGGGAAAGCAAAAACCTACAATAGTAGGAATTTTTTAGTCTCGTTAGACAACAGGAATGAGAAAGAAAAGTGCTGCTAACCTACAATAGTAGGAATTTTTTAGTCTCGTTAGACTAATACACTACAAATATAAGGATTTTTCAAGGAAAAACGAAATTCGTCCTACCCCCACCACCCCCAAACACAAAAAGCCTTAAAATCTATAAAAATCAGTGATTATCAAAAAAATAAACAAAGAACACAGCAATTATACAACAAAATAAAGACACAGGTTTGTTTGAATTATTCAAAATAAATTAAATCTTTGTCGCGGTGAATAGCATTGCCATATTTTATCGCTTTGTTTCCGTCAGTTTCAAAAATAAACACATTGTCGCCACCACCAAACTTTTTTGAATAGTAATTTTCTATCCGTACCTTTAAATTATCCAAAATACGCTTGGAGTTATTAAACTCAAAAACGGAATACTGTAATCGTATTCCCCCTTGTTTGACAAGCGTTTTTGCAAATTTTGTTCGCAATTTATCATCTGAAATATCATAACTCACTACAAGCATGGTTATCTTAAATTAAAAACTGTGGATACTCCTCTGCCCTTTTATCTTGCATAAAACAGCGATAATACTGTTGCATGTACCGAAAAACATCATTTTTTTGTTCAATCAAAATTTCAAAAAACATTTTTGTATAATCACTGCTCTTTTCACGCTTCAGGATGTACTCATTTTTTATCAAATTGAAATCATCTTTTTTGCATTGTTTTAAGTTGAATGCCTTGCGTACCTGCCCATCTATCAAACATCTAAACGGCTCTACCAAATCACAAATGAGCGATTTGCGCTTAAACCACAATTGATGATATACGCCCCGATATGGATCAAAACCAAACAGGCGTGTAAATGCCTCAATAAAGTTAAATAAAATCGTGTAGCCAATATCAAGCGTGCTGTTTACGACATCTGTCTTTGCACGAGGGCAGCGAGTATGCCAATCAAATGGCTCAAAATATGCCGTGAAAAAAGCATTTGCAACTTTCCCTTCTATTCCCAGAACTTCTTCGTAACTGTCCGCCTGCGGCAAAAGCAGTAACAAATCGTTACATAAATTCATAGAACTTCTGATATGCCCCGATGTTATCCTTGTTTTTTCAAGTAAGCGTATTTGATTTTTGATTTTATTTTCAACAAGGATTTTCGGAATTTTGAGATTGCTTTTTTCGTATTCATATTGTTTTTTTCTTAACAGAAAATTTGCCTCTGCCGTTATTGAATAAAAAAAGATGGGGCGCAAATTGGGTTTCATAACAACAACAGGTATTCCATATTTACTGCATTTTTCAATAAATGCAGTCGTTATGCTGATGTGCCCAATAACAAAAAGTACAAGAATCTTTTGAAATGGCAATTTGGTTAGCGTTTTCTTTTCCGATGTATCCTCAAGCAACAACCCACCATTACTCACTCTCAACGCCTTATTGTCAATACAATTAACAACGAAAATACTGCGGTATTCCACATCCTTGTTAGTAAACATTTTCTATTTCAATTTTGTCGCACAAGCTACAATAAATGCAATGTCGGCATTTGTTTATATTAGTTTCAATATCTGTTTCGGGGTTAAAATTTTTAAAGCTTTCAATAAAATTTATAAGTTCTTTTTTATTCTCATCAGTGGGCAATTCTATTGGAAAAGTAATGTTCGTACTTATTGCATAAAAAGCGAGCCTGTTCACATTATAACCCATTTCAACCAGACAAAAATATTGTGCCCATAATTGATAAATCTGTCCGAGATAAATCTTGTCAAGTTTATACTTCCGCTCTATAAGTAGCCTTTCTTTCTGTTTGTAAATATCAATCTTTCCTGCAACACCAAGTTCATTACAGTAAACGGATATGCCGACAATATCGTCTTTTCTGCTGCTATACTTTTTTTCGTCAATTTGTGAATGTGATGCCTTACCCTGCGTTTGTGGTATAGCATGATAAAGATCTTCATCCGCTCCCATATATACGTTGTGTAAATAGATAGAATACGGACAAAATACAAAGTCGTTAAGCGTTGAAATTGCTATGTAGTCGTGCATTTATTCATCTTGCTAATGAAAGTCCTCCGTCAGAAAGATACATGCTTTTTTTTCAAAAAATTCTCAAATCCGCGTTTGGCAATATTAAAACCAGCAATGCCATCGTTGGAGTGCATAATATTTGCAGTACTAAAACCACAGTTCTCTGAACAAATTGTTGTATGTTTTAATCTCCCAATGGTACAAACAGGACATTCCTGACTTGTATTTGCTTCGTTTACAAATCCTATATTACCAAACCTCAACAGATCTTCTTCACCCCTTACTTTATTTTCCCGTATCGTCATTAGATTTTTTATCGGCGGAACAAGTCCGTAGTTCTGAAATTTTTGATAAAGTTTTCTTTCCAAAATCCTGTAAATATTGCCGCTGAATCTTTCCAAACTTTGCTCAACTTGCGTTACACCAAAGCCCTCTTTTACAATCAATCCCTCACCGTTAAAACGCTGTTTATATTGCTTGTAGAGAAAATCAATAACGCCAATAACATTTGCAACAAGTGCCTGTTTTACATTGTTTATTTTCAAGTCAAGTTCCTCGTTTGAAATTTTTCTAATATTAAAACCCTCTATCATTGCTTTGATTGCCTGTTTGTCTTTCACAATGGAATAAAACTCTTCTTTTACTTTGAAAACATTGCGGACATCAGAAATAACAGACGCACTGTCATGCCCTTCACCGATATAACAAATCGCAAAAAGCATCTCTTTTGAAAAGTTGCCTTTTATTTTTTGACACTTTCCAAATTCTTTTTTTTCTGCATCTGATAATGTTATATTTTCCCTGTCTTCAAAAATCCACTTCAGATATTTCTGTTTTTCCTCGTCTGATAATTGATCATATTTGTTCTTGTCAGATATATATTCTGCAAATTTTGCTTTTCCCTCATCCGTGAGTTTGTCTTCAATTTTTACTTCTTTTGCCGTTTCTTTTTCGGAGTGGTCATTCATTTCATAAATATTGCGCTGTGCGTGTTTGAGCCAAAGATTGAGAAATGCAGAGACATCGCCGTTTGTAACAATATTTCCGTTTATAACTTTTGCAATCGTTAAATCTAAAGTCAGGACATTTTTTTTCTCAAATATTTCGTCAAACATCTTATTATAATCATCTTCATTCTTACCAAAAGTACGGCAGTAAATGTCTTTATCCATAAAATATGACGGATTTTGTACTACTTTTCTGTCTTTGTCATTTTTGTCTTTTTCCGTATAACATAGATTTTTTATAGTCAATACCTCAAAACCGTAATCTTTAACTTTTTGCAATTCTTCAATTTTTTCTTCGTTTGTCGATTTATCAAAACAGGGTAAATATATTCCCAAAGTTGAGAGTTCAATCTCACCATTATCAAGACCTATTGCAAATTTTATATTTTCCTCGTTAAACTTTTTATTAAAGATTTCTACAGATTTTTTAAACTCTTCGTCTGTAATAAATGCAAGTTGTTTTGCCGGCGTATTGCTGTGCTCGGATATGGTTGTGATAAGCGTAAACTGCGGATGCAGGTATCTGTTTTTTTTCTTTTCGTCGTACTTATCGCTCTCTTTTCCATATTTTTTAACTCTGCTCTCTTTCGGCTGACGATAGGTGACTGTAATTTCGGGATTTAAACGTATCTCAAAGTTGTTTTTATCATTATTGTCATCCCAAAATTCTCTCCAAATTTTAGTATGCCGTTTATCGGAATGAGTGGTTGAAGTACTCCTTAAATCCGAAGATGTAATATTAAAAATCTGTGCACCGTATTGTTCTTGTAAAATATTTTCAATCTTATCATTACAAACAATCAGACGAACGTAACAAATTTTCTCAAGCGCGATTTTAAAATCATCTAATGAGGCAAAATCCTTTAACACAACATCGGTTTGTACTTGTTTTGGGATATTAAGTACTTGTTTGGCGTAATTTGAGCCTAAAACGTTTTTATAAAATTCAATTTTATCCTGTTCCCTGCCCTGAAATTCAAACTCTCCCCGTGGCATTTTTTGTACTTCCGCTTTAATACCCTCATTGAAACTGTTTGTTCCATTTTCCAAATAGCCAAAACATAATTTTTGCAGACTTCGATATGTGAAACTCTCAAACAAAAATGCTTTTATCGCTCCGGTATCTATTTGCTGACTCTCAAGATACTTTTTACATTCGCCGGCTTTTTCTCTTGGAATAAGTACTAACAGGTGTTGATTGTTCTTTTCCATTATCACTGCCCAGTATTTAAGCATTTGGCTTTCGGTTTGCTCTCTTTCTATTTCTTTAAGTTTAGCCAGAATTTTGCCATGTTTTTGTGCGACTTTTCTGTATAAATTTGCAAATTGTTTATAGGTTTTGAATGAATTATTTTTATTCGCTGCAGTGATAAGTGAACCGCGTAAATTTTTCAAATTACGCAATTCAATACGCAACTGTTTTTTCTGGTTATCGACATCACACTGGTTTATTTCTGTTGCTTTTTTTTCAATTTTATTTGTTAGTTTTTTATAATATTCCAAATGCTCCGACGACACATCTTTAAAAAGATAAAGTTCATTACTTCTCTGCAAACTGTCATAAGTTAAGCCTTGTGCCGCTAACTCATTGAATTTTGCTTTCTGCAGGGCTTTAGTATTTTTTAAAAATTGTCTTAATTTTTCATAATTGGACTCACTTCCTTCTTTTATTTTCTCTTTCATTTCTTTGTTCATGGAAGAAAAATCACGTAAAGCATCATCCTTATTCCAGTCTTTAATTACCATCTCGTCTTGCAATTTTTTTGTCTCTTGAGCAAAGTCAACAGGTTTTTTATTTAATGTGTAATAATTAAAACTCGCTTTCGCAACGGGCAACCCGCTTGATTGTGCAGGTAAATATTCTTGTATTCCTGCAAGTAAATCTCGTTGCAATTCTGTTGTCTGATTCTTTATTATCATACTTAAATTGCCCTGTTCGTTTTTATCAATGGTATTTTCTATTAAAGAAATCAGGACTGGCAGAGCATTTTTTGCCTGCAAGCGTTTAAGCAGTAAACCATATCGTTCTCGCCTTGCCCTTTCGTTATTTTGTAATATTGCGTCATTGGCAAGTGCAGCACAAGTGCGGCTAATCTCGTCAAAAATATCTTTAATTTTTGTTGCCAAGCCGATAATCTCGTCAATGGTAATTTGTTGCCGTCGCCCGTTATTTCTATTATGGCTGTTATAGTTGACATATTCCTGTTTTGCATAGACTCTCAACCATTCCCGCTTAATAATAATTTTATCTTTAACAGCAAATTCCTTGTTTCTTTTCAGATAAAATAAATAATTTTTTGTGTTACTTATAAAATCAGTTAACTTTGAAACAAAAGAAATAAGGTCAAAATCACCGTTTTTTGATGTAACCGCCTTTACATCTTGCTCTATAATGTCGGCATTTTTCGGGTCCAACTTAAAGCGGACAGTTTTCGTTGTTTTGTACTGTTCCATTGTGCTATTTTTTTAATTTGTTAATTTTTCTCTAACTTCTTAAACTCTTGCTCCTTTTATGAGATTAACATCTTGCCATCGTCCAAACTATTGAACAAACCGCAACCACTCTTTGTTGCTTATTGCAAGTTTTACCTTTCTCAAATCATCCGCATCCTGTATCTGCTTAACGCACCATAAACCTTTGCGGGCAATATTGTATGCACCGTTAGCATCGGCATCCGTCGGCAAAGTTGCAGGCTTTGCTTCTGTCGCATTCGCAGATATTTCTCGTGTGTCAAAAAACTCACCTTTGCTGTCGGAAACAGGTGATATCATATAATCGGTTGTTGTGCCTGTTATTGAATTTCGCATTTGGACAGTCAGTTTGAACAAATGTAATAAACGGTCAAAAAACTCCTTTTCGGTTTGTTTGCTAATGTATTTTTTGAGGTCAGCATTATTTTTTAACCATTTATCGAAATCATCACTGTTAAACAATTTTTTTAATTCCTCTGTAATATTAATTTCCCGATTATCCCACTTGTTATTTTTTTCAGGATTTCTAAATGTCTCTATTCTTTTACCATAAGTGCAGATGACCCAATTTTGACGAGTGTCAGCTGTTTTAGGATTAAATTTTGTGTAATCATCAACTTCAAACTCAAAATACTTTTTACTGCTGTTATAGCGAATATCCTTGAATTTGTCAAAAAACACTTTTGCCTTATCTATACTCTCGTATGTTGTATAGAACATATTTACAAATCCTGTAATCGGACAGATTTTGCTTGTACTGTGCGCAGGGACATAAAATAAAAATCCATTTTGTTTACCCATTTTTTGAAAACTCTCGAATTTGTTCGTCAACTGATACGCTTTAAGTAATCCGCCGTCTGCGCTTGCATCTTTCTTTTTGTCCACAAGGTAATTTAATTTATCTATCAGCATTTTCTCAAATTTCTGATACACCTGTTTTTCTACTTTCTGTCTGCTGCGCTTAAAACCCAGGTTCAAATCTTCAAGCACAACTATCGCCCTGTATTCAACAACAAGTTTTGCGATTTCATGTACTACTTGCGAAATATAGCCTTCTTTCAGTTCCTTGATATTTTCTATCGTCTTCCAATTTTTGCGTGCATTTTCCCTGTCGCCCTCTTTTTTTTCAAGTAATTTATGGTAATCGGTTTTTATTTGCTGTCCCTGTTCATATCTGTTTATGATTTCATTTAACGAAAATTGCTTAATTATTTTTCCGTTAAGATCAATTAAAGACAAATAAAGCAGGTGTCTTTCGCCCCTGTCTATTCCTATAATATGCTTTATACCGCTTCCTTTTATAAATTCATTTACCTGTTCATTTATATTTTCTTTACCGCGTGCCTTGAAGTTTATATCTATCGGAACATGAAAGATAAATTTATTTTCCGTGTAGCGGCGGTTTTTTATAATATCATATTCAAATACACTCTGCTTCTTTATATTATCGGGATTTTTATTTTCTATTGGCTCATTCGCCCTATGGATAACGGGATTTACAACACTGCTCGGACGGTAAAAAATCTCCGCATTGCCGTTCAATTTATAGACAACATCTTGCAGATTGGTCGTATCAAAAAGCATTTTCCAGTAAAGAGTGTGCATATTAGGAGTGCCTTTGCTGCTTGGAGAAAAATCTTTACTGTAAATTTGAAACAGATAAAGTTTGCCGTTTTCTACAAGTTTGTTTATGTCGTTTTCCGAGATGTTCCGAAACGTTATTTTATAGCCTTGCTCTGAAACTTCATTATAAAACTGATCGATGGTTTCGTATTTTGATGTGTCTGAAAAACTAAAATTGAAATATTTCCAGTCGGCATGTTTGTTTATTGATGTCTTGAAAAAATCAATCAACCTGTGCATTTTATTTTTGTCAAATGTATCGCCTTTTTTATGGCACCCTTTTTCATAAATGTCAAGTATTTCTCTGCTCGGCTTAAATTCAGCCTTGCCTTTCGTAGAAAAAAACACTTTAGGTAACATTTTATTTGGTCCGGGCAAGAGTTTATATTCTATTTTTTCAAAACACGGCTCATCGGTTTTTGCAACATCAATATCTAAAACTTTTTTACTGTCCTGCGGCATTATTGCCAAATAATAAAGTCCGCCTTTCTGCAAGATAACAGTAGTATTGTCATGTTCTTTATTTACGTCCCAACCGGCAGCAAGAGTAGAGTTTTCAAAATTAAGTTTAATTTTATTTGTGGAATATGGTTTGCGTGTTATATAGTTGCGTACTTTATCGTAGAGCGCAGTTATCTTACACAATTTTTCATATAAAGACAAGAAGTTGCCGTAAAATCTATCGTCTTTTTCTGCTTCGTTTTTCTTGCCAAGCAGAGGTTTTACAAAATGTAACAGGTTAAGAATACTGTCTAAAAGTGTTTTTATTTTTTCAACCGTATTATTATCCTGCGATAGATTTTTACTGTCAGGATATGCAGCAGTTAGAATTCCTTTGACATTATTATAATTATCGCTGATTATTTCAAAAATTGTTTTTTCAACGCCGTTTGTTTTGCCGAGTGATGAAAAATAATTTTCTATGTTTTTGCCGTTAAACTGAGGCTCCAATGCAACACATTCGTTAATATATCCAATTGAAAAACTGTCTGTTTTTTTTACATATTTTTCTTTTTCCTTATCATATTTTTCCTGTGATTTATTTTCCCTTTTCGGATTACGATTTTCATATTCTGCTTCAATTGCTCTATGTATAAAACTCCAGTGTCCAAGATATTTTGAGGAAATATTTGTGAGTCCGGTGTCATTACACAGGAAAATTCCTGACAGGTCGTAATTTGATAAATTTTCAAGTAATGTTTTTATTTTGTTTAGTGGAATCTCCATGTATGCCTCATTTATGTCTTTCAGTACTTCGTTATCGTTATTGAACTGTTCCGGCAACCACGATAGAGACTCCCTGTCACTCAAAATCATTTTATGGAGCTTCGTGAATTGCGGTAACAGATTGTTTTTTCCCTTACATTTTTGATTGTATTTGCTTATGGATTCATTAAGTCCCACAATTTTTGTTGTCTCACCTAAATTTTTTCCGCCTATAATAGCATTATACAGTTCTATCTGTTTTTGCGTTACTGTTTTTGAATAGCTATTAAGCACGAAATATCTTTCTGATAATTTTAATTCTTTTTTCAGGTTTACCAACGTATTATCCTGCAATTGCGGCACATCCTTTATATCGTCTAATTTACTTTTTATTTTCGCGAAAACACTGATATTTCCGATAAATTTCGGCAAATTATCATGTATGATGCGGTGCGCTATTGCCGTTGTCTTGTCTTCTGCGGAATACATGTTTTGACGATTCTTGTAGAAGCCGCCAAAATAAGTAGAGAACTTATCAAATTCTGATACTAACTGTTTTTTTAAATTATCGTTTTCCACATAAGTCATCAACGCTTTTATGCCCTCACCCTCTTTTGAAATTTTATCATAGTTGATGTTTTTTGTGAATTTTTCGGATATGCTTTTTCTTAGTTCATTTTGCAATGTTTCCAATTCTTTTTTTTCTGCATCGCTTTTTTCTTTTTTGCTATATAAGTTGAGATATTTATTCAAATCATTCTCATCAAAAGAAAAATCATTCAAAATGTTTTCTATAAAATTTTTGTGATATTCGTCAATTATTTTTTTTACTTTCTTGTAGCTCTCAGCACGTATTATATCGCTTTTTCCACGATACTGCTCCTGGTCGGACAGAATGCCGCTCTCTTCAATGTGAGTTAATGTTTTCCCAACGGGCTTCAATTCAAAGCGCAGTGTTTTCGACAACGAATAAAGGTTTGTAAAATTTTTCATAATATTTATATTTTTGGGTTGTTTTTTATCACTTATATATTTGTTGCATTCATTAGTTTAGGTGCGCAGTTGTTTTGCTTTTGGGAAAGAGCCTACTTTGTATTTTTTGCAAAGATAGTAATTTTTTTAGTTTGTGTACAGGATGATATAAAATATACAGAACAAATGCATTTAAGTTGTCTATATCTTAATGCAAATATATAATATTTTAGACGATTACCGAATTGTTGGCTGTTGCCACGGTCTATATCTTAATGCAAATATATAATATTTTAGACTTTTTATTAAAGGCATATTTTTAATGTATTTAAAAACGACAGCCTCATCTGAAACAATGTTTGAAACATTCAATACGAATTTCCGAACATTATATAAACGAAATATTCCATAATAAATTTTGCAAAAAAAATGGAACATACAATGAAAATTATATGAAAATAAAACATTATTCACACAACTGCTCAACCTTTCGGACAATCCGATGAGTATCAGATTGTTGGCGGATTTTGCATGCAATCTGCTTACTGCAACAGTTTTATCTGCAAATACAGCAAACAAAAATATAATTCGGAATATAAATCCTGTGACACAAACATCTACAACAGTAGAAATTTTCGTGTGTTCTAAACCGACACACGGGAATGATGTTTCATATTTCGAATTGCACGAAGTTAAACAAAAAGAAGTAAAAACAAGCAAAATTAAACCCCAAATATCCCTCAAAAAATCCCCCAACCAAATATAAATTGAAAAATTTTACGTAAATTTGAATAAGACAACTTAAATTTGTCGTAACGCCGCCTGACTGCGGTCGGGAATCTCAAATAAATCAAAATACCCAACACCCATGAAACATTTCAAAATTTTTTTGTTAGCTGCCATATCTGCTGCGGCACTTATGCTTACTTCATGCAGTAAGTACAAATACGAATCCGTCAAGGGCGACCCGATGAAAACACGCATCTACACCCTTGATAACGGACTTAAAGTTTATCTGTCCGTCAATAAAGACGAACCGCGAATCCAGACAATGATTGCAGTTGACGCGGGAAGCAGAAATGACCCAAGCGAAACAACAGGTCTCGCACACTATCTTGAACATATTCTGTTTAAAGGCACACAGCAATTCGGAACTACCGATTACGAAGCAGAAAAACCATACCTTGATGCAATTACGGAACTTTATGAGAAATACCGCAGTACGGCAAACGATAAGGAACGCAAAGCAATCTACCGTACTATTGACAGTATTTCGCAGATTGCAGCCACATTCGCAATTCCGAATGAATATGATAAACTTATGGCATCTATCGGTGCGCAAGGCACCAATGCTTTTACATCTTTTGACCAGACAGTCTATGTAGAGGATATTCCGGGCAATCAGGTTGAAAATTGGGCAAAAATTCAATCAAACAGATTTCAAAATATGGTTATCCGCCTTTTTCATACGGAACTTGAAGCAGTATATGAAGAATATAATTTAGGACTGGCGAATGACGGTGGAGTACAGTTTGATTCTTTTGTTAACGCACTTTTGCCGAATCACCCATATGGTACACAAACAACTATCGGAACACAGGAACATCTTAAAAATCCGTCAATAATCAACATTCGGAATTTCTTTAAAACATATTACGTTCCCAATAATATGGCTATTATCATGAGTGGTGATTTTGATCCAGACAAAACGATTGCGGTAATTGACAAATATTTTGGCGGAATGGAAAAAGGCGATGTTCCGGAGAGAAAATTTGACGAGGAAAAACCAATTTCAAAACCGATTGAAAAAACTGTTGTCGGACTTGAGCCGGCAAATATTCTGCTCGGCTACCGTTTGCCGAATAATAAAAATGCAGGCGGTCTGAATATGGATATTGCAGATGTCGTTTCGTCTTTGCTTTACAACGGACAGGCAGGTTTAATAGATATAAATCTTGTGCAAAAACAGCAAATTCTCGAAGCGTATTCTTTTTATTACGAACTTGCGGATTATGGTGTTTTCGGTCTCGGCGGAACGCCGAAAGAAGGGCAATCGTTACAGGAAGTTCGCTCGCTTGTACTTGCGCAAATCGACTCCATTAAATGCGGAAATTTTTCGGAAGATATGCTTAAAGGCGTAATTGATAATTACCGCGTGTCCAAGTATAATCAACTTCGCTATAATTACTCCCGCGCAGCGACCATGATGGATGCTTTTATTCTGCATCGCCCATGGGCTGAAGTCGTAACGAAAATAGACGATTTGGGCAAAGTTACAAAGCAGGATATTGTTGATTTTGCCAATAAATATTTCGCCGATAATTATGCTGTTGTTTATAAAGAACAGGGCATTCCCAATCGCAAAAAAGTTGACAAGCCTGCAATTACGGCTATTTCCGTTAATCGCGATACGGCAAGTGATTTTATGAAAGAAATTGCCGCTGCAAAACCGGCAGAAATAGCACCGGTGTTCGTGGATTTTGATAAAGATATGAGTATTATTTCGTTTGTTGACGGCATTGATATTTTATACAAACATAACGACGGCGACCCGCTTTTCTCTTTACATTATGTTTACGAAATGGGTGCTAACAGCGACCCTGAATTATCTGTTGCGTTTAAATATTTTGATTATCTCGGCACAGACAAATACAGTCCGGAGGAATTGAAAAGAGAATTTTATAAACTCGGTACTTCGTACAGTGTATTTGCAAGCAACAATCGCGTATATGTGTCTTTAAGCGGTTTGCAGGATAATTTTGACGCAGCTCTTGATTTGTTTGAACATCTCTTAAATAATATTAAGCCGGATGAAACCGTATATGCAAATATGGTTGCGGATATTCTCAAAGAGCGTGCCGACAGCAAAACAGTTCAGCGCGATAATTTCTACCGTTTGCTTGAGTATGTGCGCAGAGGTGAAAAAAATTCTTACACAAACATTCTTTCCGCCGATGCTTTACATGCTTTAAAACCAAGTGTATTAACAGATAAAATCAAGAGTTTAAGCGGCTTTAAGCATAATGTGCTTTACTTTGGTCCCGCATCGGCGAAAAATTTAAAAAAGAAATTAACAAGTAAACATAAAATAGGCAGTGAATTGAAAGATGTTTTACCTGAAACGGAATTTGCTTTTCGTGAAGCGGGTGAAAAGCCTACTATTTTCGTAGCGCAGTATGACGCTGAAAATATTTTTATGGGACTTCACACTTACGGCGTACAATTCAACAAAGAATTAGAGCCGATGCGCAATCTTTATAATCAATATTTCGGCGGCGGAATGGGCAGTATTGTGTTTCAGGAAATGCGCGAAGCGCGTGCGCTTGCATATTCGGCAAATTTCAATTATGCACTTATGCAAAGCCGCCCGTCTCAGAAATATACCGTAAGCGGTTTTATTGCTTCGCAAACAGATAAAATGAAAGATGCCATTATTGCTTTTGATGGTATTATTAAAGATATGCCTGTTTCGGAAAATGCGTTTAAGGTTGCAAAAGAAAGCGCACTCAACGAAATTCGCACCGGTAGAGTTTTGCGCGATAATGTTTTATGGTCTTATATGTGGTGTAAAAGATTCGGCTACGACTACGACGAAAGAAAAGATGTTTTTGAAAAGTTACCTGCCTATACGATTGATGATGTTATTAAATTCCAGCAGGAGCAGGTACGCGGCAAGGTATTTAACTACGCAATTTTGGGTAATATCAAAAATCTTGATATGAAATATTTGCAATCTGTGGGTGATGTCAAGGTTATTGACAGCAAGACAATTTTCGGATATTAACTTTATCTGTGGGCGCGACTCTGCGTGAGTTCGCCGATAAGTGTAGCGGGGGTGCAACGTAAAATTTTTACATTAGCGTACACCCCCGCTTTTATTTGTGCCGGATTATCGAACACGACAACTTTATTTTGAGATGTCCGTCCGTAAGATTGCAGTAAATTACGGCGCGACACTCCTTCAATAAGAATTTCACGTATCAACCCTGTTTCCTTTTCATTGCTTGCAAGAGAAAGTTCCCGCTGTAAATTTATAATCTCATTTAATCGCCGTAATTTTATTTCTTCCGGCACATCGTCTTTGTAATTTTCCGCAGCAAATGTATCGGGACGTTCGGAATACTTAAACATAAATGCAGATGAATAACCGACTTCACGCATCAGCGTAAGCGTATCATTATGGTCCTTTTCGGTTTCGCCGCAAAATCCCGCAATAATATCGGTAGAAATTGTACAATCCGGAATAATACGTTTTATTGCCTCTATACGGTTGAGATACCACTGTCGGGTATATTTGCGGTTCATTTTCTGCAACGTTGCATCACTGCCCGACTGAACAGGCAGATGAATACTTTTACAAACATTGTCATATTGCGCAATTACAGTTAAAAGCTCGTCGGAGATATCTTTCGGGTGTGACGTTGCAAAACGCACACGTAATTGCGAATTTATTTCTGCAACCTGCGCTATCAACTGCGGAAAACCGACCGTACCGCATTTATATGAGTTGACATTTTGCCCGAGAAGTGTTATTTCACGATAGCCCTGTTCAAATAACAGACGTGCTTCATCTATTATTGTTTCCGCATTGCGGCTGCGTTCTTTTCCGCGCGTATATGGCACTACACAGTAGGCACAAAAATTTTCACATCCGCGCATAATGGAAATAAAAGCCGTTACTCCGTTTGTATCGGTTTTTACAGGTTTTATATCATCATAAGTTTCGCTTTCGGATAATATTGTGTTGATTCCTTTTTGTCCATCTTCTACTTGTGCTAACAACAGCGGAAGCGAACGGTAGGCATCCGGTCCTGCAACCAAATCAACCTGCAACTGTTCTTCGAGAAGATGTTCTTTAAGACGTTCCGCCATGCACCCGACAATGCCGATTTTTACATGCGGCGAGCGTTTTTTTAATGATGAAAACTCATTTAAACGATTGAACACCCTTTGCTCGGCATGGTCACGGATGGAACACGTATTTACTAATATAAGGTCGGCTTTTTTGTAATCATCAATTGGTGTGTAGCCGTCGGCAGTTAAAATTGAAGCAAGAATTTCCGAATCGGCAAAGTTCATTTGACAACCGTACGTTTCAATAAAAAATTTCTTCATATATAACTGCAAAGATAGGGTGAAATTTGGTAACTTTGCGTATCAGAAAAATAACACACCATATAAAAAATATTCGGCGCAGGCTTTTTACAAACGTACATAATAAACACTGGCTCGTTGTAAGGGATGAGAGTTTGAAAGAAGTTTTTTCAATTCGCCTTTCGCCGTTTAATGTGTCCGTTGGCGGCGGTATTGTACTGTTTTTAATCGTATCAATAACAATATTGCTTATCGCTTTTACACCGCTGAAACAACTTATTCCGGGCTATACGCGGCACGACTTCGTTGCCGTATCTTTCAAAAACAGCGCACGAATTGATTCTTTATCAAACGTCGTAGAAGCGCAGGGACTTATGCTGCAGGTAATGAAAGACGTAATTGACGGTAAAATTCCCATTGACGTGGCAATAGCAATAAAAGACACATTGCAGGATTACTCAAAAATAGCATATTGGATTTCTTTGCAGGATTCCCTGTTGAGAGAAAAAATTGAGAGAGACATAATAAACGCAACGGGCGATATAACGACCGATACAGCGAAATCTGCGAAAATGATAATGCCGACAATATAATGAAACACATTGCCATTCTTGGCTCCACGGGCTCTATCGGTACACAGACACTAGAGGTTATAGAAGAACATCCCGATAATTTTTGCATTGAAATTCTCACTGCACGTAATAATTATGAACTGCTCATTAAACAGGCGTTAAAATTCAAGCCAAATGCCGTTGTAATAGAGAATGAAGCACATTATGAAAAAGTGCGAAACGCTCTGTCAATTGCCGATGTTAAAGTATTTGCGGGATACGGTGCGCTTATTGATATTCTCAATTTTTCTACAATTGATACCGTTGTTACCGCATTAGTCGGTGCGGCGGGACTGCAGCCGACTCTGCACGCTATTAAACAGGGCAAACGCATTGCACTTGCAAACAAAGAAACGCTTGTTGTCGGCGGTGCGCTCGTGATGAAAGAAGCGCGGTTGTCGGGAGTTCCTGTTTTACCGATAGATTCCGAACATTCTGCAATTTTTCAATGTTTACTCGGTGAAACGGCGGCAATTGAAAAGGTTTTGCTTACAGGCAGCGGCGGACCTTTCAGAGGATTTTCGGAAGCACAGCTCCGCAATGTCGGCGTAGAGGATGCCTTAAAACACCCAACGTGGCGCATGGGTAAAAAAATCACTGTCGATTCTGCAACCCTTATGAATAAAGGACTTGAAATGATTGAGGCTGGGTGGTTGTTTAATGTGTCGCCTGAGCAGATTGAAGTTGTAATTCATCCGCAATCAATAATACACTCGCTTGTAATGTTTGAAGACAGCTCGGTAAAAGCACAGATGGGCTATCCGAGTATGAAAGTGCCGATACAGTTTGCGCTGTCATTTCCTCTGCGGTTGCCAAATTCAATGCAACGATTGGACCTTGCGCAAACAGGTCTTTTAACGTTTGAAAAAATTGATACCGAAACTTTCCGCTGTCTTGCTCTTGCCCGTGAAGCAATGCGGCAGGGCGGAAATATGCCGTGTATTTTAAATGCCGCAAATGAAATTGCGGTACATAAATTTCTTGGCAATTCATTATCGTTTTCAGATATTGCAAAAACAGTTGAACATTGCATGCGGCACGTGCCTTTTGCCGCTCAACCGTCTTTGCAGGATTTGTTGGACACAGACAGAGAAACGCGTGCTTTGGCTGAAACGTTGTTGTGAGACTTACTTATAATATACACCAATTTTAGGACCAATAGTTAAGGTGATTATCTTTGCAAAAAACGAGCAAAGATGACAAACACAAAAATATTTATATAAATTGCTATCAAACGGATAAAGAACTATGGACAGGACTGAACAAATACTTCTTGTTCTACAATAACGAACGGCCACACAGTGGCATAGATAATCGACCGCCAAAAGAAAAATACCATCAAAGAAATAAAGTCGCATAGATGAAAACAAAGATTCCACCTTAAAATGCTAAAATAATGGTCTGAAAAAGGAGTACACTATACAGAAAATTTATTTTATTTCAGGAAAAAGTTGTATCTTTCCAAAGTTTCACTTTGGATTATCATGATAATCCAAAGTTTCACTTTGAATTATCATTAAATTTAGAATTTATATTTGAGATTATGTATAGCAGAAAACAACTATTTATTGGAGCAGAAAACGAGAGTATCTTCTTCTGGGGAGCAAGACAGACCGGTAAAAGCACATTGCTTAAAGAGATGTATCCCAACGCATTAACATTTGATTTGTTACTATCACGAGTATATAATGATTTAGCAAAAGACCCCGACAGTTTGCGGGAAACAGTTCTTGCAAATTCAGATAAAGTGCCGATAATCATAGACGAAATTCAACGTTTGCCAAATTTATTGAATGAAGTTCAGTGGTTAATTGTTAATCATAACTTGCGATTTATTTTAAGCGGCTCAAGTCCAAGAAAAATAATTCGTTCAGGAGCAAATCTTTTAGGTGGACGGGCATTGCGATATGAACTATATCCGCTTATCAGTCAGGAAATTCCGAACTTTGACTTAATTAGAGCAATAAATAATGGGCTTTTACCCCGTCATTATGATTCTACAAATCCCAAAAAGTTAATTGCTTCATATTTGGGCAATTATTTGCGGGATGAAATTGTTGCGGAAGCAAAAATTCGTAACGTTGAGATTTTTTCACGTTTTCTGGAAGCGGCAGCATTTACAAATGGCGAAATGGTAAATTATACCAACATAGCCCAAGACTGTGGCGTGAGCGCAATAACAATTAAAGAGTATTTTCAGATTTTGAACGATACCTTGCTTGGACGTTTTTTGCCGTCATTTCAGAAAAAACCAAAACGCAAGGTCATTCAAGCACCCAAATTTTATCTTTTTGATGTTGGAATTGTCAATTATCTGCTTAACAGGGGCAAAATTGAGCCGAAAACCGAACTTTTCGGCAAAGCATTTGAGCATTTTATTTATCAGGAAATTTACGCACACAGCCGTTACACCGACAAAGATTACTCTATTTGCTATTGGCATACAACCTCTAAATTGGAAGTTGATTTTATCCTTGGTGACCACGAAGTTGCAATAGAAGTAAAGTCGACCGACCATGCAGAGAATAAACATTTGAAAGGACTGAAAGCATTTGCGGAAGAATACAAAGTTAAAAAACAAATTTTAATCAGCAATGACCCACTGCCACGACTAATAGACGACATTCTCGTATTGCCATGGCAGGTGTTTTTAGAAAGATTGTGGGCAAACAAAATAATTTAACTAATGTGAGTAACTTCGTATTGATAAAGACAATCACCTTAACAGGTCTTTAAACAGGGGTACATTATACTGAAATATTAACGCGAAAAAACGTATCTTTGTAACATAATCTTTATATTATGATTCCATCTAAAATTGAACATGTTGCCATTGCCGTTAAAAGCATAGAAGAGGCACGTAAATTCTTTGAGGGTGTACTCGGACTTGAATGTTACGCTATTGAAGAAGTTGCCGACCAAAAAGTAAAAACAGCTTTTTTTAAAGTCGGCGAAACAAAAATTGAACTTCTTGAACCGACTTCTCCCGACAGTACCGTTGCAGGTTTTATTGAAAAACGCGGCGAAGGATTGCACCATATTGCTTTTGCAGTTGATAATGTTAATGAATCGCTTGCTGCCGTAGAGGAAAAGGGAGTGAAACTTATTGATAAGCAACAGCGAAACGGTGCGGAAGGTCTGCATATCGGATTTTTACATCCGAAATATACGTCAGGAGTACTTACCGAATTTTGTTCAAAAAATTGACGCTCTTTATCTATATGCAGAGCGTTTTTTATTTAGTATGAAACAAACCAACTCTAAATCTGTAATTGCTAATTATGGTATCCGTAATTTTCAATCCCATACAACTTTATATCAAAAATCTGTAACCGTATGAATTTTGAAGAAAAAATTAAACAGCTTCTCGATAAACGCATAGAGGCACGTTTGGGCGGCGGACAAAAACGCATTGATTCCCAACACGCAAAAGGAAAGCTAACAGCACGTGAACGCATTGCGTTACTGCTTGACGAAGGCTCTTTTGAAGAATTTGACATGTTTGTTACGCACCGTTGTGTTGATTTCGGAATGGAAAAACAAGTTTTTCTTTCGGACGGTGTTGTTACCGGATACGGTACTATCGACGGTCGTCTTGTATATGTTTTTTCACAGGATTTTACTGTGTTCGGCGGCTCGCTTTCCGAAAGTTTTGCAAAGAAGATTTGCAAAGTTATGGATATGGCTATGAAAGCAGGCGCACCTGTTATCGGCTTAAACGACAGCGGCGGCGCACGTATTCAAGAAGGCGTTCAATCGCTTGCAGGTTATGCGGAAATTTTTCAGCGCAACATTATGGCTTCGGGCGTTATCCCGCAAATTTCGGCTATATTCGGACCGTGTGCCGGTGGAGCCGTTTACTCCCCAGCCCTTACGGATTTTATTATGATGTCAAAAGAAAATTCGTACATGTTTGTTACAGGTCCGAAGGTCGTTAAGACAGTTACCAATGAGGATGTTACAGAGGACAAACTCGGCGGAGCGATGGTACACGCCTCAAAATCCGGTGTGGCTCATTTTGTTGCCGAAGACGAACAGGAGGGTATTGCATTTCTGCGCAAACTTCTAAGTTTTATGCCGAGCAATAACCTTGAGGAAGCACCACTTGTTCCATGCAACGACCCGATTAACCGTCTTGAAGATTCTTTAAACAGCATTATCCCCGACAATCCCAACAAACCGTACGATGTGCTTGAAATTATTACAGGTATAGCCGATAATGGCGAATTTGTTGAAGTTCACAAACATTTTGCGCAAAATCTTGTTGTCGGATTTATTCACCTGAATGGGCAAAGCGTAGGTCTTGTTGCCAACAATCCTAAATATTTTGCAGGCGTACTTGATATTAACGCTTCACGCAAAGGAGCGCGTTTTGTACGTTTTTGCGATGCCTTTAATATTCCTATTCTTACTCTTGTTGATGTTCCGGGCTTTCTCCCGGGTACGGTACAGGAATACGGAGGTATTATTATTCACGGCGCGAAATTCCTTTTTGCATACGGGGAAGCAACTGTGCCGAAAATTACCGTTACACTGCGTAAATCTTACGGCGGTGCGCATGATGTTATGAGTTGCAAACAACTTCGCGGTGATATAAATTATGCGTGGCCCTCCGCAGAAATCGCTGTTATGGGTGCTTCCGGTGCTATTGCTGTTTTAAACAGTAAAGAAATTTCATCTATTGAGAACGCAGAGGAACGCAAAAATTTTATAGATGAGAAAATAAAGGAGTATGAAGAAAAATTTGCCAACCCTTACAATGCAGCGAAATACGGTTTTATTGATGATGTTATTGAGCCGCGCAATACACGCTTTCGCGTAATCCGCGCACTTAATGCGCTCGCAACAAAGAAAGATGTTAATCCGCCCAAAAAACACGGCAATATTCCACTTTAAAAATCGCACATAATTATGAACAAATTTTTTATAGCGGTTATTGGGGCTTGTCTGATGATAAGCGGAGTAAGCCTTTCAGCGCAGCACGCCGCAACCGATGAGGCAAAGCCATCCGCAAACGGCACCGAATTTTACGACCCTCTTACACCACAATCGTTTGCGTTTGACAAAGACAATAAACTTTTCGTTGCAATATCATCAATAAGTAACGCCATTGACCTGATTTACTACTCGGACGATTCTCTTTCCGTAATGAAACACATTGTAGTAGATGTGGTTGAGGGAAGACACGATGTAGCAATGATTTATCGTCCCAAAGGCATTGCCATTTACGAAAATCACATTGTTTATCTTGCCGTCAACAGAGATTCTACTCGTTTTACAGTACTTAATCTGCAAGGCGATATAGTACGTACATTTACGTTTGACGGTTGCGCTCAGGCTTTTTCTTACAGTCCGGCAGCACAGGAACTCTACATCGCAGGCGATAACTCTGCAGTTGGCTACGACATTATGGTACTTGACGTATCAAACGGTTTTGATAATATAAGTGCAAGTTCCGCCGCAACGCATTTTCGCGTAAAGAAAAAAGCTGAAGAACTTTTTAAACGCGATCCGTCCGGTATGGTGCTGCTTATTACTTCCATGATAACTGTATTTACCGCACTGATTTTGCTTTATATTGTGTTTAAGGTTCTGGGTACATATATGATTAAAAGACAAAACAGAAAAGCACATAAGACAGCACCGCATGCCGTTCCGCGTGTGAGCAAGCAGGTTGAAAATACTCCCGGCGGTATAAGCGGAGATGTTTATGCTGCCATAGCAGCCGCAATTTATATGCATCAAAGCGAACTTCATGACGAGGAAACAACAATTATTACAATTGAAAATGTATCGCGTAAATATACTCCATGGAGTTCAAAACTTTATGGCTTAAATACTTATTTTAACAATAGATAATTATGAAACGAACAGGTAAAAACCCGAATCAATAATTTACAATCATATGAAGAAATATAAATTCACCATTCACGGCAACACTTACGAAACCGAAATCACAAACGTTGAAGGTTCGGTACTTAATATTGAAATAAACGGTACGCCGTATGAAGTAACGGTTGACAAGGAAATAAAGCAACCTGTAGCCATTGTTAATCCTGCGGCAATAGCAGCAGCGTCCGCAAGACCGGTTGTAAACACAACTCCTGTTCCCGATGTATCGGGCATTAAACCGTCAGGCGGTTCTTCTGCGGGTGATAATGAAGTCAAAAGTCCGCTTCCCGGTACTGTTATAAATATTTTCGTTAAAACAGGCGATACCGTTAAAACAGGACAGAAGATAATGGTACTTGAGGCGATGAAAATGGAAAATAATATTGACGCCGAAAAGGACGGTGTTATAAAGTCAATCAAAGTAAAACAGGGCGATGCCGTTATGGAGGGCGACACACTGTTTGTTATCGGTTAACATTATTTACCTGACAACTAAAAAATAAAAATCAATATGCTGTTAAATTCATTTACGGGTTTTATTGCCGATCAACTCGGTATGTTTTTTAATTATACCGCATTTGCCAACTTTACATGGGGGCATATAGCTATGATTTTGATTGGTCTCATCTTTATATATCTGGCTATTGCAAAAGAATTTGAGCCCATGCTCCTTATACCTATTGGCTTTGGTATTATTCTGGGAAATATACCGTTTTATCCGGGACTGAAAATAGGTATCTATGAAAGCGGTTCGGTATTTAATATTCTTTATCACGGTGTGCAGAACGGATGGTATCCGCCGTTGATTTTTCTCGGTATCGGAGCTATGACGGATTTTTCGGCATTGATTTCAAATCCTAAACTTATGCTTATTGGTGCCGCAGCACAGGCAGGTATTTTCGTGGCGTATTCCATGGCTCTTTTGTTTGGATTTTCACCGGCGGAAGCAGGTGCAATTGGTATTATCGGCGGGGCTGACGGTCCGACAGCAATTTTTCTTTCGTCCAAACTTGCACCCGACTTGATGGGCGCAATAGCAGTGTCGGCATATTCCTACATGGCTCTTGTGCCTGTAATTCAACCTCCGATAATGCGTCTTTTAACAACAAAAAAAGAACGGCTTATTCGTATGCGTCCGCCGCGTCAGGTGACAAAAACCGAAAAGATAATTTTCCCGATTACAGGTATTATTCTTACAACATTTATTGTACCAACAGGCTTACCGTTACTTGGTATGCTCTTTGCGGGTAATCTGATTAAAGAAAGCGGCGTTACAAAACGTCTTGCAAATACGGCAGGCGGTCCGATGATTGATGTCGTTACTATTTTAATCGGACTTACTGTTGGTGCGTCCACACAGGCGACATCATTTTTAACAGGCAAGTCAATCGGCATTTTTGTTCTCGGCGCATTCTCATTTGTTATTGCCACTTTTTGCGGCGTCCTCTTTGTGAAAATGTTTAATCTGTTTCTTAAAGACGGCAACAAGATAAATCCGCTTGTCGGCAATGCGGGAGTGTCTGCTGTGCCCGACAGTGCGCGTGTGTCGCAGGTTGTAGGGCAGGAGTATGATAAAACGAATCACCTCTTAATGCACGCTATGGGTCCGAATGTTGCGGGGGTTATAGGCTCGGCAGTTGCAGCAGGTGTTATGCTCTCATTTTTATATTGAAACCGAAATATCTAATAACTCTAATAATTCCGAATTATGCAAAACGATTCTATTGTTTTTGAATTGATTGAGAAAGAAAAACAACGCCAGACAGAAGGTTTGGAGTTGATTGCTTCCGAAAATTTCGTATCCCCGCAAGTTATGGCTGCAATGGGATCTGTTCTTACGAATAAATATGCTGAGGGGTATCCTGAGCGGCGTTATTACGGCGGTTGCCAGATTGTTGATTTGGTCGAACAGCTTGCCATTGACCGTCTTAAACAATTATTCGGTGCAGAGTACGCCAATGTGCAGCCTCATTCCGGCGCACAGGCAAATATGGCTGTGCTTTTAACGTGTTTAAAGCCCGGTGATACATTTATGGGGCTTGATTTGTCGCATGGCGGACACTTGTCGCATGGCTCGCCGGTAAATTCGTCGGGTATTTTGTATAGACAGGTTGCCTATACTGTTGAGGAAGAAACAGGTCGTATAAACTACGACACAATGGAAGAAGTTGCACTGCGCGAAAAGCCGAAGTTGATAATCGGGGGTGCAAGTGCGTACTCTCGCGACTGGGACTGGAAACGCATGCGGGAAATTGCCGACAAAGTCGGTGCTGTTCTTATGGCTGATATTGCGCACCCTGCAGGTTTAATCGCACGCGGACTTTTGAACAATCCTGTTCCATATTGTCATATTATAACTTCTACAACGCATAAAACATTGCGTGGTCCCCGCGGCGGTATTATTTTGATGGGTAAAGATTTTGACAATCCATGGGGCATTACTGCTCCGAAAGGTGAGATAAAAAAAATGAGCGCAATGCTTGATTCCGCTGTGTTTCCAGGTATTCAGGGCGGTCCGCTCGAACACGTTATTGCGGCAAAAGCAGTTTCATTCGGCGAATGTCTGACTGACGGTTATTTAAAATACGTACAACAGGTTAAGCGCAATGCCTTTATAATGGGTGAAGCGTTTGCCGCAAAGGGATACAAAATTATTTCGGGCGGAACAGACAATCATTTACTGCTTATCGACCTTCGCACAAAATTCCCGTCACTTACAGGTAAAGTTGCCGAAAACACGCTCGTTCGCGCCGATATTACGATAAACAAAAACATGGTGCCTTTCGATAGCCGCACGCCATTCACAACTTCCGGTATTCGCGTCGGCACATCCGCCATTACCACGCGCGGTTTAACAGAAAGCGATATGCCTAAAATTGTTGATTTGGTTGATGACGTATTAGCGCATATTGAAGACAGCACCGTTATTGACCGCGTTCGCAGTGAGGTAAACAGTATAATGAGCGGCCGACCTTTGTACGCCTGTGCAGGTTAAGTATTTCTTCTTCGGCTTCGTATTGCTGATGTGTGTGAAGTAAACCTGAGAAACGTTGTTCTACCAAGGCGTATTATCCGAAAATATAATGCAGGCAACTTTTAAATTCAGTTAGAAAAATTGTAAGTTAAGGGTGATAAAAAATGTAAAATAATTTGTAACTTTACAAACCTTAACGGATTAAAGTATCTACAAGCAATGATATTTTCATTTTTACATAAAAAACTAAACGCTGACGATTGTTTGCGTAGTGTGTTAAAATCAGATAATGCACTAATAATCAATCTTTACCCCATCCCCCATCCAACTGATTTTTCTGTCTTCGATAACAATTCCCAATAGCGTTATTAGCATTGAAAGTTTATTTTAAACCATAAATACAATGAAAAAAATAATTACGTCAATCTTGCTGATAACAACAGTAAATCTTTTCTCTCAAACAGACAGTATTCAAAAATATCAAAGGAGTTCCTTAACAATGATTTTACTTACAGGAACAAACTATCAAGAGGACACATCAAAAATTGACAAAGACGAAGTAAAAATTGATAATAGTCCGCAGGCAATACGTGGTTTATGGAATAGTTACCCTTTTCCTGATATGTACGACAAGCACAGCATTTTTGCCGACACTATAAACGTTAAGAGCAATCTATCTACAAAAAGTATTTTTGATGCAAAAAGGAGCAAGAATCAAAAAAAAGATGCAGAAGCAACTCAATCTAAAATTGCACAAGAATTAGAAAATAAAAAGATTGCCCATCAAGTTGTAAGAAGATGGTTTTCGTCGGAAGATGGTAGTAAATTTTGGGATATGGGAACTATCCAAAAACGTGGATTTTATAATGCAACCGAACTTGAAGCCGACATAGCAAAACAAGATATTAGAGGAATGGCAAAGTTAGCAGACGCAGGCGAATCTTTAATAAATAACAGTTTTGTTACAGTTACGGAGATTCTTTTATATGCTAACAAGCCAATTGCGATATTGTATAATAAACTTGCAGAAGAATTTATCAAACAGGCAAATCAATTACAAAGTAAAGGTGGCGATGCTACGACACAACTTGCAAATTCTACTGCAGCACTAACTTATTCCGGGGTTGCAAGCGGGCTTGCTATTACGGCAGCAGCAATAAAAGACGGCTATACTGTCGTTTCAAAAACATATCTGTATAAATTAAAATGGAACAATGATATTGCAGGTGAATTTTATAAAAATTGGGGTAATAATGATGCATTTGAAAAAATGAACTTTGAACTGGATTATATCGGCTATCAACTCAATGAAACAATACTTAATCGTGGTGTATTCAGCGCAAAAGCAAATCGTAAACCGGACGTTGTGGTAAAACAAGCCGTTGTAAGAAATATTGATGAAACATTTGTATTGCTTCAACAAGAAAATGAAGTGTTTAAACCAAGTGTTCCTGTGCTTGAAGTTAAGCCGATTTCTGCTCAAATAGGAATGAAAGAGGGTTTGCAGGGTGGAGAAAAATTTAATGTACTGCAAAAAATTCAAAACCTTGAAACAGGAAAAACATCATATAAAAAAGTAGGTTTTGTTACTGTTGATAAGAATTATGTTTGGGATAATCGTTATAACGCAGGCGAAGGACCGGAACATATAAATTATGATGCAAACGGAAAGCCGATAATGGTAACACAGTTCAAAGGTGGAAAAAATGTTGTTCCGGGAATGTTACTCAAACAGGCAGAAGCAAAAAAGAAAAAAAAGAAAAAATAATCAATTTAAATAATTAAAATATGAAAAAATTAATCATAATTATTTTTGCGGTAATAGCAACTTTTATGGTTTTACAGCAAGTAAACGCACAAGCAATATCGAAAAAGAAAGCAGATAAAGCCACAGCGCAATGGAAATATGAACTTGAGGGTGCCGGTGTAGGCACTCAGGGCACGTATTTAGTAAAAGTTTGGACATACTCCAAAAACAAAAATGTTGCTATTGAGCAGTGTAAAAAAAATGCTGTTCACGGTATTATTTTCAAAGGATTTGCCGGCAATGACAAAGTAAGAAGCGGGCAAAAGCCATTAGCAAAAAACCCTGCAATAGAAAAAGAAAATGCAGATTTTTTCAAGGTTTTTTTTCAAAATGGCGGCAAATATATGGCATTTGTAACTTGTTCTGCCGATGCTGCAAATGAACTTATAAAAGTTGGCAAAGAATATAAGGCGGGAGTCGTGGTTAGCGTAAATGTAAGCGAGCTGCGAAAAAGTCTTGAAGCAGCAGGAATAATTCGCAGTTTATCTGATGGATTTTAACAAATTTAAAAATTTATAGTTATATGAAACGAAACATTACCGTAAGTAGCCGCCCAAGAGGAGGATTATTTCTAATGCGAGCTCCATATAACCGTAATTAACAATTTATAATAATATGAAAAAGTATATTTTAATTTTAGGAGCATTAGCAGTATGCGCTATCAATTCGATGTCTTGCAAAACATTCATATATGCACGTTATGATTTCAAAAGTGAGTGTCTTGGAACAGAACTTGACGGCTCTCAAACAATCAAAGCGTGGGGCAAAGGCAGATATTGGAAAGATGCGGCAGACCAGGCAAAGAAAAATGCTGTTCGTGATGTTATTTTTAAAGGTATTTTAGATGGACAGCAGGGTTGTAAAATGCAACCGTTGTTAATGGAAGTGAACGCAGAGGAAAAATATGAAGAATATTTCAACACTTTTTTTGCAGACGGCGGCGAGTATAAAAAGTTTGTTTCGTTAAAAGATGAAAAAATCCCAAGACATATTATAAGAAAAGCAAATTTTCGCGACAAAGATAACTCTGTTTATAGTGTTGTGGTAAGAGTCCTGCGAGACGAATTAAAATCAAAACTAATTAGTGACGGCATATTAAAAAAATAATTATATGAAAAAAATAATTTTAATACTAACGGCAATAGTAACAATGCACTACTGTGCTCAAAGCCAGGAGGGAAGAGCAAAAAAACCAACTTTAATGGTTGTGCCAAGCGATAATTGGTGCATTGAAAATGGCTTTACACAAAAATTTGATAATCAAGGAAAAATAATGAATATCCCTGATTACAAACGTGCGTTACAGGAAAGCTTCGATCTCATTTCCGCTATTGCAAAAATCAATGAAATGATGACAGACAGGGGTTTTCCATTAAAAAATTTAGAATCGTCATTGAAAAGCTTAGAAAACCAATCTGTCGAAGATGCTATGTTATCAAGCCAATCGGGAAGTGAAATAGTAGAATCACCAATTGACAAATTAAAGAAAGTTGCAAGAGCAGATATTTGGATTCAAATTTCCTGGAAAGCAAATACCGTAGGACCCAAAAAATCGGTTTCTTTTATTTTGCAAGGTTTAGATGCCTACACTGATAAGCAAATTGCAGGCGCAAGCGGAACAGGTGAACAATCATTTACGGCAGAATTTCCGATTTTGCTCGAAGAAGCTGTTTTAACCCATATTGATAATTTTAACAGTCAGCTTCAAAGCCATTTTGACGATATGTTTGAGAATGGGCGCGAAGTTGTCTTAGGAGTTAGTGTATTTGATTCTTGGGGAGAAAATTTAGAGTCGGAATTTGGTAGTAGTAACGACGAACTTAGTAATATTATTGAAAACTGGGTAAATGATAATACTGTTCAACATCGTTTCAATACAAGCGATGCAACCGAAAACAGGATGCTTTTTGAACAGGTTCGTATTCCTTTGTTTGATGAAAAAGGAAAGCCGATAGATACTCGTAACTGGGCAAGAGGATTACAAAAATATCTTAAAGATAATTTTCAAATAACAGCCAAACTTATAATGAAAGGGCTGGGACAGGCACAACTGATACTTGGTGAAAAATAAACATGAAAATATATAAATATGAAAAAAGTACTCATAATAATGACGATATTGTTTTGTTCACAACTTGTTGTATCTCAAAACAATTCAAAAACAGGCAATCCCGATAATATAATTTTAACTGTTTATATTCCACAACCTGTGGAGGGTTTGCCCGAAATTGCTGTTAGCAATTTGGAAAACAAGTTAAATAAAATTATCACAACAAATGGACTTGGTGCGGCATATAATCAACGTTTTATTCTGTCTGCAAAAGTTAATTTACTTACAAAAGATGTTACTGCGACAGCACCCCCAATGTATGCCTATACACTTGACGTTACGTTTTATATTGGAGATGGACTTGACGGAAAATTATTTGCTTCTACATCAACAACAGCAAAAGGTGTTGGTGAAACGGAAACGAAGGCATACTTAAATGCAATTCGCGGCATAAAAGAAAAAAATACCAGTATCCAAAAACTGATAGAAACAGGAAAACAAAAGATTTTAGATTATTACAGGACAAATTGCGACTTAATAATAAAAGAAGCGCAGACATACTCAAGTGTAAATAATTATGAGGCGGCTATAGCAAGTCTTATGGCTGTTCCAATGGCTTCTACTGACTGCTACAACAAAGCATTAGATGTAACTTATCCTATCTATAAAAAAATGATAAACAGAGATTGCAAAATAAAACTAAACCAGGCGAGTGCCATTTGGAATGCCGGGCAAAGTTATCAATCGGCATCTGATGCGGGTGCAATACTTGCAGGTATAGACCCTGAAGCGGATTGCTTTGATAATGTAAAAACGTTATATGGCGAAATCAAGCATCGTGTTTTGGAAATTGACAAACGCGAATGGAATTATATTCTCAAAGAGCAAATGCAGGAAAGCGAAAGAATTGAAGCATATCGCGCAATAGGAGTTGCTTATGGCTCGCATCAACAACCAACAACAATTTATTATAAAACTGCTTGGTAAATAAGAAAACGGAACAAAAGATTGCCCGCAATGGTTCGGATAAAACCGGCAAGCAAAGAAATACACTGTAATAACTTGTGTGCAAAATCAATCACAATGTTTCGACAAATGCCCGAAAGTTCAAAATTTTATCCGCATCATCCTTATCAAAAACCAAGTGTGTAAAATCTCGTAACTTCAATTTCAGATTTGTTGTGTTTGCAACTTGCAGCAAACCGCTTTTTAATTCGCGTAAATTTGATATTCCGCATTTCTGATTTAAATAATCGTAGTCAGGTGTGGTTTGCCCTAAAAGAAACATTACATCATAAAAATCGCGCCCCTTTTTGCGTGAAAGCAATGCTGCAATTTTCATGGCACATAAAACATCATCAGGCGGAGTTGAAAACGGAAAAAAGAAACCGAAATATTTAATATTTTTTATTTCGCAATTGTATAAAAATTTTTGGTCCTGCGTTTCTATTTTTATTAAAAACCGTTCTTCCTTGAAAACTGACAGTTTCAGGTCAAACAGAAATTTCGGGAAATATATATTTCTTCTGAACGCCTTTAATTTTTCATTATCTCTGTCTTTAATTTCCGCATTAAAGCCATACCTGTGCAAAAAAAGCAAAATGCCATCAGTCATTTTCAAAAAATCATTATAGGAAAAATCTTTACAATCAAAATCCAAATCCTCTGAAAAGCGATTTATCTTTTTTATCAAACGTAAATTTGTACCACCGATAAAAGCGATTTTTTTTATATAAACTGTCTTTGAAAGATAATTTAAAATAAGCAGTTGTATATACTCTTTGAGCATATATTTTTTAAGAACAGCATTATTTCTAATGCTTGCAGGAAAATAATTTTTTATCTGTTCTATATCTATCATAAATCATAAATTTTTTGCAAAATTTCTATCTTTTTATTTAATGCGCGATTGTCAAAAATTTTTAAATATTTTTTCAAACGTGATTTATTCAATTCCTTTCTCATTATATATTCATCAAAACGTAAGTTAAGTATTTCCTCTTCAGTGCTGTACTGTGGATATATGTAGAGCAAATCAAGTATCGCTTTTTCGGGTTGAGCGATAAGTACAACTCTTTTACCTGTAGAATTAAAAGGTAATGAAGAGTATCCGCAAAATAAATCATTCTTTATTTTTGAATATGAAAATTGTCCTAAATCATTTTTAAAAAACATTGTTTTTAATGTTGAAATTGATGTTGTTTGAACTACTGTTTCCGGAATTATACCGTAAAACGCAAGTGCGGTGTGCAAACTTATATATGATGGCGAATAGATAGTGTTTGCAACAAAAAAATCAAAATTCGGCTGCGAAACATATTCGGAAAAACAATAAAAACCTTGACGAATTTTTATAATATAACCTTGCTTTGCCCATCGTGTAAAATTGTTTTTATCAAAATCAGGATACCACGCATAAACCTGATTTGTAGAGAAAAGTGCAAGTTCAAAAAACTGTTTTTTAAAATTCTGAAGTAGCATTATATTTCTATTTTTCCGCAAAAATACGGAATTTTGGGAATATATCAAAGAAGTGTTCCATCAGGACAACGCATTTAAATTCTTCAAACCCTTTCAACACGAAGTGTTCCTCTGCTAAAAAATGGTTTGCCTGTAAATATATCCTATCTTTATGTATATTTGCAAAATAAAATTTCAAACCATACCGCATTTTGAAAAATAATCTCAATAATTCGTAACTGCTATGAAAAGAAAAACAATTTTGATCGTTATCTGTATAACCTGCACGTTTTGGTCTGTGTTATATGCTAAAAATTCCAGACAGGACACATCGCAAAATACATCTCGCGAACGATATTTTCCCCGTTTTAGAGTAGGTGTGGGGGGTGAAGTGTTTTTAAGTCAGACGGCACTGAATGAGTATTTTCAAAATAATTTTGACGGCATGAAAAATCCGACTGTTTCCTACGGAGCATCCGTATCTTATGTGTTAATAAACAAAAACAGATTTGAACTTTATATGGGTGTAAGTTTTTATCATTCATTTACTAAAAATGATAAGTACAATCGTTTGGATATTTTCAGTGAACGTCTTTTTATCAACGGAAGTTATGTCTTGCCTTTCAACCGCAATTTGGCAATGGCTTTTACAGGCGGACCTTTTTTCGGTGAAAGTTCGCTTGTACACGAATACCAAAATACTACCGGTGATTACGGAAATCGTAAATATGTTCAGCCTGTTACCGTCGGCGTAAATGTCGGAGTGCGGTTAGACTGGACAATGTATAAAGGATACATATCTCCTTTTATCACTTATTACATTCCTTGTTATGACGATAATTGGTATGTTAATAAACATAAGCAGGCAGATATGCCGAAACTGACAGGTCACACAATATCATTCGGTATTGCTGCGGGAATTTAATATGTACAATCAATGTAAATACTCCTCATTTTCGTATAAAATTAGTTGCCCCCTAATATTCTAAGTCAGCACAAAGCAAATTAAGAAATTTTAACAGCCCTTTGATGTAATTTTGCAGTATGATGAAATTATATCTTGCTGCAATTTTAACAGCCGCCCTTACTGTTTTCTGCACAGCGCAAAACGAACACAAAGAAAATAAGGGCAGAATTGCATTTTGGAATGTTGAAAATTTTTTTGACTGCGTAAACGACACGTTAAAAAACGATGATGACTTCACTCCGTTCGGCATACATGCATGGGGGCGAAAAAAATATGATGCAAAATGTATAGCGCTCTACAAAGTTATTTCTGCTCTTAATGCAGAACAACCGCTTATCGTATGCGGCTTGGCGGAAATTGAAAATGCGCGGGTATTGCGTGATTTATGCTTCGGAACACCGTTGCGGTTTTTAAACTTCGGCTTCGTACATTACGACAGTCCCGACCCGCGCGGAATAGATGTTGCGCTACTGTACGGAAAAGAATTATTTAACGTGCTTTTTTCACGTGCAATACCGCTTATATACAGTGGCGACAGCGTTGCACACACGCGGGATATTCTGTATGTTAAAGGTGTCACAAATGAAAATCTTGCGAATGATACGTTACATTTTTTCATCTGCCATTTTCCGTCAAAATTCGGCGGAGCATTAGAAACGGAAAACAAACGTTATCAGGCGGGGTTATTGCTGCGATTTTGCATTGACACATTACTTGCGGCGCATCCGCAGGCGAAAGTTATCGCTATGGGCGATTTTAACGGAGAGCCAACCGAGAAGCCGTTGCAACAGGGGATTAAATTCGGATTGTTTCCCGCCGCACATACTCGTAAAGACGGACCGCACAACAGCGACACATCAATATTAGTCAATTTGATGTTACCGTACGCAGGCAAACAGGGAAGCCACAAATACCGCGAAAAATGGAGTATTATTGACCATATTATTGTTACCAATAATGTGAGATTGCGTATAAAGCCTGCGGAAGCCGAATATGAAGCGCAAATTTTTAACCGCTCATTTATGTTAATGCCTGACAAAAATTATATGGGACAAAAGGTTTTTCGTACTTTCAATGGTCCAAAGTATCTGGGCGGTTACAGCGACCATCTGCCTGTATATATTGACTTGGTGTTTAAATCTGATTCTGCGTACTGATTTGGGCGGTTACAGCGACCATCTGCCTGTATATATTGACTTGGTGTTTAAATCTGATTCTGCGTATTGATTTGGGCGGTTACAGCGACCCATCTGCCTGTATATATTGACTTGGTGTTTAAATCTGCTTGTACGTACTGATTACAGTTTAATCATACTTAATAACTCCTGCTCCGCCGCTACCGTCTGTTTCGCTATTTCCTCCGCCTCGGCAAGCATTACCGTACGGGCATTTTCGTCTTTAAGAGATGACAAATTTACTTTAACATTCAAATGTGCGCCAAGTACGGCAGTTCGGGCGCAGAGCGTACCAACGCCTGCGTCCGTAATAGAACTGGGATTGCCTGTTTTAATCATAGCACGCAATATTTCAAATGTTCCGAAAGCCGCCCGCATTGTACGCAAAGGTACTTCGGCGGCATAAAGCGTAGATTCTTCAATTCTCTGCGCTCGTATTTTTTTCTCTTCTTCGGTTTTTTTCGGCAGGGCAAAAGCGTCCATAATACAATTAAATGCTCTCGTATCCTCGTCCACAAGTTCAAGCAATTCTGTCTTTAATGTCTGCCCTTTTTCAGCCCATTCGGAAAATTCCTTCCATCTATCTTCCCAACCCTTTTTCTGAGCCGATAAATTCGCAACCATTTCACCTAAAGAAGCCGCAAGTACGCCGGAATATGCGGAAACGGAACCGCCTCCGGGAGCAGGACTTTCGCTTGATGTTTCATCTGCAAATGTTTCACAGCTTAAATCAACAAGCCTGCGTGACTTATGCTTTTTGTCTATCACGTATTCAATAACTTTCTCCTCAGGAATAAAATCCCTGACATCGTCCAAACCCATAGACTTTATCGCTATTTTTACGAGTTCTTTTTCGCATACGCCGACAGACCTGCGCTGTTTTGCCAAATAATATTTGCCTGCCTGTATTAAACATTGCTTAGGTATAAGTCCCACTATTTCCGAACCTGTAATGCGCATTCCGCGTTCCTGCGCCGCTCTGCATACTTCGTCAAATGCAACATGTACAGGTGTTATATTGATATTTGTAATATTCATGGAAACCTGTGCAATGCCGTATTCTTCAATATACCATCCTATTGCCTTTGTTGCTTTAAGGGTGCCGGGTGCCATCATTGCGTTACCGTTTTCATCAATTACCGCACCACCGTTTTCACCGCGCAACTGCCGCCCTTTCTCTCTGACATCAAATGCTACCGCATTAGCACGTCTGACAGACGTTGTGTTTAAGTTATAATTTATCGCAACAAGAAAATCACGCGCACCTACTACCGAAGCACCGCTAACAGCATTAAATTCTGCTTTACCAAAGTCAGGTTTCCATTCACTTCTTACTATTTTTTCAGCAAGTCCTTCGTATTCACCACTGCGGCAATACGCCAAATTACGCCTTGATTCGGAAAATGCCGCATACTCATACATATAAACCGGAATACCTAATTCTTTACCTACCCGAAGTCCAAGTTCACGCGCATATTCCACCGTTTCTTCCATCGTAATACCGCTTATCGGAATTAAGGGACAAACATCCACCGCACCTATACGCGGGTGTGCGCCGTGATGTTTGCGCATATCAATTACTTCTGCCGCCTTTTTAAATGCTGCAAATGCAGCCGTAACAACATCTGCCGGCGTACCGACAAACGTAACAACCGTACGATTAGTTGTTGCACCTGCATCAACGTCAAGCAATGTTACATTTTCTACACGCTCAATTTCATCGGTAATCTGTTTAATTACCTGCATGTCGCGTCCTTCGCTAAAATTGGGGACACATTCAATAATTTGGTTCATAATACTGCTATTGCTTCTATTTCTACTAATGCACCCAGCTAAAATTGGGGACACATTCAATAATCCGGTTCATAATACTGCTATTGCTTCTATTTCTACTAATGCACCCATTGGCAATTCTTTTACGGCAAATGCCGCGCGGGAGGGTGACTCACTGCCGAATACTGCCGCATAAACTTCGTTCATTTGAGCAAAGTTGCTCATTTCACTTAAATAGCAAACACATTTTACTACGTTTGCAGGCGTATAACCCGCTTCTTTGAGAATTGCCTGCAAATTGGCAAGCGACTGTGCCGTTTGTTCTTTAATGCCGCCCGATACAATCTTGCCTGTTTCGGGATTAACAGGCAATTGCCCCGAAACAAAAAGAATACCGTTTGCAACAACTCCCTGACTGTAAGGTCCGATGGCTTTGGGTGCGCTATCGGTGTGAATAATTTTTTTCATATTGTAAATTTAAGTTAAATTTTTGACTTTCCACTCATGACGAAAGGGTCAATGAAAAAATTATGGTAAAATGGTAAAAATAACATGTTTTTAGTAGAGGAACACCTCGTATTTTCAAATTTCGTATTTTCAAACAAGTTGCATGTGTCCGACATTTTTCCGAAATTTGCCGGCAGTACGTCCTTTAATCAACAAAATATAATTATATGAAACTCTCATATCCTCAAAAAGAAATTTACGGCAAAGAACGAATGACTGCTTTGCAGGCACAACGTTTTGCTCAGGAAATTGCTTTTGCTCCTGTTGTATTTCAAGTTTCACGCTTGATGATAAAATTTGGAATATTTAATCTTTTAAATGCCCAAAAGCAAGGGCTAACAATGGATGAAGTTGTTGAAAAAACGAAATTGTCCCGTTACGCTGTAAAAGTTTTGCTGGAATCATCCCTAACGATTGGCACTGTTTTATTGGAGGATGAGCGATTTGTTTTATCCAAAGCAGGATGGTTTTTGATTCATGACGAAATGGCTCAGGTAAATATGGATTTCAACCATGATGTCAATTATTTGGGTTTGTTTGATTTGGAAAATTCTCTTTTAAACGGAAAACCCGAAGGACTGAAAGTATTCGGCAATTGGTCCACTATTTACGAAGGATTATCGCAGTTACCTGAACAGGTGCAGAAAAGCTGGTTTAAATTTGATCACTATTATTCGGATAATTCTTTTAAACAGGCATTGGATATTGTTTTTTCCGGCAATCCGAAAACTTTGTTAGATGTAGGCGGAAATACGGGTAGATGGGCAAGTCGGTGTGTGGAATATTCGGATACTGTTCAGGTAACAATTATGGATTTACCGCAACAGTTGGAAATGATGAAACGGCAAACCGAAAATATAAAAGGTGCCGACCGCATTAAGGGATATTCTGCAAACGTATTAGATAACAATACCGTTTTTCCGATTAGTTTTGACGCAATATGGATGAGTCAGTTTTTAGACTGTTTTTCCGAAAAAGAGATTATCAGCATACTTACACGTGCCGCTGCTTCAATGAATTCCAAGAGCAAATTATATATTATGGAGACATTTTGGGACAGGCAGCGTTTTGAAACAGCGTCTTATTGTTTAACTCAAATCAGTTTATATTTTACGGCAATGGCAAACGGCAACAGTAAAATGTATCATTCGGAAGATATGGAGCAATGCGTGAAAACAGCGGGATTAAGTGTGGAAACAATTCATGACGGACTGGGACTTGGACACAGTATTATGGTTTGCGTTAAGTCTTAAGCCTTGTTACGGCGCGATTGCGGCGGGCGCCGTTAGATTGTCGGCAGCAGTGTTGTCGGCAGCAAAGCCCGATACGGCGCGATTGCGGCAGGCGTCGTTAGATAGACATCCTTACGTTTTTTTTTCGTTGATTACACCGTTCTATCCAAGTTTTGAAAACAGAAATTCTCTGTTAAGTTTTGCGATATTCGTTATTTTTATGCCTTTAGGACATTCTGCTTCACATGCGCCTGTGTTGGTGCAGTTGCCGAAACCGAGTTCGTCCATTTTTGCTATCATGGCGGCAACGCGGCGGGCGGCTTCAGGCTGTCCTTGCGGCAGATTGGCTAAGTGAGCAACTTTCGCGCTGACAAATAACATGGCGGAAGCATTTTTGCAAGCCGCAACGCATGCTCCGCAACCAATACATGCAGCGGCATCCATTGCTGCATCTGCTTTCTCTTTCTGTATAAGTATGGCATTACCGTCCGGTGTTCCGCCTGTATGTGTGCTGATAAAGCCGCCCGCCTGTATGATTTTATCAAACGCACTGCGGTCAACCATCAAATCTTTTATAATCGGAAAAGCGGCACTGCGCCACGGCTCAACCCAAATTGTATCGCCGCTTTTAAATTTACGCATGTGTAATTGACACGTTGTAACCTCATCGTCATTACCATGAGGGCGACCGTTGATGTAAAGGGAACACATGCCGCAAATTCCCTCGCGGCAGTCGTGGTCAAAACAAACAGGCTCTTCGCCTTGATTTACAAGTCCTTCATTTAGAATATCTAACATCTCCAAAAATGAACATTCATCGGAAATATCTGTTATGGGATATGTAACGAAACGCCCTGTATCTTTCGGGCTTTTTTGTCTCCAAATTTTTAAAATGAAATCCATATTATTTTTATTTTAATACTTTTCGCGTGCAAAGATACTTATAATTTTAATTGTTAGGTGAAGTTACCCCCGGGGCTAACGCACTCAAACAAGTTAATTTGTTAATAACGAGTAAATTACAAATGCAAATTTTTATAAATTTTCATCAAAAACAAGCACCGTAAACACATAATAATCAGTGATTTACGAATTTTAAATGCGTTTGCCCTGAAATTACCCCGCTCTACACGCCGACAACGGTAATACCGTCTGTTTCCTGCCATGTCAGGCGGTCGTCCCAAGGGGCTTTGTCATCAGGCTTGCGGCGGTCAAAAATCACGAGATATGCAGGACTG
>JAIRNR010000073.1 GCA_031257915.1 Bacteroidales bacterium
TTTGGTTTTGCAATATACAATGCTGGTGCATTATATCTGTATACACCTAATGGTTCCGCTGTTTACGCATTTACCAACGCAGAGATGTCAGCATCGGATATTGTGTATTATACTAATCAGTGTCACGGCATATCCGCAGGCGCAAGTTTTAGCAAATGCAAGTAGTACTTATAATTGCCACAGCTACGCATGGAATATGTCGGAAGGCGGTCAAACATGCTGGCTTAATCAATCAAGGACAAACAAACTTTGTGTAACTTAGCGTAACTTTGTGGTTAAAGACATTGTATCAAAAAAACAAACTATCTTTGTATAAAATTTTAATAAAAACGTAAAAAATGAAAAATATATTAAAACAAACAGCAATATTGCTGATTTTTGCAGGAAGTCTGGTTTCCTGCGGGAAAGAAAAAGATGAAATGAAAGAAATGGAATCAAAAGCGACCGGTTCAATTGTCGGCGGCTTTTGCAATGGGCCTGCTTTTCTATATGTGCAGGTCGATTATATATATCCCATTGGGGGTGTTGTTGATTATACGGGTGAATCGAACTATAATCATCTTCCTGAAAAAAAGATATATAAAAATTTGATACGGGTTCAATTTGACCCTGACGGAAAGTATAGTATAGGAGATGAAATCTCTTTTTCATACAGAAAATACAATCATGAAAATGATTCAAAACTGGTTACATGTGGGACAGGTTTAATACATGGCGACAGTGTCCCGCTGGATGTTCCTGTTTTTATTATTACAGATTATACTATTTTAAAATAAGTTTATCATGAAAAAAAATGTTTTTGTATTAGTTCTATTGTCTGCGTTTGTTGTTTGTAACGCTTCGTCCTGCCGAATTTGCAATTCGGCAGTCATGAATATAAGCATTTGTAATGCGGAACAATATTATTCCGCTTTTACGGATATATCCGTTGCTTTTTATTTTTCGCATTACAAATGCTTATACTCTCCGCTGCCGAAACTTTAGTTCGACGTAGTCAATTGCAAATTCGGCAGGACGGAAAAATTTTAATAAAAACGTAAAAAATGAAAAATATTTTAAAAACAACAGCAATTATGCTGATTTTGGCGGGAAGTTTGGTTTCCTGCGGGAAAGAGAAAGATAAAGAACCCACAGAAATTCCTTTTACGGAATATTCTTTGGTTGACACTAACTGCCAATGGATTGACCCCTGTAGTGATTTTGACTGTAGTGATTTAGTAATTCTCATCAATAGTAGAAACGAAATAGAAAAATACACAGTATGTACAGAGGGAACTTTTCCAGAAATAGACTTTACGAAACATACATTGCTGTTCATATCCGGAGTAGCGAGACAGAATGTGGTGTCTATAAATATATCATTTAAATCTGCTACTGCTTTAACATACGAATTAAATGTAACAGTATCTATGGGAATGTTTATGTCAGTAGAATCTTGGCGTTATCCTGTTCTTGTATCAAAAATACCGGATCACTCAAAAATAAATTTAAAAGTAGATTATTTATTGCCGAATTTTATCTATTAAAATAGTAACAATTAAATAAATATTATGAAGAGAATATTTTTTATTTTGATTTTTGCTGGTATATTTTTCTCGCTTCAAGCCCAGCAAAAAGCATCTAAAGATGTGTTTTATTACTATCAGGGAGAAAAAATTTTCCTGACGGAAAGAACGGACAAAATCTTTCTCAAACTTGCAAGAGTGGCTAATAAAGAGAAAATATTAGCTTTGATACACTCTGACAGTACTGTAAAATTGTCGAGGAATTTAAAACAGGATGAACCTTTGCCGGATTTTCTCACTATTGAGGTTTCAGAAACAAAAACAGGCAATATCGTATCTGCAGTAGAACGATACAGAGCAAATACTGATGTAATCTCTGTGTCGCCTGTGTTGCAGTACAATGAAACACTGCAAGGTTTGGCAGACGAATTTGCGGTAAAGTTAAAAGAAACGACGTCCCTCAAAGAACTGCAAAAATTGCTTTTGACATACCACTGTACCATTGTCGAAGAAAACGAATTTGTGAAAAATCAGTTCTTGCTGTCAGTTTCAAAAGCGTCTGCACTAAATGCTTTACAGTTATCCAATTTGTTTTATGAAACAGGATTATTTGAATTTTCCGAGCCCAATTTTATAATCTTGAACGCATTTAATTCAAACGATACTTATTTTAACAATCAATGGGGATTAAAGAACACCGGACAAAATGGAGGAACTTCAGGTATTGATATAAATGCAGAGCAGGCGTGGACTATTACAAATGGAAGTTCGAATATAAAGGTTGCCGTTGTTGATGCGGGCATCGACTTAACGCATCCCGATTTGTCTGTCAACCTTTTGTCCGGTTATGATGCTTCCGGCAATAATTCCAATGGCGCCCCCGTATGGAGTACAGAGAAGCATGGAACAGCATGTGCAGGAATTATAGGAGCAGTACAAGGTAATGGAAAGGGGATAAGTGGAGTTGCTCCTAATTGCAAAATTATTCCAATACATGCAACTAATAGTAGTGAACAATTTCCCGTAGATTGGTCAGCAAATTCAATTCAATGGGCCCGGCAAAATGGGGCGGATGTGATTAGCAATTCGTGGGGCGGCTCTTCTCCTTATTCTCCTCTAACCAATGCGATAAATGATGCCGTTACATTGGGACGCAATGGAAAAGGTTGTATAGTAGTATTTGCTTCAGGTAACGGGAGCGCTTCTTCTGTCAGCTATCCTGCAAGTTTATCGAATGTTATAGCTGTTGGCGCTATAACTCGTACTAGTCAACGAGCCAGTTTCTCAAACTATGGTACAAATTTGAATGTAGTTGCACCCGGCGATGACATTTACACAACCGACAGACAAGGAACGGCAGGTTACAATACTTCAAGCGGAACAGCGGGGGATTATTATGCAAGTTTTACCGGTACCTCCGCTGCCTGTCCCCACGTAGCCGGCGTTGCCGCCCTGGTACTCTCTGTTAATCCGAATTTAACGCAGGCGCAAGTACGGCGGGCTATAGAATCCAGCTGTACCAAGCTGTCAGGATACAGTTTTTCAGCCAATTCCGGTCATCCCAACGGAACATGGAACAATCAGGTAGGTCATGGTTTGGTTAATGCTTATGACGCAGTATTGCTAGCTTCATGTTCCATCACCGGCCCCACTACTGTATGTAATGGCTATCCACAAACAACTTTTTTCACCTGTACAATACCAAATAAACCTGCCAGTGCAACGGTTACATGGAGTTGGAGC
>JAIRNR010000093.1 GCA_031257915.1 Bacteroidales bacterium
TAACCACTGGCATTCGCACAAGGTCGGACAGATTTTGCTCGTTACCGGCGGCGAAGGCTGGTATCAGGAATGGGGCAAACCCGCACAAAAACTCAAAGAGGGCGATGCAGTCAATATTCCCGCCAACGTAAAGCACTGGCATGGCGCAACACGCGACAGTTGGTTTGTGCATCTGGCAATCAATCAGGGCGAAAGCGAATGGTTTGAGCCGGTTGCGGAAAAAGATTATACTGAATTGAATACTAAATAATTATAGATATGAAGCGAAGATTTTTTATTTTATTTATGATGATTGGCGTAGCATTAAGTATAAACGCCTGCAATTCGGACAACGACGCATCTTCAGAAGAAGAAAATCAGGAAAATATCAATGCCAATTCAGGCTCCGGCAACTTGATAGTCTTCTATTCATGGAGCGGTAACAGCCGTGCCATTGCAAACGAACTTCATTCCATACTGAATTGCGACATGGTGGAAATATTGCCGGCAACGCCCTATACAACGGACTATAATACAGTGCTTGACGTTGCCCAAAGCGAAATTTCGGCTATTGACCGAAGCGGCTCTTATCCGTCTATCACAAACAATCTCGACAGCATTGGAGATTACGACGCAATTTTTGTCTGTTATCCGCTTTGGTGGTCGCGAATGGCAACGCCCGCGCAATCGTTTCTTCACAAACACAGTGAAAAACTGAACGGAAAAACAGTTGCTTTGGTCTGCACAAGCGCCAGCAGCGGAATATCCGGCACGGTAGCCGACGCCCGCCGTATTTGCCCGAACAGCGTTTTTACCGAAGCCTTGCATATCCGGTCGGCAAATGTGGCAAATGCCCGAAATCTTCTTACGCAATGGCTCGAAACGATAGGACTTTCAGGCAGTAGCAATACAGGAATTCAGGCGGTCAATAACGCCGACTATCAAATATATCCCAATCCGGCAAGAGATTACGTTCAAGTGTCAGGCGAATTTGAACAACTTACTTTGCTGAATGCAAACGGTGCGACGGTTGCCGAAACAAGAGAAAATATCGTTAGCGTCAAATCTTTGCCGACCGGTATTTATTTTCTGATAATCAAGTCAAAAACAATGAAAGAGTTTGTCCGCAAAGTGGTAAAAATGTAAATTATACAACGATGCAAAAGCGTGATTTTTTAAAGATATTAGTACCTGCAACGGCAGTAGGGGCGCTTCTTTCTAATCGTGTATTCGGAAAGATTCTTATTCATAACAGTAAAAATCAGAACACTCAAAAAACAAATAAAAAAAGTATGAAAATAGTAGTATTGACGGGAAGTCCCCGCAAGAATGGAAATTCGGCTTATCTTGCCGAACAGTTTATCAAAGGCGCAGAAGAATCGGGTCATAACGTATTCCGTTTCGACGCTGCATTTCAAAAAGTAGAAGGCTGTACGGCTTGCAACCACTGCGGAATGGATGGCGACTGCGTATTAAAAGATGATTTTGAAACAGTACGTCCGCATATCGTTGCTGCCGATATAGTAGTTTTTGTTTCGCCCATGTACTACTTCGGACTGTCGGCGCAAATCAAAACGGTAATAGACCGTTTTTATGCTATCAATGAACAGATTAAAGGCAAACGCAAGAAAACGGCATTTTTAATGACATACGCCAATGCAACAAAGGAAGACGCCCAACCGATGCTTTTGCATTACCGGACAATGGCAAACTATCTCGGATGGGAAGATGCCGGAACGGTAATTGCTTCAGGCGTGTGGACAGCAGGGGCAATCCGAAATACAAATTACGGAGAAAAAGCGTATCAATTGGGTAAAAATATATAATTTGAAAAATATATATTTATGAATGTATTATTAAGTATGAATTTGATTAAAAGAGTGGCATTTACCGTTGCAATACTGCCACTTGTATTTGCGTTGCTGTGTTTTTCGTCATGTGGAAAAAATGACCCCGATACGAGTGATGAGGACAAAACGCCGGAAAGTTTTGTTTATGTGCCGGGCGGCACGTTCACAATGGGAAGCCCCGATAACGAAGCGGAGCGGGATATTGACGAAATCCGTCATACTGTAACCGTCAGCGGTTTTTATATTGCGTCGTCGGAACTTACGCAGGCGCAATACAGAGTCGTCACGGGCAAAAATCCCAGCGCCAATCAGGGCGACAATCTGCCTGTGGAAAACGTAACATGGTATGACGCGGTTCAATATTGCAACGCGCTAAGCCAAAGGGACGGTTTAACGCCCGCTTACACAATCAGCGGGCAGACGGTCACATGGAACAGGAGCGCGAACGGCTACCGCCTGCCAACCGAAGCGGAATGGGAGTTTGCCTGTCGTGCAGGAAGTGCGACTCCGTTCAATTTTGGCGACTACGTTAATGACAGTGACGCGAACTGCTATAACGCTTATGGTTACAACAATAACGCAAGCGGGAGTTGGGTAAACGGATATTTGCAGCATAGCGTGGCGGCGAACAGTTACAGCCCCAACGGTTTGGGACTCCATGACATGCACGGCAATGTCGCCGAATGGGTTTGGGACTGCTACGGCGCGTATGGAACCGCAACCGTTTCCGACCCGGCCGGTCCGGGCGAAGGCAACTATAAAACAGCGCGGGGCGGCGGCTGGAACGACTTCCCCAAACACATACGCTCCGCGTACCGTAGCGCCTTTCCCGCCGACGTTCCGCTGTATGGCATCGGGATTCGCCTTGCACGCAACGCCGAACCTGCAAACGTAACCGCGACAAGCACAAATCTTGCCCAATCGACGGCGAGCGGCAAGGTTCTGATTGCCTATTTCTCACAGACCGGCAATACAAAGGGATTTGCCGATATCATAGAAAGCGTGACAGGTGCGGATATATTCCGCATCGAGCGCAAAACGCCTTATTCCTCCACCCATAATTCTCAGGGGCTGTATGCAGAAGCGCTCGACGAACAGCGGCAAAACGCGCTTCCCGAACTTGCGGCATATCTTGAGGACGCGGGTCTGAATATAAACGATTACAATGCCATACTGCTCGGCTACAGCAACTGGTGGGCGTCCATCCCCGCTCCGGTGCACACCTTCCTCACGCGCTACGATTTAAGCGGCAAGACAATCATTCCGTTTTGTTCCCAGGGCGGCGGCAGATTTGGGCAAACCATCAGCGCGATAGCAAAACTTGCTCCGAACAGTACGGTGAAAGAAGGGCTGTATGTAACCTATTCGTCCTACGACAGAGCGCGTATCACGGAGTGGCTGGAAAGTCATAACATCCAAATAAAATAAATATGAATTAGATAATCATTTCAATAAATTAAAACAGATATGCAAAAGGTAATTTTTTTAATAATCAGTATTATGACCATTAGTAATATAGTAAATGTGGCTCGTGCTTGGATGGCAAGGAGCAGTTTTGCGAACAAATTAATGGAGAAAAGGTATATCAATTAGGTAAAAATCTGTAAGATGACACGAAAATATGCATTCATAATTCTCTTGCTAATGATAACGCCAATATCTCATATAACGGCTCAACACGCAGATCGTCTGTCAAATACAAAAGCAATTGATATTCATTGCCACTTGTTGCCGCCTGTTTATATTGACGAATTGAAACGGCACGGCGCAGAGCAGGAAGACGGCTTACCTCTGCCGGAATGGAACGCCCAAGCACACCTCCAATTTATGGAATCGGCAGGCATTGAAACTTCTATTATCTCTTTGTCTTCACCGCAACCCTATTTTGATAATGCAGAAGAAAGTCGCCGCTGTATCAGGGCAATAAATGAAACAGCAGCAGAATTGAAACGGAAATATCCCGATAAGTTCAAATTCTGCGCCGCCCTGCCTTTGCCCGATGTTGATGCAGCGATTAAAGAAGCAATTTATGCTTTGGACACACTTCGTGCCGACGGTATAAAACTTGCAAGCAACAGTCGCGGGCAATATTTGGGAGACGCTGCTCTGGACACTCTAATGGCTGTATTGAACGAACGGAGCGCAATCATAATGATTCACCCGCACCGCCCCTCGCCACAGCAGGAAAATGTATTTACAGCGGAGGTTACAGCGATTTATGAATATCCTGTCGAAACAACCCGCGCTGTGTTGAATATGATTGCAAACAGCGTGATGACACGTTCTCCGAATATCAAATGGATAGTACCTCATACAGGCTCTTTTCTTCCTGTCGCTATAACGCGCTTAAAATCTCTTTATCCCTTATTATTGAAAATGGAGAAAATTCAGCCAACCGACATTGATGCAAACCTTTCAAATCTGTATTACGATTTAGCAGGTGCGCCAACGCCCGAAATACTTAAAATGTTGCTGACCGTTACTTCGCCCGAACATATTATGTACGGCTCCGATTATCCGTTTGTCGATAGTGAAATTCTTGTCGGGAATCTGAATGTATTGAAGTCGTATGTAATTGCCGACAAAGAACTTGCGCCTTATGCAGAAATGTTCTTCCGTACAAATGCTTTGAACTTATTTAATCGTAAATAGATTACAATATGAAACAGTTAATATTAACAGGCATCAAATTTAAATACACAGTAAAGTAAAAGAAAATGGATACAAAAATTCTCATCGCCTACTTCTCATGGACTGGCAACACCCGCACTGTTGCGGGACAAATACAAAAAACAGTTGGCGGCAACCTGTTTGAAATCAAAACTGTAAAACCGTATCCTGCGAATTATAACGAGTGTGTGAATTATGCTAAAAAAGAACAGCAGAATAACGCTCGCCCGGCATTGGAGGAAACAGTGAAAGACTTCGATTCCTACAATATTATTTTCACAGGCTATCCAAACTGGTGGGGAACAATCCCTATGCCGCTTTTTACATTTTTTGAATCATACGATTTTTCAGGAAAAACTGTTGTGCCGTTTTGTACGCACGGCGGCGGACGGCTCGGACGAAGTGTGAGCGACATAAAAAAACTGTGTCCCAACACTGCTGTTCTCGAAGCAATTGCCATTGACGGCTCAAGTGTAAGACGAGCACAAAAAGAGGTTGATGAATGGCTTCACAAATTGAAAATAGAGAAATAGGGAAAATATTTTTTGAGCCGTAGAACAAAATGTTTTACTATCTTTGCAATTCAAATTAAAATTATGTTTTTATGGATGATACATGTAAAATAATCAA
>JAIRNR010000104.1 GCA_031257915.1 Bacteroidales bacterium
CGGTTGAGTTCGGCATATCCGAGCGCATACTGCCGTAATGTAACGAAAGCCCGCATGATGCCCCTGTTTATCTCTATGGCTGTTTTTGAATTAAGCACGCTACTAAGCATTGCTACTCCTAACTCCGTGAAAGCGAATGGCGGATACTTTATATTATACCCTCTGCCCTCGTTCAAGGTCGCAATTTGCGACCTTGAATGTTCTATTATTTCTGTATCGGAAAGCTGAAACATAAAATCATCACCTTCAAATCGTTCTATATTTCTCCTCACGGCTTCTTTCAGGCGTTTGGTTTCTATTCCGTAAATCTCCGCCAAATCGCGGTCAAGCATCACTTTGCGCCCGCGAATTTCATAAATCTTATTTTGGATTACTTGTAATTCCATAGTTTCTGGACGGGTTTATGACCACAGAGGTTATTTTTGCATTTTCTGAATTTCCCTGAGGAATACTAAAAATATTTTTATCCATTACCTCTTCTTTCACCTTGGCATCTTCTTCCTTTTCTGTTTTAATTATTTCGTCAATTTCATTAATTTCTTTCTCAATAACCGATACTCGCCAATAGTACCAGTTAGCACCGACGTATCCGACAAAAGCTGCAATAAAATAAAAAATAAAACCGATAAAGCAGACCGATATTGTGTAAATATGATTGTGTTTTATTGAAAAAGGAATGTATCCCAAAACAACAACAGTTACACCCATAACAGAAACGGCAAATAATATTATATTTAAGTACTTTTTTATACAAGACCAATCACCCAAAAGACAGATTAGAGCAAAAACAGTAATCAATATATTCGGAATTACTAAGTTCTCATTTAATGCTATATTATGCCGGCATTCATATACCGCCGATATTAATACACATGCACTATAAAACAAGGATATAAGCGCTACTTTGGATAAGTTATTTATGTTACGGGCATGTTCAAGTTTGTCACATCGTTTTTTGATAGTCTCTATCTTTTTTCGCTTATTTTCTACGTTTTTAGAACTTATGATTTTCTTTTCTTTCTTAGAGAGTTTATCTCCCTCAGACATCGGCGTATGTTTTTTGTAGTAGTCCACTCTCGTTTCAATTCCAATTATTTTAGCCACTGACCTTCTTATGTGTTTATTTGTGACTTTAATAACACTGGATATCTTATTCAATAACAAAAAGAAATGTCGCTTATCTGATTTTGATTTTGCTACGACATATACGGCATTGAAACCCACGGCTAACATGAGTAAATTGCTAAAATCTAAATAATTCATACAATAGGGATAGAAAGGTCTTGGTTATTTAATTTTAATCACATAGCTATCGGGCTGGCAAGTGTAGAATTAAAGGCCTCATCAAAAACCGATGATAGGTTTTTGGCTCCTTCCGGATTATTGAAATTGCCAAAAGCCAATTTGCCCTCAATATCCGTCTCCATACGATATGCCCTGTCATCGGCTACGGTAAAATTTACCGGCTTGTCCTTAAATTTTATTTCCTCATCAGCATCCCATTTTTTTATTTCAACCTGCTTAGTATATTGTTTAAGCAGTTGCGCTATTGGTTTTTCAGGGAAATTGCCATCATATTTTGTAAATAGAATTTTAATCTTCCTGTCTTTATCTTCAGAAAGAAAATTTTTAACTGATTTTACGTACTCATCATTGTTGGATACATCAGAGCACATGCTACAGCACAAAATTTTGATGTATTGTTCGGAGTTTTTCGCTATCGCATTTACTACCACCCTGGCGTGGTTTTCGCTGGAATTGTAAAATACTTCATCCGTTCTATCTTTAGCCAGTCTTTCAATTTTTTCTTTGTAAATTAAATCTATATCCATAGACTTTTCATCATTAGTGTTCATGATTGTTATTTTAGTATTTATTGGTTTCTGGTATATGTTCGGATGAAAAACTGCACATAAAATGTACAAATAATTGCTTGCGTAGATATTGAAAAACAGTATTATTTTTCATAAAATCACAACGTTACACTCTTCTTAACTATTTAAAGTGAGGAAAGTGAACCACAAATATATGAAAAAGTATTAACGAAAATGTACAGATGTGGCAAAATATGTCAAATTTAAACACTATTTAACACTAATTAACGCTCGGAAACGCACTTTCCGTTCCTTTGATGCGCATCATACATTCCTCAAACACCAACATTTTTCCTCAGATATCAACATTTTTTGAATGTCGTGGGAGGTAACAGTACTTTTGCCTCGATTTACCAACAACTCACGACTTGTTGGTAACGCTTTGATTTATGAGTGTATAGAAGTATTTTTGTGGCATGAAAAATTGTAATATATGGAACAATTAATTAAAATCACAGAACAGAACGGCCGGCGGGCTGTTAGTGCAAGAGAATTGCATGAATTTTTGGAAAGCAAAAGAGATTTCTCTAATTGGATTAAAGACCGTATCAAAAATTATGGATTGGTCGAAAATCAAGATTATGTAGTTTTCGCCAAAGTTGTCGAAAACCCCAGCGGCGGTCGCCCACTCATAGAGTACGCCCTCTCTATCGAATGCGCCAAAGAGATTGCCATGGTTGAAGGAAACGATAGGGGCAAGCAGGCACGTCAGTACTTCATTGCCTGCGAGCAAAAATTAAAGGAAATCGCTCCGCAGACGTACAAGGAAGCACTATTGCAGTTGGTTGCAAAAATCGAAGAAAACGAGCGCCTTCAACTCGAAAACAGGAAAACAAGTCTTTTGCTCGAAGAAAAAACGCAGGAATTAGACCAGTCAAAAGACTGGATGACAATCAAACGTTATGCAAAAGAGCATAAAATGGACTGGCGGAGAATCAACTGGCGAAAGATGAAAGCCCTGTCGGTAGAACTGGAATATAAAGTCAGAAAGATATTCGACGCCAACTACGGCGAAGTAAACTTGTATAATAAAGCTGTTTTTGATGCCTATTTTCAAAGATGATTTACGTGTAAATCTGTGATGTTATGATATTAATCCCTACATTAAACCCTATTCGTCTTTCGCTTTCGGGGGTCAACGAGCCGAAGGTGGAATATGCGTTTTACCGGGATTACTATCAGAAGTTCCAGCGCACGGACGTCACCACGATACAAATTCTCATACCGGAGGAGGAGCCGGTAAAGGACTGGGCGCTGTCGGCAAAGGCCACGGACGGCGAAGCTACGGTATATACAGCTCCCCAAGAAGTGTTTAATAGTGTCTTGGCGGGGCATCGGGTCGTAGAGTTCGCCATTGATTTCTCGCAGTTCCCGGAGGGGAAATTCCGGTTTGTTCTTCAGGGCGGTAACGGTCTGCAATACCTGTCCGAAATTATTTGCATCAAAGACTTCCACGAGCACACGCGGCTGCTGAGTTATCGCAATACCTACAATGATCAGAGCGTGGCGTTCAATACCGGCGTTATATTTCATTTGCGGGTAGAAACACAGCTTTACAAGTCGTTTATTCCGAAGTCGGAAGACAGCATTTATTCCGATAACTTGGGCGGGTACAGGACACTCAACTCTTCGCCGTACAGCCATTCCCGGCTCAACATTGGCGGCGCTGCCGGTGTTCCCGACTGGCTGATGAGAATAATCAATCAGGCGTTCAGTTGCGACACCCTGTTTTTGAACAGTGTGGAGATAACGAAGTCCGAC
>JAIRNR010000004.1 GCA_031257915.1 Bacteroidales bacterium
GATAATTCGCTGATAATGAATGGATTATAGGCGTAAATTTTTATAAATTTTCATCAAAAATAATCTTCATAAATGCCTTATAATCAATTGTTTAAAGATTTTAAATGCGTTGACCCTGCAGGAACAGCAAAACAAACGCCCATTTTCGTATCTTTGCAGCGGAATGAAACATTGTTGAAAATGAGCAATGACATTATATTACAAATCTCGTTTGCCGCGTGATACCACACGAAACAATACAAAAAATAAAAGATGCAATCCGCATAGAGGAGGTCATAAGTGATTTTGTTACACTAAGGCGGCGCGGTGCCGATTTTATTGGTCTTTGCCCTTTTCATCAGGAAAAAACGCCCTCTTTTCACGTGTCGTCAACAAAAGGTTTCTTTAAATGTTTCGGTTGCGGCGAGGGTGGAGATGCGATAGCCTTTGTGATGAAACATGAGGGTTACCAATACGGAGAAGCATTAAAATATCTTGCACAAAAATATGGCATAACAGTTGTAGAAACAGAGCAGACTGCGGAGGAAATAGAAAAAGCGCAAACGCGTGAAACTTTATTTGACGTAAGTAAATTTGCTGCCGATATTTTTAAAAATAATCTGTGGAAACACGATGCAGGTAAGGCAATAGGACTTTCTTACTTTCGTGAGCGCGGCTTTTCCGATGGAATAATAGAAAAATTCGGTTTGGGTTATTCGCTTGATACATGGGACGTATTTACGTCTTTGGCACTCAGCAGGGGATACTCCGAAGCGGCATTGCTCGGCAGCGGCTTATCGCTTGAAAAAGATGGTAGAATATATGACCGTTTCCGCGGACGTGTAATGTTTCCCATTCATAATCTTTCGGGTTGGGTCATTGGTTTTGGCGGTCGTCAATTATCAAACGAAAAAACAGGTGCCAAATACGTAAATTCTCCCGCTTCCGAAATTTATGATAAAAGCAAAGTTCTGTATGGAATTTACTTTGCAAAAAAAACAATAGCCGATCTTGATCTTGCATATCTTGTAGAGGGATATACCGATGTTATTTCATTACATCAGGCAGGAGTAACAAATGTTGTTGCCTCGTCCGGTACATCTCTCACTGTTGAACAAATAAAACTTGTTTCACGTTTTTCAAAAAATATTACCGTTCTCTATGACGGCGATGCGGCGGGTATCAAGGCATCTTTGCGGGGAATAGACATGTTGCTTGAAAAAGGTATGAATGTTCGTGTTGTGCCTTTTCCTGACGGTGAAGATCCCGATTCTTTCTGCCGCAGTCATTCATCCGAAGAAGTACATGATTTTTTGCAGTCAAATGCGGTTGATTTTATTCGTTTCAAAACAAGTTTGCTTCTCAAAGAAGTAGGTGCAGATCCTATTAAACGTGCTGCGCTTATTCAGGATATTTTGGAAAGTATTGCCCTTATTCCGGACGAAATCCATCGAATGGTTTATATTCAGGAATGTAGCCGTATGTTAAATATGGACGAAGCGAATCTGATAAATAAACTGAATTATATCTTCAGAGAGAAATATAAAAAATCTGCGGCTTCGGCAGAGAGGCAAATTGTAGATTTGGCTGGAAAGGAAACACATATTTCGGATTCGGATGTTTTGCCGACAGATTCAATACCTGCCGACGGTACTGAAAATATTCAGGATGAAAAAAATATTTCACTTATAGAAAAAGATATTTTACGATTGCTTGTGAATTATGGAAATAAGGAGATAGAAAAGGGAGTGAGCGTTGCCGAATGTGTTATAAAACATTTTACTGAAAATGAAATGTCGTTTTCAAAGGCGGAATATCAAAAAATTTTTGATTATGTAAAAAATGCGTTTAACGGCAATATAGACGGCATTAGCAGCGGGCATATTCCGGATGTTCAGGAATTATTATCAATAGAGGATGATGATGTGAAAAATCTTGTAATAACACTTGCATCATCTCAATATTCCGTTAGTGATAACTGGGCGAAGAAAGGAGTTTATTTTCAGAATGAAGAAGACAGGATACTTGATTTTTGGCATTCGTATATGTACGAACAGCTACTCGCGTACATCAACGAACAAATAGAAAAAAATCAGCATGAGATAACTGCTTCTCATGATGTTGATGAGCAGTTTATTTTACTTTCAAAACGTAATGGTTTGAATATGATAAGGAAAAAATTATCTGCGGAATTAAATCGTATAGTGAGATGATAACAGGTGTTATTGACATCGGCAACACTGCATTGAAAGCGGGTGTTTTTGAAAATAATCGTATGATGCGCTTTTTATATGCGCCGAATGTGGAGGATTTTAATGACTTTTTTTGCGGTCCGAATGGGGCAAGTGTCGTAGAAAAAATGCTTGTTGCTTCCGTTGCGGGTATTTCGGATGAAGTGCGCAATGCGGTTTTGCAAATTTTACCGGATTCCAAAATTATTTTTTGGGATAAACCGGTACCGGCGTTAAGACTTCCTTTTTCTATCTGTAATGAGTATTGGAGTGCGACAGGTATCGACCGCTTTGCCCTCGCTGCGGGAGCGGTAGCGCAGTATCCGAAAAGTAATGTACTTTGTATATCGCTCGGAACTTGTGTAACGTATAATTTTGTGAGTAAAGATGGTGTTTTTGAACCGGGTGCTATTTCAGCAGGACTTTCCGCGCGGCTGCGTGCTATGCACAATGAAGCACCTGCGTTGCCGCTTGTGCGGGCTGACGATTATATAAATATTTTACCGCTTAATGATGAAAGCATTGTTGATACCTCAACAAGTATATTGCACGGTTGCGTTAATGGCTTATGGTATGAAATTCGCGGGTATATTGACGGATACAATGCCCGATACGGCGGCTTGACTGTTCTTATTACAGGCGGTGATTTGATTTATTATGAGAAGTATGTATCGGGAATTTACCGTATCTTTGCAACCCCTAATTTAGTATTACAAGGATTAAATGAAATTTTACAATACAATAATTTTTAGTACTCTGCTGTTTTTTACATGCGGTGCAGGTGATGTCGTCCGTGCCCAGACAGGATTGATTTCGCCGTATTCTTCGTCCGACTTTGGAGTTAAGATGCCTTACCTTAATTCACGCTTTGCGGGAATGGGCGGTACCGTTATGGGTATATCGGGTACCGGTTCTGCAAACCCTTTTAATCCTGCGTCATATCGGCTTGGAGTGGACACAATGAGTGTTGCCTTTCATGTAGGATTAAATCTGGGATTAGTTAATTTGAAGCAGGAAGTGAACGGGAGTGTCGTAAAAAACCAGGGTACGACAGGTGGTTTAAGTAATCTTGAATTTTATTTTCCTGTTTTTAAATGGTGGAAAATGGGTGTGTTCCTGTTGCCGATGACGGAAATTGCATATATTTCTTCCTCGTTCAGAGATAGAGATACGGCACATATCGGAAGTACACAGTTAATTCATACAGGCGATGGCGGACTTAATCGTTTTGGTTGGGGGAATGCGCTGGGTTGGGGACCGGTTTCAGTTGGCTTTAATGTAAATTATATTTTCGGGCATAAAAAAGAATTAGACCGTCTGACTTTCCTCACCGATACGCTTGCAATTTACGCTTCCGAAACGTATTATTTAAGAGAGACTTCGTATAACGGTTTGGGAATAGATGCAGGTATTCAATACGTGCAGGAACTGAATAAAAATGGACGGTTAACAATAGGTGCAAGTTATTCAATGTCGGCATTTCTTAAAAGTAAATGTGCTTCTATCATCACTGCCGAAGGTATGGCAGGCAGCAGTACTTACAGAGATACCGTCAAACTTTTTGCCGACAAGATTGAAAACGAAAAATATCCTGACGTACTTCGCGCAGGTCTTTCATACGAACAATATGGAAAGTTTCTTGTCGGTGCCGATTTTTCATGTTCATGGCGTAATGAACATTCAACAACATACAGGGTATCGCTTGGTATGGAAATGCTGCCCGATTTGAGAAGCAATTTCTGGATGCGCCGTTTATCTTACCGCATTGGCGCAAATTGGCAAACGTATGATTATTACTACAGGGTAAACGGTTTCGGCGTTAGCGCGGGTGTAGGTATTCCAATCAGAAGATCGCGTTCAAATATTTATATATTTGGTGAGTATTCGCGCATGGGTTCGCTCAAACAGGGGCAAATAGAACAAAACACAGGTCGTATAGGTGTAAGTTTCTCGTCAGTTGAAGTCTGGTTTGTTAAGCGGAAATACGATTAGATAAAATATCCATGAAATGTTTCAATTTACACACAGACGAATAGAAATTGGGGAAGATAATTTACAGGGGAAAGTTATGCATGAGAATCAAAATCTACAGTTTTCAAATTGCAAACTTACACATTAAAACGAAAATGTAAAATATCACCATCCTGTACAACGTACTCCTTACCCTCAACTGCGAGTTTGCCCGCCTCCTTTACCGCTGCTTCGGTGCGAAGTTTAATATAATCGTCATATTTAATCACTTCGGCACGAATAAACCCCTTTTCAAAATCTGTGTGGATAATGCCCGCTGCTTGCGGGGCTTTCGTCCCTTTAACAAACGTCCATGCGCGGGACTCGTCCGCACCTGTTGTAAAGTACGTTTGCAAATCAAGAAGTGCATACGCCGCTTTTATCAGACGTGCAACACCGCTCTCTTTTAAACCTAATTCTTCAAGAAACATTTGTCGTTCTTCAAACGTTTCAAACTCGGCAATTTCTGACTCTATTTTTGCGGCAACTGTAAGGTATTGCGCTTTTTCACCTGCGATTGCCTGCTTCACGGCTTCAGTATAAATATTTCCTTTTACGGCAGCACTCTCGTCAACATTACAAACATAAAGTACAGGCTTATCGGTAAGCAAAAAAAGTTCTTTTGCAAGTGCCTTGTCATCTTTATTATCAAGTTCGATTTCGCGGGCATTATGTCCCTGAAGCAACACTGTTTTGTATTTATTCAGGATTTCAAGTAATCGTTTTGCCGTTTTGTCGCCGCCGCTCTGTGCCTGTTTCTCTACTTTTGATATTCGTGCTTCAACTGTTTCAAGGTCTTTAATTTGAAGTTCGGTGTCAATAATTTCCTTATCGCGCACAGGGTTTACAGAGCCGTCAACATGAGTAACGTTATCGTCGTCAAAGCAGCGCAGTACGTGAATTATTGCATCTGTTTCACGAATGTTGGCAAGGAATTTATTGCCTAAACCTTCACCCTTGCTCGCACCTTTTACGAGCCCCGCAATATCAACAATTTCCATTGTGGCGGGAATAACTCTTTGAGGATGGTCTATCTCGGCAAGTGCAGTAAGACGCTCATCAGGAACGGTTATCATTCCTACGTTCGGTTCTATGGTGCAAAATGGAAAATTCGCCGCCTGTGCTTTGGCATTTGAAAGACAGTTAAAGAGTGTAGATTTGCCCACATTCGGCAAACCCACTATTCCACATTTTAAAGACATAGTTTTCTTAACTTTTGCGTAAGTGCGTTTGCTGTGGTGCAGCTACGCGCCTATTGATACCGCCATATATTTCAATAAAAAATTTTGTGCGTTTGTAGTAGTGCAACTACACGCCTGTTGATGCTTTATATTCATCTGCCGACATCAATTCGGAAAGTTCGGCAGGATCGGTGATTTTTATCTTTACAATCCAGCCCGCGCCGTATGGGTCCGTATTCACAACCGCCGCTTCGCTTTCTAATGTTTCGTTAAATTCAAGAATCTCGCCTGATACCGGAAGTAAAAGGTCCGACACCGTTTTTACGGCTTCTACCGTACCAAACGATTCGTTTTTCGCAAATGTTTCACCCACACTTGTAACATCGACAAAAACAATGTCGCCAAGTTCATGCTGTGCAAAATCGGTGATGCCGACAAGGGCGTTTTCGCCCTCTACTTTAATCCACTCGTGGTCGGAAGTGTACTTTAATTCTGATGGAAAATTCATATTATAGATTTTTTAAAAAGTCAGATAAACGTTCTTCGGTGGGAATTGATAATTTTTTTCTAATTCTGTAAATAATTGTTTCTATTGTACGCACGGAACGGTTTGTTATTTGTGCAATTTCTTTTGATGAAAAATCAAATATTTGTAAAAGGCATACACGGATTTCAAAGTCGGTGAGATTTTCTGTTGTGGCAGTCGTGTCAATATCTGCACTCACTGCATTATTAAGTTTTTCAAAAAAGTCAGGATATATTGTTTCTACATACTGTTTTACCACAAGCCGATTTTGCGTATCATCAACATTCTCCGCTGTTTGGAGAAGACTTTTTGCTGTTTTGATAATCTGTTCGTTTTTGCGGGCATTGTTTATCTTTTGAATACCGTCCGCTAATGCGAGAAGTATTTCATTATTGACTACCAACTGTTTTATCTGCTCGGCAGATACGGCAGAGTGTGACGGAGCGGCAGGCGTGGTTCCCGCATCTGCAAAAAATTTTGTCGCAAACTCAGAGTCCTGCACAGGAAACACTTGTGTATGCACAGGTGTGGGGCGGACCTCAACCTTATCTATCCCAAGTGCTTGCGACAGGGTTTGCGGCACAGGCTGCTTTTTCTTTTTTGACGGTACGAGTAAAACAATAATCCCCGACAGTATCAACAGAATACTGACAGCACCAGAAATTAAAAACAGTATCACCATCATAAGCAAAGCATTTACCGAATAACAAAGATAACGATTTTTGACAATCTAATGGTTTTTTTAACATTACTTTGTTCGTTTGTTGGTGGGGGATACTGTGTAATGGATTGTTTTGTTGTTTAATTTTGTTAAATTATGGTGAAATGTGAAAATTATTTAAAACGACTGAATTTGATTGTGGATGCGGCTTTGACGATAGAGAATTTATCTGTATGCGGCTTTCAAATGTGAGTTCCGTACAACCTGTTAAAACAAATTATAAATATATGAATAAGAAAATTTTGATTACAATTGCGGTTATGACAATTGTAGCATTTATGGTAACGAACTGTGTTTCGTCAAAAAAATATAACGAACTGTTACAACAAAAAGAAAATTGTGACAAAGAAGTTGCTTCGTTAAATAAAAAGACTCATAAACAGGAAACTGATATTACCGAGTTGACTGCGTTGCGCGACAGGCTGCGCAGTGAAATTACGGCAGCGCAAAATGAACTTGATACATTGCGCAGAAATTATTTCGTTTGCAAGGGTGAACTTACATCACTGCAAGACAGTTACAGCAAGATTGATTCAAAATACAAAACAACTGTTTCGAGCAATCAGCAATTGTCGCAGGACTTACTCGCAAAGGAAGAAGCATTGAATACACTTGCCAGGACACTAAGCGAAAAGGAAGCAGAACTTACCGAAAAAGAAAAAAAAGTTGCCGAATTACAGGGTATTCTTGACGCAATGCAAAATAAAATGCGCGAACTTAAAAATAAAATTTCCGATGCTCTGACGGGCTTTGCCGGTAAAGGTTTAACTGTTTATACCAAAGATGGAAAAGTATATGTTTCGGTTGATGAAAAGCTGCTTTTTGCTTCCGGTAAATGGGAAGTAAGCGCAGAGGGGCGCAATGCTCTTGTACAGGTTAGCAACGCGCTTGCAAACAATCCCGATATTCAAATTCTTGTAGAGGGGCATACCGATAATGTTCCTTTTAAAGGTAGAGGTGATGTTAAAGATAACTGGGATTTAAGCGTAATGCGTGCAACTGCTATCGTGAAAATTTTGCTTGAAAATTCTAACGTCAATCCTGCACAGGTTGAGGCGGGCGGACGCGGCGAATTCAGCCCTGTGGTTGATAATTCGTCTTCGGAAAACCGCGCCAAAAACCGCCGCAGTGATATTATTGTTACTCCGAAACTTGATGAACTTTATCAGATTTTGGGAGAGTAAGAACATCTAACCCGCGAACAAGGGTACACAATTTCTAAAATGTTATCAACAGGTGAAAGCCACAGGGTCAACGCATTTAAATGAGATAATTCGCTGATAATGAATGGATTATAGGCGTAAATTTTTATAAATTTCCCCTATAAATTCTCTTTCCTCAATTTTTATTCGTCTGTGTGTAAATTAAAAAGTTTCATGGATATTTTCATCAAAAATAATCTTCATAAATGCCTTATAATCAATTGTTTAAAGATTTTAAATGCGTTGACCCTGGTGAAAGCCAAAACATATTCATACCAAAAAGTAAACAACAGCCGCAACAGCAAGGGCAGCAAGGAATTTTACAACAATGGGCAGACTGTAAAATATTTCTCTGCAAAAATCTTTTGCGCGTACAGGTAATAAATGAATAATAAGCATTGCCGCAATAAGTGAAAGAGCAGCAACATTATCTTTTATTTCGGCAAGAGTTACCATCCGCCATGTTGGTGTAAAAAATTGTTGTATCGTTAAAACAGCCTTATCAAATGTGTCGGCGCGTAATATAATCCACATAAAACAAATAAAATGAAACGTTATCAGTAAGCCCGCAAACCTGATTAAAAAGTTGCTGCCTGCGCCCTGTTGTTCGTTTCTCGTGCTTCGTTGTTTACCACCGAGCGGAATATAAACATAATCGCGAAGCCATGTAAAAAATGAAATATACCAGCGATTACAAAAATCAGTGAGCGAAGCCGCCTTATAAGGACTGTTGAAATTTACCGGAATTTTAAAACCAAGCAACATGGCAATTCCGACAGCAACGCCTGTATAACCCGAGAAAATGCAGTATATCCGAATTGCAGAGCCGTATATTGCAAGCCAGTTTTCCAAATTAAAATTCAGTGCGATAAAATCAGCAACGGCAATTTTTACAAGTCCGCCGAGAATAGAATAAAGTGCGATGGAAAATTCTCTGCTTGTTACCTGATAATATTTGTGTAACTGTGGAATAAAGTCGGTTGCCCTCAAAACAGGTCCCGCTGCGGCAGTTGGGAAAAAACTTAAATAAAGTCCGAAATCAATAAAATTACGCACAGGTTTTATACGGCGTTTATATACATCAACATTATAACTTATGGCAGAAAAAGTATAAAATGAAATTCCGAACGGTAGCACAGACAGCAGCGGCAGTGCAGAACCGAGTGCGGTTTGTGGAAATTCCTGTATTAAAAATATTGTATAAACAAGGATATTTATTGTGATGGCAAGTGTAACTGAAAACCAGTGCCTGATAAGTCCGCAGAGATAATTTATAATTATTGAAAATAGCAATATCAACAATACGGACAATCCGCCGATTAAAAAATAAAATACGGCACTGCATAAAAATAAGAATCCGTTGCGTATTGGCAATCGATTATAAAAAAACGATAATCCAAGCAACACAAAGGCGAAGAAACCCCAAAACGATATGTCAGTGAATAAAAACGTATTCATTTATTTTTCTTTCACGTTCTTTTATTACGAAATTTTTATAGTCGGTTATAAATGCTTTATAGAGCATTTTTCCTGCAAGTTCACTTGCGGTATTCTCGTGTAAATTCCAATAAACGCAATTGTTTTTAACGGCAATTTCACGCTGAATTTCCGAATTTCCGACAACAATAACAGGGACGTCCGGCACAGTTATCCGCAAATAACCAAGTTCCTGCTGCAACATTGTTTCATAAAAATCGGACGCCGGCTTAAATTGATAAACAATAAGCCGGACATTCATCAGAGCGTGGTTGTCAATTAAAAAACGGCGATTGTTTTTTAAAAAGATGTTGCCCTCAGAACCGCGCTGAAAAAGATTATCCACAATAATCCCTGCTTTGCTGTTAATACTTAAAGCGTAGATATTTCTGTTTTTAAAAAGTGTGAGTGAAATATTGATACCTGTCGCGTTGTCTGGCAATTTCCACACACAATGCTGCAATCCGAAAGAATTTTCCTGCTTTACAGGTATGCCGAGCGTATCTCTTGTTGAGCCTTTTAAAACTGTTGCGTGCAAATCTCTTTCAACCCACACATCCTCGTGCAGCAATGCCTCAAGAAAAAGTCCGTTGCCTGCAATTCCCCTTATTTCCACCGTGCCTTTTCCTATATTACGCGAAGTAATAAGAGCGTTGATAGCAGGTGGATAAAGGTACGCATTACATAAGCCGTAATTGCCGCGCCGCTGATTTTTTTGCATGGACATCACACTCCAGTTATTTGATATTTTAACAGAGGGCGCGTTTTGAAACAGCGGCACAATTCCGTTACCGTTCCCGCCGAAAACATTCTGCAATAATTTACGGAACGTTCCTGTAATTTTATCGTTCTCTATCTGCTCATCTCCATAATGCAAAAAGCGTAACAGTTGCGGACTTCTGTGTTGCTGTAACAAATCGGTGTACAGTTGTTTCAACGGATTGTTTGTGTCATAGATAAACGGCTCAAGCGGAACATTTCGCAAATCGTCCGTAAAAGTTTCAGGAGGAATGCGGTATTGAGCATTTATTTCCGCAATAGCAGATTCCTTTTTCTTCAGTTCCGCAAGAAAACTTTTGCTGTCCACAGTCGTTTTCGCCTCGTTGCTGTATTTATCGCCGTATTTGCGGGAAATAAAATCAAAGACCCGTTCGGGCATAAAAAAGAAATAAGCCCCAACGACAAACAATAATACCGAAACAAGAAAAATAAAACTCTTATATGGCTTCAATTTATCTTAATTTTTAATACTTGCCCCACTTTTATAAGGTTACCGCCGTTGGCGAGATTGTTCATTCTGATTATCTCCTGCATATTTGAGCCGGAATGTCGGCGGCATATAGCATAAAGAGTGTCGCCCCTTTTGATAGTGTATGAAACGACAGTACCTTTTGGCAATCGTGTAGAGGCAGGGCTTGCCGCCGTCTGTTGCTTGGCTTGCTGTGTCCGTTGTCCCTGCTGCGATTGTTGTGCTTGCTGCTCTTGTTGCGTTCGTTGTGCTTGCTGCGTTTGTTGTGCTTGCTGCGTTTGTTGTGCTTGTTGCCCTTGTTGCGTTCGTTGCGCCTGTTGTGTCCGTTGCCCTTGCTGTCCTGCCTGTTGTGTGCGTTGCGGCTGTTGCTGAGGCTGCTGCGATTTTGCGGCTGAACCCTGCGCGGCAGGCTCGCTTTGCTGCGTTGTTCCGCTGCCGCCCGCCACCCCCGCTATCGCCTGCGATGCCACATTCCGCCTTGACGAAGTCGGCTTTGGCTTGGTAGTCGTGGAAGCAAGCAACGTTTCAATTGTCCGTTGCTCTTCATCCCGCTTAATTTTCGGTCTTGCCCTTATAGCTTCTATCGCCCTTTGCGTTGTATGTACCTGCAAAATCTGATTAGGATAAATCGTTGTTGATTTTAATCTGTTCCATGTCATTAAATCCTTTACCGATACATCAAATCGCGCTGCTATACCTGAGAGCGTTTCGCGCTGTTTAATTCGGTACGAAAGCACTATTTCGCGGTTTATCTCGTTAAATTGCTCCGCCATGGTGTCTTTCATTTCCAAATAGTGTGGAATAATATATACAGGCAGCCGCATACTGTAATATTGTGAACCGCCGGGAACAATATCCTGTTTATATTGCGGATTAAGGTCGCGTAAGGTCTGCAAGGGCAATTCGAGTGTTTGTGCGATAATATTGAAATCCATGTCCCTGTCCACAACAACAGTATCGGTAAGCATTGGAAAATCATTTGCAGGTGCGGGAATACTGTGCTCGGCGTAGTAATTCATGGCATAAGTTGCGCCGATATACGCAGGTACGTAATTTCTCGTTTCTTTAGGCAGGAATTGATAAATTTTCCAAAAGTCGGTTTTGCCTCCCGCTTTTCTGATAGCCTTATTAACATTGCCCGGACCGCAATTGTAAGCAGCAATCACAAGTGTCCAGTCGCCAAAACTGCGGTATAAATCGCGCAGGTACCTCGCTGCGGCTTCCGTCGCCTTTACAGGGTCAAAACGTTCATCAACAAAAGGATTTACCTTTAAATTGTACATCTGCCCTGTTTGGTACATAAATTGCCATAAACCCGAAGCACCGACACGCGAAGTTGCACGCGGATTCAATGCCGATTCGATAATCGCCAGATATTTAAGTTCGGACGGAATTTCATAGCGGGCGAACATCTCTTCAAAAAGAGGGAAATAATACTGTCCGAGCGACAGCATAACATTTACCTGCCTGCGTTTGTTGTCGGTATAGGCTTTGATGTAATTTTTTACCTTCGGATTATAGACAAGCGGTACAGCCATGCCTTTGCCGAGTGAATCAAGGCGCATTTTATAAACGGAATCGGATATTTCCGGCGGAGTATATTTTTCGGTGAAGTTACGATAATTAGATGTAAAAAATTCCAAATGCTTGGATAATGAGTAAGTATCTTGTGCGGGTGTAATACTCTGCGCGGTAATAATGTGAGATGTATCAACGAAATTTTCCGCAGACACAGGTTCCATAGTAAAAAAAAGCAGTAATAATAATTTGCTCATATCTGACAAAGATACAGAAATTCCTTATCTTTGCTTCCTTTTGTCCTTGTTGAATGAGCGGTTATTGGTATAACAAAGTGCCGTACAATCTTAAATCAACGTCTCGTTTGAGCATTGACTCTGTATAGAAACGTCGGTTGAAAATCAACGTCTCGTTTAAGCAGGGCGAGCAATGACTGCTTGTAAGCATTGACTCTGTATAGAAACGTCGATTGAAAATCAACAATTTGTAACCAAACAAATTATAAACGTATGAATTTTAAATTAAAAATCAGGCAAAACACAGGCTTTCAGTTGTTTATTGCGCTTTTTTTCATCTTTAGCCAGTTATATGCAGCGGCGCAACAGCGGCAGGAAAAGCCGATTTTGCAACAACAAAAGATGCAAAACGTATTGCAATTGATTGATTTCGCGTATGTTGATGTTACCGATTTGGAGCCGTTAGTTGAAAAGGCAACAGTAGAGATGCTAAAACAACTTGACCCTCATTCCGTTTATATATCTAAAAAAGATGTAGAACGTGCCAATGAACCGCTTGTTGGTAACTTTGACGGCATTGGAGTTTCATTTCAAATTTTCAACGACACCGTTACAATTATTGATGTTATAGCCGGCGGTCCATCGGAGAAGTTGGGGATTTTGCCCGGCGATAAAATTGTTCGGATAGACTCTTTGAACGCCACAGGCGACAGCGCAACAACGAATTTTATTTTCAGTCATCTGCGCGGCAAAAAGGGTACGCACGTGATGGTCTATATAAAACGCGATGGAATAAAAGACGCGCTTGTTTACGATATTATTCGTGATAAAATCCCTATTTACAGCGTTGATACCTACTTTATGGAAGACAGTGAAACAGGATATTTGCGTCTTGACCGCTTTGCCCGTAATTCTATGGATGAAATCAGAAAAGCACTTGAAGAACTTAAAGTGCAGGGAATGAAAAATTTAATACTTGATTTACGTGGTAATTCGGGTGGATTTATGGACGTTGCGGTTGATCTCGCAGACGAATTTCTTTCGGCAGGCAAAATGGTTGTTTATATGCAGGGTAAGGCAATGCAGAAAGAAGAATTTAAAAGTACGGCAAAGGGTAGTTTTGAAAGCGGTCGTCTCGTTGTTATGATTGACGAGGGGTCGGCGTCGGCTTCCGAAATTGTGTCGGGTGCAATTCAGGACCATGACAGAGGGCTTATTGTTGGGCGGCGTTCTTTTGGAAAAGGGCTTGTACAGCGTCCGTTCGACCTTGTAGATAAAAGTCAAATTCGCCTTACTACAGCCCGCTACTACACGCCGAGCGGCCGTTCCATCCAAAAGCCGTACGCTGACGGTCTCGGTGCGTACTATTCCGATATAATGAGACGTTACGAACATGGAGAAATGGTACATCCCGACTCAATGAAAATTGCCGATTCAATGAAGTACTATACATCAGGTAAAAGAGTTGTTTATGGCGGCGGCGGCATTATGCCCGACTTGTTTATTCCTGTTGATACGCAATTGATGAGTGATTATTATGTTGATTTAAGACGTAAAGGTGTTATCAATAAATTCGTAATGGATAAAATGAATGACGAACGTAAGAAATTATTAAGAAAATATCTTTCATTTAATGACTTTCAGCGGGAATTTAAAACAGATGAGATATTTATGGATGAGTTTTACGCTTTCGCCGAAAAAGAGGGCGTAGTACATAAGAATTTTAAAAAAGACAAAGGGATTTTTTATGTGCGCGAAATGATGAATGAGATGTTGAAAGACACAATGTTTGACACTGTGCAAACGTACAGGGAGTATGTTTTGAATATACTTTGGAGTAATGAAAAAATGCAAGAATTTTTGCAAGAAAAAGCGGCAAAAGAAGACTCTCTTCAACAGGAAAGTGTTGTTCATTCCGACAGATATTTGCAGGCGCAGTTAAAGGCAACTCTTGCCCGCAATCTCTACGGAATACGCTATTATTATGAAAGCATAAAAGACATTGATGAGGGTTACAAAATAGCCGTTCGCACTATACGGAACGAGGAACTCTTTAATAATAACGGAATACGATGAATATAAAAACAATGCCTGAATATGTGATGTCTGTAATTGATAAAAAATCACTATATTTGATATAGCATTTTAGCAAAAAAAGAACCATGTTAAACAATTATATTTATGGATGTTAAAAAAATCTTAGCTGATTTGGAACGAAAAAATCCAGACCAACCCCTGTTTAAACAAGCAGTAGAAGAAGTACTTGAATCCATTGAGGATTATGTTTCCGCTCACCCCAAGTACGACAGTCACAAGATTGTAGAGCGCATGATTGAACCTGACCGTATTTTTACATTTAAGGTGGAATGGGTTAATGACAAAGGCGAAATCGAAGTAAATCGCGGCTACCGCGTACAATTCAACAACGCAATAGGACCGTACAAAGGCGGATTGCGTTTCCATCCGAGCGTAACGCTTGACACCCTCAAATTTTTGGGTTTTGAGCAGACGTTCAAGAACTCTCTGACGACCCTGCCTATGGGCGGCGGCAAAGGCGGTTCCGATTTTAATGCGAAAGGGCGCAGCGAAAACGAAATTATGCGTTTTTGTCAGGCATTTGCTCTTGAATTGCAGAAATTTGTCGGTCCCGACACAGACGTCCCCGCAGGCGATATAGGCGTTGGCGGACGTGAAATAGGCTATATTTACGGTATGTACAAAAAGTTGCGTGCCGAAAATACAGGTGTATTGACCGGCAAAGGTATGGGCTGGGGAGGCTCATTACTTCGTCCCGAAGCAACGGGTTTCGGTGCAATGTATTTTGTAGAAAATATGCTTGCTGCCCATAATATGGATATTAAGGGCAAAACTATTTCCGTTTCAGGCTTCGGTAACGTTGCATGGGGTGCAGCTATGAAAGCGGTAGAACTTGGTGCGAAGGTTGTAACGATTTCCGGACCCGATGGCTACATATACGACGAAGCGGGACTTGACACCGAAAAAATTGAATATTTGCTCGAACTCCGTGCCTCTAACAACGACATTGTAAAGCCGTACGCCGATAAGTTTAAAGGAGCAAAATTCATCGCAGGCAAGAAACCATGGGAAGTTAAGGTTGATATTGCAATGCCGTGTGCCATTCAGAATGAGCTCGGCGAAGAAGACGCAAAACAGCTTATCGCTAACGGTGTAACTCTTGTGGCGGAAGTTTCCAATATGGGCTGTACAGCCGAAGCAATTCACGCTTTACAAAAAGCAAAAGTGATTTTTGCGCCGGGCAAAGCAGCAAACGCCGGCGGTGTTTCGGTATCAGGACTTGAAATGAGCCAAAATGCAATGAAATTCAACTGGTCTGCCGCAGAAGTGGACGAAAAACTTCACCGCATAATGAAAGATATTCACGAAAATTGTATTAAGTACGGCAAAGGTGCCGACGGATATGTAAATTACGTGAAGGGTGCGAATGTGGCAGGTTTTATTAAAGTTGCGGACTCTATGATTGAGCTTGGTGTTTGTTAGTAGTTTTGAAAATTCAAGTAGAAAATGTACATGAAACTTTTTAACTTACACACAGACGAATAAATTTTTAGAGCGGTAAAGTCTGTAAAAGCCCCCTCAAGAGGGCTTTTACAGTGTCTTTTAATTGGAAAGAGCGGGGCTTTAGTGTCCCGCTCTTTTGTTTTTTTTGTTATAATGTTTTTGCACTAAACAGAATGTAAGCGTCATTAGCAATGCATAAAGTAATGCTGAAATCCACTCGCCTTTTTCAGCTATTTTAAAAAACAAAAACAAACAAAAAACAATAACATATTTTTGATAAGAGTTTGTGTGAATCATAACTTTTATAATGAAACTTTCAACTACACCGCGACGACGGCTTTAATAGCGGGATGCGGATTATAATTTTCAATAGTGATGTCGTCAAAAGTGAAGTCAAAAATATTACGGATAGCAGGATTTAAACGCAACACAGGTAAGGGTAGGGGTGTGCGTGTCAGTTGCAGGCGGGCTTGCTCAAAATGATTATTGTATATATGTGCATCTCCGAGCGTGTGGATAAATTCGCCTGTTTTAAGACCGCAAACCTGCGCCGCCATGCAGGTTAAAAGGGCATAAGACGCAATATTAAACGGTACGCCGAGAAATACGTCCGCACTTCGTTGATACAGTTGGCACGACAAGCGTCCGCCCGCAACGTAGAATTGAAAAAAGGCGTGACACGGCGGCAGTTTCATTTCCGCAATATCACCCACATTCCACGCGCTTACAATTATTCGACGGGAGTCGGGCGTTTCCCTGATTTGTCTTATAACATCTGAAATCTGGTCAATGGTGCGGCCGTCCGCGCAAGCCCATGAACGCCACTGCTTACCGTAAACAGGACCCAGCGAACCGTCTTCGTCTGCCCACTCATCCCATATTGTAACTTTATTATCGTGCAGATATTTTATGTTCGTATCGCCATGCAACATCCATAACAGTTCATGGATGATTGAACGCAGGTGCAGTTTTTTTGTCGTCAGGAGAGGAAATCCGCCGTTGTTTTCCGAAACCTCCGAAAGGTCAAATCTCATTTGATAGCCGAAAATACTGCGCGTACCTGTTCCTGTACGGTCGGTTTTGTCTGCGCCGTTTTCCAAAGTATGTTTTAACAAGTCTAAATATTGCTTCATAATTTTTTTCTGCAAAATTGGCAATAGCCTCACCATTCCCGCACCGTACCATTTTGGGGTGTGGTTATATTTACGGCTTCATCACTCACTTCTATTGCAAAGAAGCCTGCTTTGTGAATAAATTTCTCTGCGTTTTTAGTTATTACAGGGGAAGCAACAGCACCGAGATATTTACGTTTGTCGTTATGTTCGTCGGCGTATTTGCGTAAAACGTTCATACGCTTTATATGCTCTTTTACATCCTCTGTCGTTACCTTTGTCTTTACCTCTACTGCAAGGGCGTAGTCGCCATTTTCAACAAAAACGTCTATTTCTGCTATAAACCGTCCGTCGCTTGCTTCTAACTGATGTTCCCGCGAAAAACGTGTAAAATTATAGCCAAGTTTCACAAACTTTTTGTGCAGACTCGGAGTCATCATATTTTCTATGACTTCACCCATACGGTTTGTTAATTCACCAAGTTTTTTGTCTAATTTTTTGCTTGATTTTTCTAATTCGCGGGATAACCGTTGAGCTTCTTTTTCCTGATTTTCGCGCATTTCTTGAAACTTCCTGTCGGATTCTTTCATCTGTTCGCTTGTTTCTTTAATTTTTCTGTCGGATTCTTTCATCTGTTCGCTTGTTTCTTTAATTTTCCTGTCGGTTTCTTTAAACCGTATGTCGGTTTCTTTAAACCGTCTATCGGTTTCCAAAAAAGCGTCCTTAATCTGTCTGTCGGTTTCTTTAAACCGTATGTCGGTTTCTTTGAACAAGCGCCAAATTATTTCAGCGTTTAATGGCGGCTCGCCGCTTTGTTGATGAGTTGATGGATTCATAATGTTTATTTGTTTGTTTTACATCGCAAAGATATGTAAAGCAAATGGAAAAGAAAGTTAATAAAAGTAAAAAATCGTTAAAATTTATTAAAAATTAAGAATATTTTTATGTGCGCTTCAATTCTATTTGCATTTTGGTTATTTCTTTTTTTTATAGAGGACACGATATGTTTATCAGGCAGTGTGTAATGTGCATTCGAGAACGGTAAAAGAATTGCGGAAACAGTTGTCCAAAGGAAGCCGATTTTAAAGCGAAAAAATGGTAAAGTGCATCTGAAGAAAATACAAAGATATATCACAAAAATATGTCCAAAGGAAGCTGATTTTAAAGCGAAAAAATGGTAAAGTGCATCTGAAGAAAATACAAAGATATATCACAAAAATATGTCCAAAGGAAGCAGATTTTAAAGCGAGAGAATGGTAGAATGATGTAAGAAAGAAACGGCAGACCCTTTCAGATCTGCCGCTATCTCTGGAAACATGAAAAAACAACCAGATAAAAAAACTACTTAACCAATATCCGTTTTGCGGCTCTGTTGCCGAAACCGTCTATAAAGTTCAGCAGGTAAAGCCCCTTGCCTTTCAGTGAAAGCTCTTTGCTGCCGTCAACAGTA
>JAIRNR010000108.1 GCA_031257915.1 Bacteroidales bacterium
TTTCAGAACAAAAAATATCCGGTGGAACTCAAAATCCTGCGCAGCGAAAAGACTTTGCAGGAAGGCATTGAGCAAACCTTAATGTATATGGATAAATGCGGCAACAACAATGGCTGGCTCTGTATTTTTGACCGCTCGACAGATAAGACATGGGACGAAAAAATTTATACAAAAAAAGAAATTATCAACAGTAAAAAAATTACTGTTGTCGGGTTGTAAACAGGCGTTAACAGCCTTGACGTTTATGACGTTGGAAAAGCCGCATCAAACGACTTAGAAATTTGAACCTGTTTTTTTCACTACCTTTGCCGAAAGTTAAAAATCTTAAAAATTATATTATGCGGAAATTCTTAATATTATTTTGTTTTTGTACGGCAATACTGCCGCTGTCCGCAAAAACAGGTATTGTTCTTTCGGGCGGCGGCGCACTCGGCTTTGCAGAAGCAGGTGCATTGCAGGCATTAGAAGAAGCAGGTATAAAGCCTGATGTGGTTTCGGGATGTTCAATGGGTAGCATAGTAGGCGTATTCTATGCAGCAGGATATTCATCCGCCCAAATGATGGAAGTCTTTGAAAAAGAGCGTATAACTCGGTTCAGTTCGGTACATCATTATAATCCTTTTCTCAAGACAGGCTTTTCAAAGCAGACAAGGTTGCGTAAAGTTCTTGCAAAATATATAAAACAGAAGGATTTCGATTCGTTGCCGATACCCTACTACGCCTGTGTAGCCGATTTCAAAAACGGCACTGTTGATTATCTGCACAGCGGCACAATATTGCAGGATGCCGTTGTTGCGTCGGCTTCAATTCCGATTGCATACGAATCAATAATTATCAACGGTAAAGAATATATTGACGGCGGCACAATCAATAATTTTCCGATTGAGCCGCTTTTAGAACAGAATTGCGATAAAATTATCGGCATAAACGTTATAAGTTTCACAAAACACGACCATATTGTTAAACGTAAAGACAGATCACCCTATATTTTAGGTTTGACAATAGACAGTCAAAACCGCGAACGCTACGCCAAATGCGATTTTTACATAAATATTGAGGGGATGAATAATGAAAAATATCAGGCTTTAAATTTCAAACTCTGGCGTGAACTTATAAAAATGGGGTATGAGCAGACTAAAGAATATATAAACAAACACCCCGAAATTTTGAAATAAGATCTATTAAAATAAAAATATAAAAATTTATGAACTGGATTTCCGAACTTTTTTCAGGTGACGGAGCGGCACATACCATGCTGCTGTTAGCACTCGTTATAGCAGCAGGCATTCCCTTAGGCAAGATTAAAATTTTCGGAATATCTCTCGGTATTACATTTGTACTTTTTGTGGGTATTCTTGCCGGACATTCGGGCTTGAGCATCAATTCCGAACTGCTTGAATTTATGAAAGAGTTCGGACTTATTCTTTTTGTGTATTCTATCGGTTTGCAGGTTGGTCCGGGTTTTTTTGCCTCTTTTAAAAAGGGCGGTATCACGCTTAATATGCTTGCCATGGGCATTATATTTCTTGGTGTTGTAGTAACACTCGTTATACATTTTATCACGGATATTCCAATGCAAACAATGGCAGGCATTATGTCGGGAGCAGTAACAAATACGCCCGGCATGGGCGCGGCACAGCAAACATTTTTAGATATGAATGGCGGAGTTGGCGACCCAAGTATCGAACTTGGCTATGCAGTCGCATATCCACTTGCAGTTGTTGGAATTATTATGGCGATAGCACTGATGCGGGTATTCTTCAGAATCAACCTGGACAAAGAAACGAAAGCATTAAACGATACTGCGAATCAAATGGATAATGTAGAATTGATTTCCATTGAAGTAAGAAACCCTGCTGTTTATGGAAAAAATATCGGTTATATACATCATCTGATGCACAGTCAGTTTGTGGTATCAAGAGTGCTTCGTATCAATGCGAATAATGTTGAGATTGCGTCATCCGGAACGATTTTAAATGAGGGTGATAAGGTGCTTGTTGCAACACCTCACCGCGAAAAGGATACGGTAAGTACATATCTCGGCACCATTATTCAAATGGAGAAAAAAGAATGGGAAGTATTGGACGAGCAGTTAATTTCACGCCGGATTTTAATCACTCACAGTCATATCAACGGTAAATCAATACGACAGTTAAATTTGCGAAATACATATGGAGTTAATATTACCCGAATAAATCGTTCGGGTGTTGATTTGATTGCCGAACCGTCTTTACCCCTGCATATAGGCGACAGGGTTACAGTTGTCGGGAATGAAGCGGCAATTAAAAGTGTTGAAAAACTTCTCGGCAATCAGATGAAGCGTCTTAACGAGCCTAATCTGATGCCTATTTTTATCGGTATTGCGCTCGGTGTATTTCTCGGCAGTATCCCATTTTCACTTCCGGGCATACCGCAGCCTGTAAAGTTAGGACTTGCCGGCGGACCGCTTATTATAGCAATTTTAATCAGTATTTTCGGTCCGAAATATCACCTTGTAACATATACCACAATTAGTGCGAATTTAATGTTGCGCGAAACAGGCATCTGTATTTTCCTTGCCTGTGTAGGCATTGGTGCGGGCGGTAATTTTATAAATACTGTCTTTAATGGTGGTTATATATGGATTGGACTTGGCTTTATTATTACAGTCGTGCCGCTTTTGATAATCGGAATTATCGGACGTGCTTTTTTCAAGATAAATTATTTTACCTTGACAGGACTGATGTCCGGTGCTATGACCGACCCTCCTGCCCTCGCCTACTCTAACGCCATAGCAGGACACGACGCACCATCCGTCAGTTACGCAACTGTCTATCCGCTCTCTATGTTCCTGCGCGTACTTTGTGCGCAACTGTTAATACTTGCTGCGTAATAATACATATCTTTGTGAATATGCTTAAAGAAAATTCTCCTTTAAATTTAAAAAATATACCCGACGGTGCGCCGTATCGTATAGCGATTGTCACAGCAGAATGGAACGATGAAATTACATCTTCACTAAGAAGATGCTGCATTGAAACATTACTGAAATACGGTGTTTTATCTTCCGGTATTGTTGATATTTCCGTGCCGGGTACATTTGAACTTTCTACCGTATCATCCGTTTTTGCTGCGCGAAAAGATATTGATGCGGTAATTTGCCTCGGTTGCGTTATTCAGGGTGAAACACGCCATTTTGAGTTTATCTGCAACGCTGTTGCAAATGGCTTGACTTCCGCCGGTATCTCTTCAGGCAAGCCTGTGCTTTTTGGCGTTATCACTGCCGATACGCTTGCGCAGGCAAAAGCACGTTCCGCTAACGATCATAATAACAAGGGATATGAGGCGGCAATTTCCGCACTGAAAATGCTTGATGTTCTAAAATGAATAACCGTATTGTCTTTATGGGAACGCCCGATTTTGCGGCAGGCTGCCTGAAAGTGCTGGTAGAAGCGGGTATGAACGTTGTTGCTGTTGTTACAATGCCCGATAAACCGAAAGGGCGCGGACAAAAAATGCTTCCGTCACCGGTTAAAGAATATGCAATATCCGCGAAAATACCTGTGCTGCAACCTGTATCGCTGAAAGATGAGCATTTTTTGCAGACACTTTATGCGTACAGGGCAGACTTGCAAATTGTTGTTGCGTTCCGTATGCTCCCGCGTGCAGTGTGGGCTATGCCGCCCCAAGGCACGTTCAACCTGCACGCTTCGCTATTACCCCGCTACCGCGGGGCAGCCCCCATACAAAGGGCTGTATGGAACGGTGAAACCGTTACAGGCGTTACTACTTTCATGCTTGACGATAATATGGACACAGGCGGTATTCTCTACCAGCAGCAAGTTCCCATAACCCCTGCCGACACCGCAGGAACTCTGCATAATAAACTTCTCGCTGTCGGTGCACCGCTTGTTGTAAAAACCGCACAGGATTTGTTTAGCGGCACTGTCACGCCAAAATCACAGACAGAGTTCGGCATGCAACAGTCCGCTACCATGCCCGCGCCGCCGCCAACTGCCGGCAACAATACAGATATGCCGGCAACGCAGCAAATCCCAACCGCACCAAAAATCCACAAGGACGACTGCCGTCTTGACCCCACGCATACCGCGCAGGAGCTCCATCTGCAAGTACGCGCACTAAGTCCCTACCCTGCTGCCTTTACAACACTTATAAATAAGGATACCGGCGAAAAAGTCATCCTCAAAGTATTTGAAAGTGAGGTTACGGATACTACCGCAATTACCACAATAGCTAAAGCGATACCCACTCTCTCAATGGTGCCAAAGGCAGATATCCCGACAAATAATTTCCAACAGGGAACGCTTATTGTAACGGACGGCAATACGCTTTTACTGGCATGCGCAGACAATACTTTTCTATCTTTAAAAGATGTACAATTGCAGGGAAAACAGAAAATCAAAATAGAGCCATTCCTGCGCGGTTTCCGCCCTGAACAGTTTTTAAACGTTTCCCTGTTTCACACTGTAACCACAACATAAACCACAGAGATAACGCATTAAAATTGCCCGTATTTTATTACTATTGTTATCGTAAACTTTTTGTGGGTAAATTCGTTTATATTTTCCTAACGGAGTACTTTCATGAGCCAAACGAACAAATATGCCTTTAATAAAAAGTCAGAAATATTGCATATTGCAGTAAAAGACAGACAATCTAAACACGTTTGCCCCAATCAGGGTCAACGCATTTAAATGAGGTAATTCGCTGATAATGAATGGATTATAGGCGTAAATTTTTATAAATTTTCATCAAAAATAATCTTCATAAATACCTTATAATCAATTGTTTAAAGATTTTAAATGCGTTGACCCTGTTGCCCCAATGTATTTGCACATAAATTCAAAACTTTTACTTATATTTGTCGAACAAATAAATTTCGGCGGACAATGTGCTCCATTTTCATTTGCAATATTTTTAATAAATATTTTTCGCTCAAAAATTACTACAATTCGCTGAGTATAAGATATTTACACCGTCATCCTTTGTATCCTGCATATTTGATAATTAGACAACTACACGTCTGCTTAAATTATTATGATTTTAATATATCATTGCTATTGAAATACCACAAAATCTCAATCATCCCGTTTTTGTATTCGCACGCAGATTATAAATTTACAATAATATGAACACAAAAATAATCGTTTGTTTCCACAAGATGGAAGACTTCATGTGGAATAATGAAGTTTATATGCCACTGTTCTGTGGAGCTGAAAACAATATAAATAACAATGAAAGAAAAAATATACAACAAGACAACGAAGGTGAAAACATAAGTTCAAAAAATAAAAATTATAGTGAACTTACAGGTCTGTATTGGGCTTGGAAAAATTTAAGAAATATTGATTATACGGGACTTGTTCATTACAGACGATATTTTGATTTCAGTAAAAAGACACCTTTCAAGAGAAGTATTACCGCTATAACTGCCGACGTTTTCAAAAAAATGCCCATCTCAATGCCTGATACGTATAAGATATTTAAAAAATATGATATTGTTCTTGCCGCAAAGCACATAATCAAAAAAAGTGTAAAAGAAAATTTTTCTAATAATTGGGTCAGTGTTGTTGATTTTGAGATTTTGGAAAATGTCATAAAAAAATATTCACCGGAGTATATGCCTGCCTATAAAAATTACATCAATTCAAATGAAGATTCCTGTTATAATATGTTTTTAGCGAAAAGAGAATTTTTAGATGGATATTGTAAATGGTTATTTGATATACTTTTTGAAGTAGAAAAAATAATAAACATACAACATTACTCACCTTATTATGCAAGAGTATTCGGTTTTATGGGCGAGTTTCTATTACCTGTCTATGTATTGCATAACAAAATGAAAACATATTATTGCCCTGTCGTGTTTGTCGGTGATGAGAAAAATCAAAATTTGTTAATCTACTGGATGTTCCGAATGAGAAACATCATTATGCATAAAATCAAAAATATATTAAAATAAAATCTATGTTAGTCGGTAAACATTATGATTATCTTGTTGTAGGTGGCGGGCTATACGGCTCCGTATTTGCCCACAAAGCGGCACACAGCGGAAAAAAGATTTTATTGATAGATAAACGGCAAACACTTGGAGGCAACACATACTGCGAAAAAATTGAAGATATAATTGTTCACAAGTACGGACCGCATATTTTTCATACTTCCAATAAAGAAATTTGGAATTTTGTAACATCTATCGTACAATTTAACAGATTTACTCTCCAACCATTAGCAAATTATAAAGGACGTCTTTATAACCTGCCATTCAATATGAATACTTTTTATGCTCTATGGAACGTGAAAACGCCTCAAGAAGCAATGGAGATGATAAATCAACAAAAAGTAAAAGGATCGGATTGCCCCGAAAACCTTGAAGAACAAGCTATATCTCTTGTCGGGAATGATATTTATAAAATCCTGATTAAAGGATACACAGAAAAACAATGGGGTAGAAACTGCAAAAAACTTCCACCATTTATAATATCGCGATTACCAATAAGGTTTACCTACGACAACAATTATTTTAACGATTTGTATCAGGGAATTCCCATCGGCGGATATAACGAACTTATATCCAGATTACTCACCGGTATTGAAACGCACTGTAATACAGACTTTTTTGATAATCGTCAGTACTTTGAAGATATTGCAGACAAAATTGTATTTACAGGTAGAATAGATGAATATTATAATTATAAATTCGGCAAACTTGAATACCGAACAATGAGATGGGATACTGAAATCTTTGATATTCCAAACTATCAGGGTGTTGCTGTTGTAAATTTCACAGATGCCAAAGTGCCGTACACAAGGATTATAGAACATAAGCACTTTGAGTTTGGCACTCAGTCAAAAACGGTAATTTCTCATGAGTATCCGCAAGAGTGGCAGGATAAGTGTGAGCCGATGTATCCGATAAATGACGATAAAAATAACTCCCTCTACAACAAATACAAGGCATTATCTAACAAACAGGACAATGTAATATTCGGCGGACGGCTTGCAGAATACAAATACTATGATATGGATAAAGTGATAGAATCCGCACTGTCTGCACCTGTTCGGTAACAATTTCGCAAAAAGTTATAAACAAAGAATGCTTGTTACCAAAGGCAACAGCACACTTTCATCCGTTTCGCGCAAACAGTACTTTTCTTCAAAAAAAGGCATATAATCAGCACAAAAACAGAAAATTAAAAAAAGTCATCTTATCACGGTTTTCACTCTAAATAATTTAAAACGTTTCAAACTCCCACTGTTACTAACAACTTTAAGCAATATTGATATGAAAATATGTGAAAAAATTAAGAAAAAGATTTTAAATTTGTCATTACATAAACTTTTATAAACTATTATTATGAACAAAGCTGAACTTATTGAAGCAATTGCTTCTAAAGCAAAAATCGCAAAAACCGAAGCAAAAAAAGCACTTGATGCAACTATTGAAGCAATCGGTAACGACCTCAAAAAAGGTGGTAAAGTTGCTCTTATCGGTTTCGGTACTTTCTCTGTTAAAAAGAGAAATGCACGCAACGGTCGCAACCCGCAAACAGGCAAACCGATGAAAATCGCTGCCAAGAAAGTTGCCCATTTCAAACCCGGTGCTGCTCTTGCAAAGAAAGTAAAATAATTTTTGCTTTTAGCACAGAAAAGCCCGCAATTTTTTTTGTGGGCTTTTTTTGTTAAATTTGGGCTTAAACAATTATAAACTTAGATTATGTTAAAAGATAAAGTTGCAATAATTACAGGTGCTTCGCGTGGTATCGGACGTGCAATCGCACTCAAATTTGCCTCAGAGGGCTGCAATATTGCCTTTACCGATTTGGTAGAGGACGAAAATATGAACTCGCTTGTGACGGAGATTACGGCACTCGGACTTAAAGCAAAAGGCTATGCCTCTAATGCTGCCGATTTTGAACAAACGCAAAAAACCGTAGAACAAATAGTCGCCGATTTCGGACATATTGACGTTCTTGTAAATAATGCGGGTATTACCAAAGATACTCTGCTTATGCGCATGACGGAGCAGCAATGGGATGCTGTTATTGCCGTAAATCTCAAGTCGGTTTTCAATTTTACAAAGGCTGTTCAGACGACTATGCTCAAACAACGCAGCGGCAGCATAATAAATATGAGTTCGGTCGTAGGCGTTAGCGGCAATGCGGGACAGGCAAATTACTCTGCTTCCAAAGCGGGCATTATAGGTTTTACAAAGTCGGTAGCAAAAGAACTCGGCTCGCGCGGTATCCGCAGCAATGCCATTGCTCCCGGATTTATTATTACCGAAATGACAGGACAATTAAGTGAAGAAGTCCGCAATGAGTGGAATAAAATGATACCGTTGCGCAGAGGCGGCACTCCCGAAGACGTTGCAAACGCGTGTCTTTTCCTTGCTTCAGACCTTTCGTCTTATGTCAGCGGGCAGGTTTTGCATGTTTGCGGCGGACTAAACACATAGTTTTCCGCCAAGTATAACTCTCTCTGCTTTATTTTCGCCATAAGCATACGGCAGGTATTCAAGGGACGGCATTTTTCTCGTAATTATCAGATTAGCTTTTTTGCCTTTCGTTATGCTGCCAAGAGTGTCGGATAACTCCATTGCACAGGCAGTATTTATTGTTGTAGCGTAGATTGCCTCCTCCGGTGTCATCCTGTAGCGTATGCAGCCCATTGAGAGTATCAGTTGCATATTTGATGATGGACTGCTGCCCGGATTGCAGTCGGAAGCGAGTGCGACAGGCAGTCCGGCATCAATCATTTTTCTTATCGGAGATAATGGTAGATTTAGAAAGAATGCTGCACCCGGTAATACCGTCGGCATTGTTATTTGGTGTGATTTTCCACTTGTTGTATTGCTGCCTGCTACTCTGTTCTCTATTGCCTTTTTCTTCATCACACTGCACTCCGCTGTATTGCTACGCCTGTCCGCTTTATACTTTGCCGCCTCGCACTGTGCCGCCGTGTAATTAACAATCTGCGATTTCAACGCCTCAATCTCCCTGTCACCAATCATCTCCAAATGATCGACCGACAGCGCATTATGTTTTATTCCCACCTGCACTCCCCCGCTAACAGCAAGTTCGTTAGCGTGAATCTTCGGCTGCAAGCCGTATTTGGCGGCCGCTTCCAAAATACGTCCTGTTTCCGCAACAGTAAAAAATCCTTTGTCGCAAAAAACATCCACAAAATCGGCAAGTTTTTCTTCTGCTACTGCGGGCAACATTTCACGTATCAAATAATCAACATACTTGCTCTGCCTGCCCGTATATTCTTTCGGAACAGCGTGCGCACCGAGAAAAGTTGCTCTAATCGTAACATCGCTGCTATCTTTTAACCGTGCAATTACGCGCAACATTTTAAGTTCGCTTTCAAGGTCTAATCCGTAGCCGCTTTTTATCTCCATTGCGCCTGTGCCGTAAGATTGAGCCGTTTCTATTCGTTGCACTGCATTTTCAAAAAGTTCATTCTCACCCGCTTTACGCAATCGTTCGGCAGAATTGAGAATTCCTCCGCCGCGTTTATAAATCTCCTCGTATGAAAGTCCGTTTATCTTATCTACAAACTCTTTTTCGCGGCTGCCGGCGTAAACGATGTGCGTATGGGAGTCGCAAAATGTCGGCATAACGAGTCTGTCATGCGCATCAAATACTTCGTAATCATCTGAAATTATCTGCTCGGACATTTTTCCAAAGTCCACAATTTCCCCACGCTCCACAATCAAGTAAGCATCCTTAATTGTTTTCATTGACGACATCTCTTTTCCTGCCACAAACGGCACTTCAGGGTCTAAAACCGGAAAGAGTGATTTAATATTTGTTATTAGCATATTGTTGTTTCATTAGCGGCACATCTACGACAATCAACATTTTCAATTTCGCACAAGGAATATACATTTTGCGTTTAGTTGAAAACGGTATAACAAGCATAGGCGTGAACGTAATTAAAGAATAAATCAAAAATCAATGAAAGGGTGGTATTTGCATATTTATTTTAAATTCAAAGTGCCTCATTTGTAAACAGTTCTAATTGTTTCGATTTTGTTAATGAATAATTGGAAATGAATAATTCTTTTCCGTTTTGATTAGAATTTTCCGTTATATTCCTCATTCCATAAGTCAAATTCCAATTTTGAATATTTGCAAAACTAAATAATTTTCTAACATATTCGCTATCGTCATAAGTTATTAACCATTTATGCGGACAGTTTTTCATTATTTCCGCAAACCGTTTATGGTCGAACGATTTATGTAAATGTCCGTTTTTCCCATACAGAGCGGATTTTGTCGCCGAATAATAGGGTGGATCAAGAAAAATAAAAACGTTATTGCCATCTTTTTTTACAAGCTCTTCGTAATCATAGTTTGTAATTGTTGAACCATTTACAACCTTTGCCAAATCATTCAGCCGTTTTATACTGCTTTCGGTAAATCGCCCTGTAAATGCATGTTCGCTGTAGCCACCACTTAATGTTGTGCCTGAAAAAGTTATTCTGTTATAAATGAAAAATGCCGCCGCTTTTTCTAAATCACTAAAATTTTCGAGATTTGCGTTCAGGAATTTAAACAATTCTTTGCCAACTGTGTATTTATTTTTCCACTCGTAGATTTTTTGGGTCAGGGCATCAATATCTTTTTGTGTCATTGCCCAAAATTTATACAATTCCGAATACAAATCGTTTATCCAAAATTTTTTATTAGGGTAACGCTGTTTCACATATACAAAAACCGACCCACCTCCAAGAAACGGTTCTCGGAACTCGTCAAAGTTGGGAATTATTTTTGCGATTGTTTCAATCGCCCGACTTTTCCCGCCCGGGTACCGTAGTGGGGATTTAATCATAGCTTCGATATTCATATTTATCTTTATTCCCTTTTATACTGATATTTAATCCGTACGTCAAATCAAAGTTACAACATTTCTTTACCAGATTTCAATTTTCATCTATTCATCACACTTCCAAAGCCCGAATAATCTGTTCAGCATGAGTTTTCGTATCCACTTTCGGGAATACATGAGTTATCACACCTTTTTCATCAATAACATACGTAGTGCGCAGAAGTCCCATATAAGTTTTGCCGTAATTTTTTTTCTCGCCCCATACTTCGTATTGTTTTATAATTTTATGTTCAGGGTCGGAAATAAGATTGAAACTTAAAGAGTATTTTTCCTGAAACCGCTTGTGACTTTCAACACTGTCGGCACTGACACCTATTATCGTGTAGCCGTGATAAAGAAAGTATTCCGTTTTCTCATTCAAAGAACATGCTTCGGCTGTACAGCCCGAAGTATTATCTTTCGGATAAAAATAAAGTATAATTTTTTTACCCTTGAAATCCGACAAAGATATTTCTTTGCCGTCCTGATTTATCCCTGTAAAGTCAGGGGCTTTTGTGTTTGGTTTTAGCATTGTGGTATTTATTTATTATTTCAATTTTTCTAATTTACGACGAATAAAGTTAAACATTTTTGGAACATGTCACGGAACAAAAACATAGGATTTACCCAGAACAACAGTCTTTATAATACCAACAGCAGGATAAGCAATGTGCATACCTGCAATAAAAATCCTATTTCTGCTCACATAATCAAGCACTTCCAAACGAGATTCAGCAGATATTTCGGGATTAACATCATAAGTAACGGAAATTTCCGGATGAGGCATCTGCACTGCCATTGCATGAGTCAAGTCGCCCCAGATAAGCAGAGGTTTTTCGGAATTGAAAAGATACATAGTGTGTCCGGGCGTGTGTCCGTAAGCGGCAATAGCAGACAGTTCTGGGATTTCCTTAATTATTGTTACACGTTTTTCGTCAATTTTATTTGGAACAAAAAGGTGAATCTGCTTTTCATATTTTTCTAAAACGTCCTGTGCTAATCTGTTATTCTGCTTTTTCCAGTAATCAAATTCATTCCGGGACATATAGACTTGCGAATTTGGAAACGTTATTTTACCGTCTTTAACAAGTCCGCCTATATGGTCGCCATGCAAATGCGTCAAAAGAATACAGTCAATATCTTCCGGTTTTAGATTTAGTGCATTAAGATTATCAAACAGTAATTTTCCAAAGCCTGCATCCACAAGAATATTTTTACCGTTTTGAGTCGTTACTAAAAAACAGTTAACAGCATTCGGAAAACTGCCTTTTTCGGTATATTTTTCAATAATGCTGTCTGCCGCACCAAGCAAGATTGACTTATTACCCTGTTGCTGTCCCTCTGAGAGAATATGCAAAGTGAATCCGTCAAAATCAAAAGAGGTCAATCTATTCGCTGAGTTTTGTGCCATGCATGCAAAAGTGCAGAGGCAAAAGGCTAAAAAATAGATGATGTGCTTCATACGTAAATTATTCTCCATGTTTTATTTTCTTAGATTTTCGGCATTTCTGCTTTATTATTTTTAAAATATCAGATGATTTGACAAGGTATTTTTCAAATTCTTTAATATTTGTATCTTTTATCCATAATTGCCCTTCGCCTGTATTACCACGATGTTGTCCTTTAGAAAATTGAATGGATAAACCGAATACAAATTATCCAAAAATTCATCTGATAAATTATATTTGCCGTTTAACTTAACAATATTTTGTTTTAATTCTTTAATCAGTATTTCCATATAATTCTTTTTTTATGTGGTTGATTTGATAATCTGACAATTCAAATAGATTATAAATATATTTCTGCAATTCAAAAAAATCGTTTTGCCTGTCTTTCATGATATTTTCTACTTTTCTAGAAAGTTCGTTGTCCTGTTCGGCTGTGATTTCAATAAACGGCAATGCTATCAAGCTACTTTTTAATATCTTTATTTCGCCAAACATTTTTTGATAAAGATATTGATACAATTCGGAATTAAGAAAAGCAGCAACAGAATAAATTGACATATTTGGAATATTCGGAATTAGAATATTGGCACTATTTAAAAATAAGTGCCTTGAATCGTCTATTGAAAAAACAAGTTTCTTGGAAATAAATTTATAGGCAAGTTTTTTATCGGCGCGATACACTTCATCTTTAGCAACCTGCTGAAAATTTTCTCTATTGTAGAGAACATATTTCTTTGCTTTTTTGAGTTTGAAAGGATCAATTTCTTTTCCTGTATAAATTGGTTCAAAGCCATCTTTCGGTTCATTAGATAATTTATCTTTATTATTGCCGGTAACAATACCAAGAGCCCATACGGCATTACTCAAATCATATCTTTTCTTTTTGTAAACAGTATTGATAATTTGTTCATCAATATCGGAAGTTGTCCGCATTACATAATAATTTTCAGCATTAAGTGTTTTTTTATCAATAATATATTCTTTATCATTTTTTGAAATAGTAAAAGTTTCTGAAATACCGATTTTCTTATATGCTTCCAATGAAATATAATGTGTCATAACGCCTGAAAATGAACCGGGGTGCAATTTGATTTCTCTCAAATCAGTTTTTTCCAGTAGATACTTTCTTATATCTTGATGCGTTTTGACATTCAATATAGAGCAAGGCAAAAGAAATCGCATTTTGCCGTTCTCTTTCAACTGTTCAAATGCCTTAACTAAAAACAGCGAAAACATTTCACCCGATTTAATATCGTTTGTGGAGAAATGATTTACGGTACTAATTCCACCCCAAGGCGGGTTAGTAATTATATAATTAAAACTATTTTCAACAATGTCTTTTTGATAATTATCAATTCTTGTATTTAACAAATTTGGCAATTCCAAATAATCAGATTCATAAATTCTTGGCTTTTGGACTGTTAATGGAAATTTTAAAAAATAATTTATTTTTGAAATCATTACAGCAACAGGGTCTATATCTAATCCGAAAATTTGTTGTGGTTTTACATCCGGAATATTAAGTAAGAATACGGAACTGCCACAGCAAGGATCTAAAACTCTGTCATCTGCTTTGAGTTTTATATCTGAAATCATGCTTTGAACGACTTTTTGGGGTGTATAATAAGAACCTTTGATATTTTTTTCGCCTTCTGTTTGCAAGCATTGATAAATAAGTCCGAGCAAATCACTTTCATCAGGTAATTTTAGTTTTAGCAAATCATCAATAATCTTCAAATCATATTCTGATTTTATATAATTCAAATTATCCGCAGTTACTTGTGTATTTGTTAATAAATTTATGCCTAATGAAAAAAGTACATCATCAATATCATATTTTGCAACTTTTATTTGCTCTATTATTTGTTCAATCTTCGGAATATTGGCAATATTATCAAAACTTTCTTTTGGAATAATGTATTTATCGGACATTCTTTTATTTGCACGAGCCGAACAGCGTTCCTTGACATCATCAGAGCCAAGCCGTTCCCAATTTCGCCTTGTTGCAACCGAGACAGAGTTACTTATTGTAAATATATTATGTTTATTTATAAGGCTACCCATATATTGTAGATTTAGCTTCTATAATCGCTCTAACCCCTCTTGTAAAGATACCAATTTTTACTGTATCCCAACAATTTCTCTACCTAAAACCACCCAAAAACACCCTCATCAAACGGTTCATAACACTTATACCGCAAAGATATTTCAGGATAACGTTCCATAAACTTTTTATATTTACTTTCGCTAATTTGCCTTTGATGGAATTTTGCTTCTATGGCAAAAGTATCTCCCGCATCGGGACTTATAATAAAATCAACTTCGTTACCCTGTGTTGTCCGCCAGAAAAATACATTATCGGCAGTATATGTTCGGCAAAGTTCTCTATATATCATATTTTCCCAAATCTCACCGCTGTCCTGCCTCTGCCTTATCGTGTTAAAATTATTCAGCAGGATATTTTTCATACCGGTATCAAGTAAAAACACCTTCGGCATTTTCACTATTTCGTTGCGCAGATTATTACTGTACGGTTTGGACAGTGAAATATGAAAACATTTTTGCAGAATGTACAAATAGCGCGAAAGCGTATCGTTTTTTATTCCGAGCGTTCTTGATATTTCGTTTACATTTACAAGACCTCCTGTTTGACTTGCCAAAACTCTAAATGTATTATAAAATGATTTCTCATCTCTTATATCCGCCTCTAAAATATCACGTTTTACGAATGAGTCACGCAAATCGCGCAATCGTTCTATTTTATTTTCTTCTGTTTTTTCGGTTATAACGGCAGGATAACCGCCAAATTGTATATATTCCTCAAAACACACTCGCATTTCCGTTATACTTAACGTCTTGGCTTTTATATTTTGTTTAATATGCAGATATTCGGCATACAGGTCATCCATATTTTTCATTCGCAAAAATTCACCGAACGAACAGGTGAACAGGTAAAAAATTTTTTTTCTGCCGGCGAGAGAGTCAATAAATTTTCTGTCAATATAAAACGCACTGCTGCCTGTTGCCACTATTTTTATTTTATCATGATATTCGTCATAAAGCAGTTTCAAAAAATTTGAAGGATCTTTCAGATACTGCACTTCGTCTATAAGTACAACTGTTTTTTTCTTTTTGTCCGCCCCGCTCAATGTGCTCAAATAATTTAAGATGTTTAGCGGATGTTTATCCATTTCAAACAGCATGTTTTTATCCTCAAGATTTATTGATACTGTCGGAATATTCCGGCGTTTGCAATACTCTGCAAGTTGAGAGAGGACTGTTGATTTGCCTGTCTGCCTTGCCCCGACAATAATTGTAAATTCTTTTTCGGACAAATGTTCAGTCAATTTTTCTAAAATATCTCTTTCCATTGTATATAAGTTTCCACAAAGGTACAAAAAATTGAATTATTTTACCCCCATACAGTACAAAAAATTGAATTATTTTACCCCCGTACAGTACAAAAAATTGAATTATTTTACCACTAACTCATAATACAAATCTCGCAATTTCTTTCTTAGATGCAATATAGCGTAGTGTTTACGCGAAAGCAGAGTATTAACAGGAACACCTGTCGTTTGTGAAATTTCTTTTACAGGAATATCGCAAAATTCCGTAAGTTCGTATATCTTGCGTTGTTCAGGCGGCAATTCTGCAAGGGCGTTTTCCAACTCTTCCCACACGAGCGAGCGCAGATATTCGGTTTCAGGTGACGACGAAGCATCTGTACCGAATAATATTTCCGAAAAATCACTTATAAGATCATCGTCATCATTTTCACTATTCGTATAAACGGGCATTTCCACCTCACGTTTCTTTGTTCCGTGATTTATTATTGTATTTCTTGCCACCCGATAAAGCCACGCCGAAGCGTGTTCAATAGGATTTAACGCCGTCTGAACAGTGTTTATAAACTTATAGAAAACGTCTTGCAGAATATCATCCGTATCTTCTTTATTATTTATTCTACTGCGGATAAAAGAGCGAAGTCCGGGTTGATATTCTGCAATCAGTTCTTCAAGATTTTCATTGCTCGCCCTCTTTTTCGCCATTTTCACTTTTCTTATCGCTGCAAAAATCGTGTCCGAATCCAAAGCGGCAACGATGTTTTTTCAAAAATTCCTTGCGCTGGTCCTCATTCATAGCGAGCCATTTTTCACGCATAATGTTGTGATAATGCCCTCTTCCATGATGATGGCAGCGGCATCTGCCAAAACCAAAGCCGCTAAACAAAATTTTAGCTAATGCCAAAATTCCAAGTGCCTGACAGTAACAAATAGTTGTAATACCGAAAATATCGGGCAACAACCAATTCCACAGCCACATTGTAACTGCGCCCAAAGCGGCGAAAATCGCTACTCCGCCCAATAGACAGAAAAGTCCTTTATAAAATTTTTTCATACGTTTGTAAATTTAATGTTTATATATTATTATAGACAGATAAAACGCGAAAATATTTTATTATCCGCATGAAATTCACTGCTAAAAGTCGCGCTCATAGCCAAATTGATCAAAGTGCAGACTGTTCATTTCCAGCAACACAACGCTTTCCACGTGGGCAGTATGGGGAAACATATCTACGGCGCGGTGGCGTATAATGCGGTATTGCGCCGACAGTTTTTCAATGTCGCGGGCTTGCGTGGCAGCGTTGCAACTCACATAGACAATACGTTCAGGGGCAATACTCAAAAGCATTTCCACTACTTCGGGGTGCATACCTTCACGTGGGGGATCAGTGATTACAACGTTCGGCGCACCGCTGCGGACAACAAAATCGTCCGTAAGGATTTTTGCCATATCTCCCGCAAAAAAATTCGCATTTTCTATACCGTTTTCAACCGCATTTTTTCGAGCATCTGCAACTGCTTCTTCCACATATTCAATACCTGTAACATGTTTAACACTATCCGCTATAAACAGGGCTATTGTGCCTGTTCCCGTATAAAGGTCGTAAACCGTATCGGCGGATTTCAGTGCAGCCATTTCAGCAACAATACCGTACAAGCGGTATGCCTGTTCGGTATTTGTCTGATAAAATGATTTCGGATTTATGCGGAATTTCAGCGTGCGTGAGAGATTGGCAGATATGTCCGCATTTTTAGGACTGTTAAGGCTGTCAAAACCGCAGAGGCTTTTAACAACAAAAGCCGGCATTTCTGCCGTTAAAAATTTTTCACCCTTATAATGCACTGCTTCCAAGTCGCTTATACTGTCATTAACTTTGTTATTTACAACATAATAGAGAGATATAATTTGAGGAAATTCGTTTGACAGTGCGTCTAATATATCGGCTATCGCTTCGTTATTACATTCGCTTACAACAAGAATAACCATAAATTCGCTTTTGGCGTTGCGAATTATTACGTTACGCAAAGTGAAGTTATTTTGCGGGGCTAAAGTTTCGGCAGTAGCAAAAGAAGCGGCAGTCGTTGCTGTCGCCATTGTTTTGCTCTCTACTCTCTCACGCGAAGCACTTCTTACGGAATAAAAAGCATACCCTTTTTGCAAAGCGTACTCTTTTAAAAATAACCGTATTTCATTACTCGGTGCCGGTTGCAGACAGCAGTGTTCAATATCAAGAATTTTGTCAAATTTTTGCGGTAAATGAAAACCCAGCGCAGCAGTATTTTCTATTGTACGCTCATTTAAAACTCCCTCTGCGGGTGCTTCAATAAACCATTTCCGCGGCGAAAACGTATATTCAAGTTTATTGCGGTAGTACAACGTTTCGGACGAACCAAGTATCGGTTCACTTTCGGGCAATTCCACTTTACCGATACGCATAAGCTGGTCGCGCACCTGCTTTTCTTTAAACTTTAACTGCTCCGCATAATCAAGATGTTGCCATTTGCAGCCGCCGCATAAGCCAAAATGACTGCAAGGAGGCTGTACGCGCAGCGGTGACGGCGCGGCAATCCGCAACACCCGTCCCTCCATATAATTATGCTTTTGCCGATAAATCTCCACATCAACAATATCGCCGGGAGCGGCAAAAGGCACAAACAGTACTTTGTCATCTACACGTGCAATACACTTGCCCTCTGCAACTGCTTCAAGGATAGTCACATTTTCAATAATCTTGCGGGAATGGCGTTTTTTGCTCATTATATTCTGTATTGGGCAAATTTAGTCAATAATTTATTTTTCTCTGTATTCCTTTGGACTGACCCCTTCGCAACGCTTAAAATATTTTCCAAAAAACGACTGTGAGGGAAAATTCAACTTATCGCTGATTTGTTGAATGGTCATGTGTGTAGATTTCAAAAGTGCCTTTGCTTCAAGCATTACGAAATCATCAATCCAGTCGGAAGCCGATTTGCCGGTAGCCTGCTTTATAAGTTTTGACATATATTGAGGCTGGAAAAACAAGCGGTCGGCATAAAATTTAGTGTCACGTTCGCGGCGAAAATTTTCGCGTACAAGATTGGTAAATTGCTCAACGAGTAATGTTTGGCGGGTAAGTTTTGTATTTTCCGTCTGTGATTGGAATTTTGGTCGTAATACGTAGAAAAACGTCATTGTCAAGTATTTAATTATTTCAAGACGATAAGGATTTTCAGTCATGGCAATACATTTCTTGAGCGTCGTAAGATATTTTTTCCCTATTTTAATATGTTCTTCGGAAAGTTGAGCGTACGGTCTTTCTTTTATAATATTGGCAATAAGCAAAGGCTGGTCAATTTGCGGCAAAAATTCCAGTGCAAAGCTGTCGGACAATACTAAACAAAATCCCGAAAAATCACTGCTGACATACTCATGGTGCAATACCTGTCCCGATCTCACAATAATTGAAAAAGGAGCGTGTAAATCGTAACTGTGCATATCTATCGCACCACGTATCATCCCTTTCGTACAAAGCAGTGCCACTGTCATTTCCAATTTAAAAGGATAAAGAAATTTCGGCACATTTGCGAAATTTTCAAGTAATATAAAATCGTCACCAATGCTTTTGGTCCGCAATTTACCTTTGATTTCATTCTGCCATGAAAACGGTGTTAAATTCATTTCGTAAAGATACACATTTTTGTATCTATTCCAATAAAAATTATTTTTTTTCTACTATATAAGTAAATTTTATTCATTTTGTCCAATTTATTTTCAAAATTGACCTTGTACAACATTAGCGTAAATAATAATTTTGCAACCGTAAATTATAATCATATAAAGATGAATAAAATAAAATTACGTTTTTGTTCGCCGATATTTATCGTAACATTCTTTTTTTTATGTTCATTTCCTGCTAATTCACAAGATATTACAGGCATTTGGCTAACCGAAAAGAGCGAATCTAAAATTGAAATTTATGAAGATAACGGCATATTTTTCGGTAAAGTATTGTGGATAAAAGAACAGACCGAAAAAGTGCAAAAACGAGTTGGCATGACGATTTTAAAAAATTTTGTTCACCTGAAAGACGGCTCATACAAAGGAACTGTTTTTGCCCCGCATTTGGACAAAACTTTTAATGCTGTAATTACGGTAAAAAACGAAAATGAAATTGTATTGCGCGGCTATGTCGGCATTTCGCTATTCGGACAATCTCAAACTTGGGAAAGAATGAAAATCAATAAAAATCAAGAATAATAAAATGAAAGTGTATCAAAAAATTGTTTTTGCGATAACGGCATTATTTCTGTTTGCCGCTTGTTCCGATAAAAAAGAAACGCAAACGCAGGAAAAAATTATTCCTGTAAAAATTATGACCGTAGAAACGTTGCACAATGCCATATCCGTACAAAATTATGTCGGTACGGTAGAAGAATCGGTTGCCGTTTCACTGTCGTTTTCGCTTATGGGAACGGTGGAGCAGGTTTTTGTTTCCGAAGGGCAAAAAGTTACAAAAGGGCAACTGCTCGCCACGCTTAACACAGCAACAGCTGAAAATTCATATAAAGCGTCGCTTGCCAAACAACAGCAGGCACAGGACGCCTACAACCGGCTGAAACACGTTCACGACAACGGCTCGCTGCCCGATATAAAGTTTGTAGAAGTGGAAACCGGCTTGCAACAGGCAAAATCAATGGCGGCAGTATCAAAAAAAAATCTTGACGACTGCCGAATGTACGCTCCGCGCGACGGCGTGATTGCCACCCGAAACATTGAGGCAGGCAGTAGCGTTAATCCCACTTCTACGGCATTCAAACTTGTTTCAATAGATAAGATTTTTGTAAAAATCCCGATTCCTGAAAATGAAATCGGTAATATCCGCAAGGGACAAATGGCAAGTGTAACTGTTCCCGCCCTCAACAACACCGTTTTTACAGGAAAAGTTGAAATGAAAGGCGTGTCGGCAAATGCAATATCTCATACTTACGAGGCAAAAATCGGCATTGAAAATCCGAAAAAAACATTACTGCCCGGAATGGTTTGTAAAGTAGAAATATATGACAGCACGTCATTGCAAACTGCACAAATTGTTGTTCCCAACCGTGTTATTCAAATTTCGGCAGACGGAAAACGTTACGTTTGGTTAGTAAAAAACAATACAGCCAAACGCCGATTCGTAGAAACAGGCAATCTCACCAACAACGGAATTATTGTCACCGAAGGGTTGACAACAGGCGATAAAGTAATTACGGAAGGTTTTTTGAAAATCAGCGAGGGGACAAAAATTTCAATCACAAATTAAAAATTACAAATTACAATGTCAAAAAACAATAAAGCCCTCGAGTGGACAATGAAAAATCGGCAGGTAACTCTGCTTTTTGTAGCGGTTTTATTTGTGTCGGGAGTCTATTCGCTTATCAATATGCCCAAACAGGAAATGCCCGAATATACAGTTCGTAAGGGGCTTGTAGTGGGCGTATATCCGGGTGCAAATTCGGCTCAGGTAGAAGAACAGCTTACCAAGCCATTGGAACGCTACCTTTTTACATTTTCGGAAATAAAACGCGCCGCAACCACTTCAAAAACCGAAGACGGCATTTGTTATATTTTTGTGGACTTGGCTGATAATGTAAAAGATAACAATATCGTTTGGAGTAAAATAAAACATGGTTTAATACAATTCAAGTCCACACTTCCTACCGGCGTCTTAGCAGTAGCAGTAAATGATAATTTTAGCGATGTATCGGCAGTTTTGGTTACAATGGAAGCAGACGATAAAACCCCGCGTCAAATTGACAGTTATTGTGATGTACTCGAAGACAGATTACATACAATTCCCGATGTGTCAAATGTACGGCGTTACGGCTCGCAAAAGGAACAAATTACAATTTATATTGATAACGAAAAATTAGCATCTTACGGTATTGGTTCCAAAACACTTATAGCCAATCTTTTCACACAGGGTTTTACTACAACAGCAGGCGTATTGGAAAACGACCAAAGCGTAATGTCCATTCATATTGCCGAAACTTACAATACCGAACAGGACATTGCCGACCAGATTATTCTTTTTGCTCCAAACGGCGATGTGGTGCGGATAAAAGACATCGGACGAGTGGTGCGCGAGTACCCGAATCCCGACTCCTACATTACGCACAACGGTAAACAATGTGTACTGTTGTCGATAGAAGTGAAGCACGACGCCAACATTATTACTTTTGGAAAAGAAGTAAATGAAGTTTTAGACAAATTCAAAAGCGAACTCCCCAAAAGCATGAATATCAATCAAATAGTTAATCAGCCCGAAATTGTAAGCGATTCAATCAACATATTTTTGCGAGAATTGCTGATAGCTATTTTTGCAGTTGTTTTAGTTATTATTATTCTAATGCCCTTGCGTGTGTCACTCGTTTCGGCTCTGTCAATTCCTATAACTATTGCCATAACTTTTACGGTGATGTACTTATTGGGTATTCCGCTTAATTTTGTTACTTTGGCAGCTCTAATGGCAGTTCTGGGTATTATTGTTGATGATTCTATTGTAGTAGTTGATAATTATATTGATAAACTTGATGCAGGAATGAACCGTTGGGACGCTACAATTCGCAGCGTACAGGAATATTTCAAATCAATACTCTCGGCAACTTTGGCTATCTCCATTACCTTTATACCAATACTTTATACGAGTACAGGCAGTATGCAGGATATGATTACTCACTTCCCCTGGACAATCTGTATAGCACTTTTCGCCTCAATGTTTGTGGGTGTGATGGTAATTCCGATTATTCAATATTTTTTGATAAAAAAAGGATTACACTCTGCCAAAAATCGCCATTTCCTTGACGTCGCTCAAACTTCTTACGAAAAACTGCTCGCAAACTCTTTCCGCCATCCGTACATTACGTTGTCAATTGCAATGGCAAGCATTGTCGCCGCTGTGTTTATATTCAAATCGCTACCGGTACGAATGATGCCCATTGCCGAACGCGACCAGTTTGCCGTTGAAATCTATTTACCCAAAGGCAGTCCGCTTGAAAAAACCGCTGCAATATCCGACAGTGTTCGGAATATTTTGAAAAAAGACAGGCGCGTAAAATCAATTTCGGCTTTTGTCGGTACAAGCTCGCCGCGTTTTCATTTCCTTTATGCGCCCAATATGCCGTCAAAAAGTTATGCTCAACTGATTGTCAATACCATCTCAAATAAAGCAACCGAAGAAATACTTGACGAATACAGCACAAAATACGCATTTTATTTTCCTGAAAGTTATGTCAAATTTAAGCAACTTGATTTCCAGGCGACTGAGGCAGTTCTGGAAATCCGTTTAACAGGTGATAATCTTGAAGATTTGAAAAAACAGGCAGAAAATGTTGAAACTTATCTGCGCAGTTTAGACGAATGTTTATGGGTAAGTACAAGCTTCGGTGCCCCAGTGCAAAGTGTAAAGATAGAACTTGTCCCTGAAGAAACTTCACGTTTGGGAATTAGCAAAACGCTTGTTTCTTTAGGTATTTCTTCAGGACTGACAGGAATGAAAATCAATGATGTGTGGGAAGGCGACTATTCCGTACCGGTTTACATTCAGCCCGAACTTTCAGGCCGTCATTTCGGATCCGGTCGGCAATTATCCGTTTCCGATTTAGGCAACGTACAAATCTCCGGCTTGTCCGGCTCGTCCGTTCCTTTACGGCAAATTGCCAAAATTACGCCCGAATGGGAAGAAAGCGTAATCACCCACCGTAGCGGATTACGCACAATTACCATTTTTGCCGACTTGAAACGCACCGCCAATGCCGAAAAAACGCTCAAAAAAATTATGAATTATGCCGACAATAAAATCACAACACAACTACCTGACAATATAACACTTACTTATGGAGGCACTCACGAACAGGATAGCGATATGCTTGCCCCTTTAACTTTGGGAATGTTGATTGCTTTTGTGATTATGTTTTTCATTCTTGTCTTTCATTTCAAGAAATTGAAATTAGCAGTAATTCTAATGCTTTCAATCACGTTATGCGTCTTCGGAGCGTCATTCGGAGTATGGATTTTGCATATTGACTTTAATGCTTTTGCCATTTTGGGGATAATCGGTCTGGCAGGCATACTTGTCCGCAATGGAATAATAATGTTTGATTATATTGAATACCTGCGCTTTACAAAAGGAGAGTGTGTACGCACTGCCGCTTTTGAAGCAGGCAAACGCCGTATGCGGCCTATCTTCCTCACTTCTGCCGTCGCTGCAATGGGTGTTCTGCCGATGATTATCAGCCAAAGTCCGATGTGGGCAGGAATGGCAAGCATAATGTTTTTCGGCACATTGATTACAATGGTGTTGATTGTTACCGTATTGCCGATTTTATATTATCTATTGTATAGAAAACACGATAAGATTTCAGTTACAAAATGAACATATAATTATAAACGTATGAAGGTTTTAAAAATAATAGCAATATCCGCATTATATTTGACTTTTAATACCTTGTGGGGACAAGGGAGTTTGATTTTAACATTAGAACAATGCAGGGAACTGGCGTTAAAAAATAATGAAAAAATTAAAAACGCCGAAATATCGGTTGAAATTGCCCGACAGCAGAAAAAAGAAGCGTTTACAAAATTTTTTCCATCTGTAAGCGGGTCGGGATTGGGTTTTATGTCCGACAAACCGGTGATGTCAATGGATATGGATATGTCGGCGATGATGCAACCGATGATGGAATCTCTCACGCCGACAATGATATGGTTAATGCAACAGGGAGCACCGCTCGACGTTCAGGCATTGCAAAGTGCAATGCAACCACAAAAAATAGAAATGCCAAGAAACGGAATGCTCGCAAGTGTTTCGGCGACGCAACCACTCTTTGCAGGCGGACAGATTGTTACAGGAAATCGCCTTGCAAAGGCTGGTATAGAAGTGCGGCAGTTGCAAAAACAGATGACCGAAAACGAAGTTTTGCTCGCTGCGGAACAATGTTTTTGGCAACTCGTTTCGTTAAAAGAAAAAATGAAGACCATTGAAAATTCCGACTCTTTGCTCAGCCGCATTTTGTCTGATGTAAAAGTTGCTGTTTCGGCAGGATTAACTACCCGCAACGATATTTTGCGTGTAGAACTCGAACAGAATAAATTACAAAGCGGCAAACTCAAAGCCGAAAACGGACTGAAAATGTTGAAAATGGTTTTGGCGCATAAAATCGGATTGCCTGCTGACAGTTTTGATATTCAGCAACCTGTTATTACAGAAATGCCTCCTGTTGAAACGCATAATCATACATCCTTGCAGAACCGCTTAGAATATAAATTATTAGAAAAATCAACCAATATTGCTAAAATGCAAGTTAACATGGAAATCAGCAAAAACCTGCCGACCGTCGCCATTGGTGCGGGTTACAACTATATGAATTTCGATATGCACAAGGACAAAGAAATGAAAAACAATTACGCAATGCTTTTTGCCAACGTATCTATCCCAATAACAGACTGGTGGGCAGGCTCTCACGCCATAAAACGCAAGAAACTTGAATTGCAGCAAGTTGAAAACACCAAACGCGAAAGCAGCGAGCTTTTACAGCAGCAAATGCAAAACATACAAAACGAACTTAACGAAACATACAGTCAGGCTTTAATTGCGAAAAAGTTAATTTCGTCAGCCGAAGAAAATCTGAAAATAAGCAAAGACAATTACAATGCAGGAATAACCACCCTGTCCGACCTGCTCGAAGCCCAAAATATTTTGCAACAGGCGCAAGACGGCTATACGGAAGCATTTACAGAGTATTTTATGAAATTGGCGCAGTGGCGGCAGCTGCCATAAGCGACAACTGCTCCATCAATTTATCAACTGCTTGTTGCAGCGGTTTTTTCACCACCATCCCCAGCATTGCCGGCACTTCAACATCAATTTCTGCGTCAGCATAAAACGAAGTATCGTCAATCTTTTGCAGATGCAGCGCGGCTGTAAATGGAAACGGAGAGCCGCTGCCCGACTGTATCCGCACAAGCTCATTCGGAATTTTCTCTATAATACACACTGTTATCCTGGCATTAGTCCCCATAGCATTAACCGTAAACGAACATTCATCTTCAGTCGCTTTCCAGTTCTGCACCTTATCACCGATAAACGGCGACAAATTGCTGATATTGCTTATTTTACCGTAAATATTCTCAACGCTTCCGTTAATATTTTTCTTATCTGATTTTATTCTCATACTTTTTTTATAATATCAATGCCGGCACTATTCTTTTTCACGAATAGCATTCTTCTCTTTCAACAAATCACGTATTTCCGTAAGTAATGTTTCCTCTTTACTTGGCGGAGCGGGTGCGGCAGTTTCCTCAACGGCGGCACTTTTATCTTTATCCAAAAGTTCCTTTGCTTTCGTTTCTACCTTGTTAATAGTACGAATAACTAAAAAAACGGAAAAAGCAATAATTATGAAATTGATTACCATGTTGATAAATTCGCCATAATTAAGCGTTACGGCAGGTTTCACAACAACAGCACCATCCATAACCGCTTCGCGCATTATCCAGTGCATTTTTGAAAAATCCATATTACCGATAAGCAGTCCCAAAGGCGGCATAATAATATCGGTAACGATTGAACTCACAATTTTGCCGAATGCGCCGCCGATAATAATACCAACAGCCATATCAATAACATTGCCGCGCATGGCAAAGTTTTTGAACTCAGTAAAAAAACCACTTTTTTTAGCCATAATTTTAACACAAAATAATTTACGCGCAAAGGTACGTTAAACTTTTCAATAAAAAAAGGGGAACCGCCTTTCGGCAATTCCCCTTTAAGGGCGGCGACCACCTACTCTTCCGCACTTTAGATGCAGTACCATCGGCGAAGGCGGGCTTAACTTCTCTGTTCGGAATGGGAAGAGGTGAGCCCCGCCGCTTTCGTCACCATAGTTCTTTCGTATTTAATACTTTTTTTTATTTACTTAACTATACTTATTTTCTATTACAAGAATAGCATTTAGTATTTTATACTTTTATAATATTTATTTAACATAAATGGATAGAAAGTATAACAACATGTATCTGTCAGTTACATTATTCACATTCAAATATTCAATATTCAATATTCAATATTAAACACATAACTTCTATTACACTTATAACATTGTCACAAAAAACAATAACTTGAGCGGCAAAATTGTTAGTTTATTCTTGCGTATAAACTTTTGGGTTATTAGTATCGCTCGACTTTGCCATCACTGACTTTACATCTGCGACCTATCTACGTCGTAGTCTTCAACGACCCTTTTGTAGAAATCTCATCTTCAGGTAAGTTTCGTACTTAGATGCTTTCAGCACTTATCTTATCCGTACATAGCTACCCTGCGGTGCATCTGGCGACACAACAGGTACACTAGCGGTACGTCCGACTCGGTCCTCTCGTACTAGAGTCAGCACCCGTCAAATTTCTCGCGCCCATAACAGATAGGGACCGAACTGTCTCGCGACGTTCTGAACCCAGCTCGCGTGCCACTTTAATCGGCGAACAGCCGAACCCTTGGGACCTTCTCCAGCCCCAGGATGTGACGAGCCGACATC
>JAIRNR010000044.1 GCA_031257915.1 Bacteroidales bacterium
ATCTTCCAATTACGTAAAATATAAAAATACGCAATATGTAATAATTTTTTAAAACTTATAATATGTTTATTTATAATAAGATACAAATACATATTACGTATTTTGCGGAAAAGTTAGGGTTTAAAAGGAAAGAGTGCGTAAGCAACAGGAAAGAGTGCGGCAGCAACAAAAAAGAGTGCAACAGCAACAAAAAAGAGTGCGACAGCAAAAAAAAAGAGTGCGACAGCAAAAAAAAAGAGTGCAACAGCAAAAAAAAGAGTGCAACAGCAAAAAAAAGTGCAACAGCAAAAAAAAAGTGCAACAGCAATAATTTTACACGCAAAGAATATACGAAATGAAAATTTCAAACAGGTTACTTTGGCGTGTGAAGCGAAAGAAAGTGTGGAGTGGCGGTGCCGAACGAAATTTGTAAACGGAATACAGTCCATAAGTAGCAGACCTCACTCCGAAGGTCCGAACCAATCTTGCTCAAACAAGAATAAAAATATACGATTAAATCGGACAAAATAAAAAAGCCCCGCAGTACTGTATAAATGCTGTTATCATTACCCCAGTAACAAGTACGTCAAATCACAACCCGCAAATACCCCCATAAGCACAGAAGCCGCAAACACCATACTTGGTATCTTTATTTTCGCGTTGCACAAACGGCACATTGCTATTCAGGAAATCATCCTTGAAAAAATGCAAAAAATAATCATCAAAAATATCTTTTACATCGTCAAACGTAACGGCGTTATCTTTTATTTTTGACACAACATCAACAGCAATGCGTTCTTTGTCGGCAATGGCAAAAAGCAGTACAGGTATAATTTTCTTATCCGGATAATCTTTTGCAAGAATCATTGAATAAATAAGAAGTTGCAAAAGATATGACGCCTTATATTTCCTTTCTTCCGAAAAAACAGTTGCTATATTGCCGAAATCATTATCGGACGGAAATTTCCCTGTCTTAAAATCCTGCACGTATATTGTGCCGTTCTTTTCTATAATACGGTCTGCATATCCCTTAATAAGCATATTATCCATACTTACGGAACATTCTTTTTCCAAACCTGTAATATTAAACGGTGCCATTGAAATATCATATTTAAGAATATTCCGCACCATCTGTTTTACGATATTAAAATACAGCATTTCTTCGCCTGTAACAGGACTAAATGACTTTAAAATAAATTCATCAATCCTGTCAATACAACTCTCTATATACTCGCTCCTGATTTCATTTCCTGCTTCCGAATAAATAAGTTCAATTGTTTTATGCAAGATATTTCCCAACGCCGCACTGCTTAATTCATCTGCCGTATTATCATCATTTTTCAGATGTAAGATTTTACTGAAATAATATTTCATTTTACAGTCAATATATGTGTTGATAGCCGAGGGTGATACACTGTCCGGCATTTCATTTTTAGCAACTGCAGACAGCGGTTGCCATGCGAATATTTTCTTTTTTAAATTGACTGATTTATGCTTTATATTACTATGCTTTAATTCATTTTCAATCTGCATTATAAATCTGCTTTTTTCGCCCTTGCCTGTAACGCCGTCTGTAGAATAAACGAAATGTACGTTTTTTGCACGTTTAATCAGACGGAAAAAATTATAAGCATAAACGGCGTCATTCTTTCGGATGTCCTGCATACCGTAATGATGCCGCAGGAAAAGCGGTATAAAACTGCTTTCCGTTCTGCCTTTCGGCATTATACCCTCATTTACCGAAAGCACGAGTAAATTATCAAAATCCATATTACGCGTATCCGACATTGCCATTATCTGCAAGCCTGCCGCAGGGTCGGCACCGAATGGAACTTTTTCCGCACCGAATATTTGAAGCAGCAAACGTGCAATTGTTTTTTTGCCCATGGAAGATATATCGGTACGTTGCTGCAATTGCGGTAATTCCTGAGTTTTAAGAAGTATCTGTTCTGCCCTGTTTAACGCTTCTTTTTCCATTGGTGAATACGTTTTTTCTTTTATCACATTCAGAAACTCCAATAAGATACTTATCATTTCAGACGCATTTTTCGGCAATCCCTCGCCGTCGTTCTGCAACTCAACTAATTTTTCTTCCAAAATACCCGCTACGGCAGTTTGCTTTAATGGAAAATTTATAGATACGTTAAGCGCGTTTACCTCGCTCGGAATATCGCCGATAACAGCAGAAAGCAACGTATCGTCACAAAGGACTATTGCCGTTTTTGCATCTGAAAAATCCTTTACGCCCGTATCTTTAATAAAATCCGAAATATATGCTGTCTGTGCTGTTGCATTCGGGGCTTCTACAATTGTGATTTTTCCAACAGACGACAAATCATTTAGCGTATCTTCAAAAATCTGCGACCGCGAACGCAATTTTTCAATTAACGCAATTTCTGTTTTTGTCAGATTATTAAATCCCGCAAAAATAAACTCTCTGTTTTCAAATGCTTCCTCATTAAGTCCGCTTTCTACTGCATCGCGCATTACCATTCCCTCATACCCTACTCCTTTTTCGCGTAAGACAGAACGAAAATCTTCATACACATCATACAGATGATCCCAAATAGAAAAGAATTTTTTTGACAGAGTATCGGTATCTCTGTGTTTTGAAAAATCAAAAAAACGCGTTACAAGTTCTCTCTGTCCGTCCGATAAATTGTCCCAGTCGTTTTTCATTCTTTGAAGATCGGCAATATGCATAAAAAGAAATTTCGCGTCCACCATCTCCATATCTATTTCGTTAAAATCGCTCAACAGAATCTCGCCGAAAGAATAAAATTCATCAAACGTCTCCACCGCCGCCGCTTCACCGAAACAGTTCTTGATGTAACAGCGGTAAAGAATTTCAATAAGAGATATTTTTTCTACCGTATCGTCAATCATTTTTAGCTGCGAACTTTTCGATAAGAGTTCATACGTGTTTGAATATTCGGGGCTTTGCGGCAAATATCTGTCTAAAAAAATTCTTGCTCTGTTTGATGGTAATACAACCGTAATATTTGAAAAATCATTGCCGTATTTTTCAATTATTTTTTCCGCAACTTCCTTCAGAAACGCCATTTCGCCATTTACTGCCCCACCATCAATAATCTCACCACTGACAATACTGTCATTCACTGTCCCGCCGTTTGTTGGTCCGTCATCAATAATCTCGCCGCTAACAACACTACCATTCACTGTCCCGCCGCTTGTCAGTCCGTCATCAATAATCTTATCACTGACAACACTACCATTCACTGTCCCGCCGCTTGTCAGTCCGTCATCAATAATCTCACCGCTAACAACACTGTCATTCACTGTCCCGCCGTTTGTTGGTCCGTCATCAATAATCTTATCACCGACAACTTTATCATTAACAATTTCACCATTACCTGTGCGGTGAAGCAATTTATCCGAAAGCATTTTTTCAGACGGAACAATATCACCAATGCACGTTACATCACTCCCGACACTGTCAAAAATATAATTCTGCAGCCTCTCCGCACCGCGTTTTTTCGGCGGATTTTCCACCATTAAAAACAGATTGCTTTCCGCTCTTGTAAGCGCGACATAGAGCGTATTAAGCGTATCCATTCTATTCATTTTTTCTTCCTCATAATAACTTGCCGAAAAAGTAGAATTTTGCAAACTTTTGCCGAAATCCGCAGGTAAAACCGGCAACGGACAAAAATCACTGTTATTGTTTTCAACCCATATAAGTCCGCCCTGTTTAGACATTTGCCAATTTATAAACGGAATTATTACCGTATGATATTCCAACCCTTTAGACTTATGTATTGTTGTTGCAATAATTCCATCCTGACTTTTACTTTGCTCAAGAGTTACATTACATAATTCGTTATTCCAGTAAGATAAAAAATTTGCTGTTGTGCAAATATTATTTTTTGAAAAAGTATTTACTTTGTCAAGAAACGTATATACAAACGCTGTTTCATATTCCTGTGGTTTATATGTGCGAAGCAGTCCGTAAACCATTTCCTGCAATGATTTATCTTTAAGATGATTTATTTTAAAATCAGTAATGCCGTTCCGCGAAGCAATACGCAACATTTCTTCTTCGCAAATTTTATTTCTTGCACTTTTTAATACTCCAAGCGCAGCAATTACAAACCGCACTGCATCGCAAGATTTAAGAGTATATGCAGCAGGATTTACTACATAAAAACCGTTATCCGACAGATATTCCGTAATGCTTTTTATATCGCTGTTACTTCTGCATAATATCGCAATATCTTTCGGCGCAACATTATTATCACGTAATTTTGTAAGAATATCAACTATATATTTATACTTTTCCTTTTTGTCATAAAAACAAACTTCCACATAGCCGCCGTCTTTCCCTGCAGCAGGCAAATTTTGCTTAACATCTTTATACGCTTTTTGTATATCGGCATTATTCTTTTCAGTATCCAAACAGGCGATAATTTTCGTGAATAAATTATTATTAAACTCAACGATATTTTTTCTACTTCTGTAATTAAACGAAAGATTTTCTACTTTCGCTTTTATTCCTGCAAACGTTTCTTTCTCTATATTGTTAAGTATTTGCCAGTCACCATTACGAAAGCGGTATATTGATTGTTTTACATCGCCGACAATCATGCAGAAATTATTATTCGCGATTATTTCCGATATAAGATATTTGAAATTTTGCCATTGGAGAAAAGACGTATCCTGAAATTCGTCTATCATAACACTGCTTATTTCCGCACCTATTTTTTCGTAAATAAAACTTGCATTTCCGCTATTTTCTTTCAGCAATCCATGCAGCAGCACGGCAGTTTTTGAAAGCAAAAAACGCATATTCTCTCTGCTTTGCAAATCAACTTCTTTATCTATATCACCTGTCAATTCAAGTTGAAATATATTATCCGACAGTATGCTTGCAGTATTGTATTGCGGTGTGTTTTCCTCGTATTCACGCTTTATCTTTCTGCATTTCTCTTTCAATTCTTTTATTGCGTTCGGATTTTCATTTAACGCTTTTTGCAGCGCAGGTGAATGAATTTGAAATTTTTCCGAAAAGAGATTTTGCGCACTAAACTCTATCAGAGCCTCTTTTATATTCCATTTATCATCCTGCTCAATTCTGTGATTCACGTATTCAAGAAGCGTTTGCAACATCTTCTCATTTTGAGACGCCTTATTTATAACGGCATTTACCGCCCCTGCCGTTGCAGTATCGTTATTTAATTCAATATTGAATTTTGAGCCTACACCAAGTTCATGCGCAAGGTTTTGAACTATTTTAATAAAAAAACTGTCAATAGTCATTACCCAAAAGCGGCTATAATCGTGCAGAATCTCATGTAGCCGCCGGGCGGCTCTTTTTGTTATTTCTTCGTCGGTTACGCTTTCGGGCAACTCTTTACGTAATACATTTCTGAATTTATTATCGGGTACGGCGTCAGCGAGCAGCGACAATTCCGATATAATCCGTTGCTTCATTTCGTTTGTAGCGTCGTTTGTAAACGTTACGGCGAGAATACGCCGATGTGAGTTCTGCCCCTGTAACAACAGCATTTTAATATACCGCAATGCAAGCGTAAATGTCTTTCCCGACCCCGCAGATGCACTGTAAACGACAAAATTATTCATACAATACTTCCCGCATTTTACGCAAGGCATTACCTCTGTGGGATATTGCGTTTTTTTCGCCGGGTGTCAATAACCCGAAACTTTTTTCATAACCGTCGGGACAAAAGATACAGTCGTAACCAAAACCCATTCTTCCCTGCGGATGATGTAAAATATAACCGTCCACCCTGCCCTCAAAATAATATTCGTTATCGCCTTGCAAAAGACATATAACTGTTTTAAAACAGGCTGCACGCTGTTGCGGCGTTCTAAACGGTTTTAATGCCGTGAGAAGTTTTTCTATGTTAAAGCGGAATGGCTTCACAGGCAAAGAAGCATAGTGTCTTCTGTGATAGAATGGTAATGAAGAGATGCGCCTGCCGGGGGGAAAGTTTGCATAACGTGCCGAATACACAGACGGCTCCCCTTGCAATGCTTCTACTTCAAGTCCCGTATCGTCCGCGAACACACTGTATTCTTTTTCCATACCTGCTTCGGTAAGATTATCCGCAACGAACAGTGCTTTTTGAAGTGCATTTTGTTTAAACGTCATTCCTGTTTCGGGAATATCGCCCTTAAAATCCAAATGATGTAAACGGTTTAAGTCGCTCAGCGACTTTATGGGAAGCGACAGAATCTGTCGTGCTTCCTTTAATTTATTTCTGTTGTTTGTAGCAAAAACGAGCATTTTATTAAGTTTTATGTGTTTTATTCCGGGAATGAAATTTGATATTTTTTTCTGCTTTTATTCGGAAGTGTACGGTGGTCTGTCAGCCAGGGATTGTACATTTTCAGTGTCTGATAACTGACGCCTGTTTTACGCGCAAACCCAAACAAATCGGTAATAGTCGTATCAACAGTTATTTCACGTGTCGGCAGTGGTGAATACAAATCATCCTTATCCAAATAAAAACCGTATGCAGACGGATTTTCAAAAATTATCTTTTCTGCCAAAATCCTGAATACATACCGCATTGTTTCGGGGTGCAGATGCATAAGATAATAATCGTTTGTATTTTGCTCACTGCTGTTTATGCCAATATTTTTCCGACCTGTATTGTAACCTGCGGCGGCAAGTGTCCAGCTGCCATACTGTGCGTACATCACTTTCAGATATTTGCAGGCAGCAACAGTTGCCTTTTTTACATTAAGCCGTTCATCTATTTCCGCATTAACTTCAAGTCCGAATTCCTGCGCTGTTCCTTTTATAAATTGCCAAAAACCTTTTGCCCCAGCGGGAGAACTTGCATTTATAAGTCCGCTTTCAATCAGTGCTAAATATTTAAAATCATCGGGTACACCCTGCTCCTTTAGAATCGGCTCTATAACAGGAAACCAGCGATTTGCGCGTTTCAGATATAAAAGTTGATTGCTCTGCCAATAGGTGTTTACGAGCAATTCCCTGTCGAGCCGCTCCCTGACATGATATATATCAAGCGGCACTTTTTCATCCGCAAAAGAAACAGAATCGGGTATCGGCGGCTGGTGTACGTAATAACGTTCTCTGAATGCCTGCTGTGAGATTGCCGCACCGTCGGTAACATCATCAAATGAAGCAATACCTGTAAGTACAACAACAACGATAAGAATAAATATAATAATGTTTTGTCTTTTCATACGAATAAATTTTTATTAAGGCTGCATCGAACCCGCATTGCTCTATTCGTTTACCTGAACGAATGTTGCTTTAATACCTGTCTCACTTTAAAATGGTGTTATAAAATCGTTAAACCTCACACCTCTGCGGTCCTTATCGCTTATAACGGCAGTATCAACTTTCCAGTCAATACCGAGTTCCGGATCGTCAAATAAAATACTGCGTTCTGCTTCGGGACAATACAGTTCGCTTACTTTATACACGAAAACAGTATCGTCTTCAAGCACTGAAAATCCGTGTGCAAAACCTTTGGGAATAAAAAACTGCTTCTTATTTTTACCCGACAGAAGTATGCTGAAATGTTTTCCGTAGGTGGACGAATTGCGCCGCAAATCAACCACGACATCAAGTACCTCCCCCCTTATTACACGCACTAATTTATCCTGTGCAAAGGGCGGTATTTGAAAATGCAATCCCCGCACAACTCCTTTTTTTGAAAGCGATTCATTATCCTGCACAAAAACCGGAATATCCTGTCTGATTGCCGCTTCGCGTTTAACTGCCGCTTCCCATGCAGCGGTTGAAAATGATTCAAAGAAATATCCTCTGTCATCGCCAAATACTTTCGGCTCAACAATAAGTAATCCTTGTATGGGGGTTGTTTGAATGTTCATATTTCTGCAAATTTATTAAAAACTTTTGTCTTTGATGGTTTTTCGTATCTCTGCAGGGGAACAGCTGCGCTGCTGCGCGGTAAAAGGCGCAGGCGACATAGAAATCAGTGCTTCCGACTTGCAGGCAGGTATTTACCTTTACACACTTATAGCGGATAACGTGCCTGTTGCTGCGAAACGTATGATTTTAACCGAATAAGAAACCTGCAGGTTACATACTCTTATTTGGTACTGCTAATGAAATTTTAATCTGTGCTGCAGGTAGATTGAAAATTTTAATATAAATTCTTGTAACTTCGCAAAGTAATCAACACAGACGTTATGCAGGCAAAACGTAAACTTCCGCTTGGCGTTTCCAATTTTGAAATGCTGCGGGATAAAGATCTTGTTTATATAGACAAAACAAAATATATTGAACTTCTTGAACAGGAATATAACCATATTCTGTTTTTTACCCGTCCGCGCAAATTCGGAAAGTCGTTATTTCTGAATATGCTTGGACATTACTACGACATAAACAAAAAAGACAGATTTGAGCATCTTTTCGGCAACCTTTATATTGGTAAAAATCCCACTGCTAACCGTAATAAATTTCTCGTTCTTAAATTTAATTTTTCCGGACTTGATACAAGTGATAAAGAGCAGTTTCTGAAATCGTTTTCCGAAAAAATAAATATAGATGTTCAGTATTTTTTAAAAGAATATATGGAACAGTTTCCACAAATTAAAGATGCTTACGATAAGATAAAAAATGATTTTAGTACTTCTGTCGGCGGTGCTGTCGGTTTGGCAATACAGGCGGCAAAAGACATAAAAACAAAACTCTACGTAGTAATAGACGAATACGACCACTTTGCCAACGACCTTATGGCAGGCAGTAAATACCGCGACAATAATTTTTACAATAACGTAATACGAGCCAACAGTGTAGTACGCGATTTTTACGAAACCCTGAAAATAGGAGTGGAAACGTCAATAGAGAGAATAATACTTACAGGAGTAACGCCCATAATGCTTGACGATGTAACAAGCGGCTTTAATATATCTCACAATATATCTCTTGACGAAAGATATAACGAAATACTTGGCTTTACCGAAGACGATCTTGAACAGATAATAACAGAAACAAACCTTAACAGGGATTTAATAAACATAGACCTTAAATTGTTTTATAACGGTTACAAATTTCACACTCTTGGTCAGCATAGAGTATATAATCCGTCAATGATGATGTACTACTTTGGCGAACTTCTAATGAAAAATCGCACTCCCGATACCTTTATAGACGAAAATCTGCGTATGGACTATGGTCGTCTAAAAGGACTTTTGAACAGCGAACAGAGTAAAAATCAACTTCTTGAAATAGCCGAAAAAGGCTGTATTACAAGTAACATTGTTCGTTCTTTTTCTGCGGAAAAAGTTCAAAGCCCGCAAAATCTTATTTCCTTACTGTTTTATATGGGACTTCTCACAATAGATAAACCGGCAGGAGTAGAAATGATATTGAAAATTCCCAATTATTCAATAAAAACGACATACTGGGAATATATAGAACGCATTGCCGAAGACGAATATCCTGATTTGATAACAGATCTAAGCAAACATACAGAAGCGATAAATCAATTGGCATATTACAGCAATCCAAAACCTTAAAAGTGTCCAACGGCTATATTCCGCTTTCCGAAATGGAAGTGAGTGAGGGCTATACTGATATTTATATGATGCGCGACCCTCGCCATAAAGACACTCTCAACGAAAATGATTTAACTTTTATTGTTAATGTTATTTTTTTTTAATAATTTTGTTGGTATGATTGGGGCAATCTTTTTAACGTGATTGAAACAATCTTTTGTGAGGTCAGATAAGATATTACTAAAAAACAAATTTATCGGTAAGGATTTTAGATAAATGAGATACTGTGATAATATGGCAACAGATGATATAAAACAGGAATTAAAAGACATTACTTCGGCTGTAATAAAGAATGTTGAGCCGGAAGCAATTTATCTTTTCGGCTCGTATGCTTATGGCACACCCCGCAACGATAGTGATATTGATATTTATGTTGTCGTGCCGAATAATGTTGCAGACACATCAGAATTAAATGCAAAAATTCATTGTATTTGGAGTTCAACCTCGTTACCCACACGAAATGGATATTACAGAAAAAACTATTGAAAAAGCACCGGCATACGTTGAGAACGTTCAATCATTTGAACCAATCAAATGTCTCATAGAGTTATATGCAACCACTAAAACTCTCTGAATTAACAGCACTTATCGGACAAGTTATAAATAACGCGTTCGGGTATCACGATTACTGGATTGTGGCGGAAATATCAAACCACAAGTCCTACGGAACACGGCATTACTTTGACCTTGTAGAAAAAAGCGAGCAAACAGACATAATTACAGCGAAAGTGAGTGCTGTCGCATGGGACGATGTTGCGCCACAAATCAAATATTTTGAAAATATTACGGAACAGAAATTTACTTCGGGTATCAAAGTGCTGCTGAAAGTGCGTGTAAATTACAGTTCCCAATACGGACTTTCACTGTATATTCAGAATATTGACCCAAGTTATACTCTGGGCGAACTTGCACGTAAAAAGAAAGAAACACTCAACCGTCTTGTACGCGAAAATGATTTTATAAGTTTTGAAAACGGCGAATATTACACGCGAAATAAATCATTGTTATTGCCTGCCGTTATTCAGAAAATCGCAATCGTATCTTCAGTTCATTCGGCAGGTGTAGAGGATTTCAGACGAGTGCTTGATGAAAATCAATACGGATATTATTTTGAAATGCGCCATTTTCACGCTTCCGTTCAAGGTGAAAATAAATGTCAGGAGATTGTTGATGCTCTGATTAACGTCTTCTACGCTCATGAAAAAGAAAATTTTGATGCAGTCGTTATTTTACGCGGCGGCGGCAGTGAAACTGATTTTCGCATTTTTGACGAATATACTGTCGGACTTGCCGTTGCAAAATTTCCTGTCCCTGTTTTTACGGGTATCGGACACTCAAAAGATAAAACAATTGCCGACCTTATGTCGCATACATCTACAAAAACTCCTACCGATACCGCAAAATATTTTATTGAATATAATCATCTCTTTGAAACAAATATTATTCATTTGCGCGATACTGTCGTTCGGAAAACGCAAACTCTGCAACACAAGTTAAACACCTGTCTTTTGCAGACAAAAAGTGCAATAGTAAAAAATGCCCATACTTTGCTTGTGCAAAATTCGGGATATTTGGAACATTTACGTATTCTTATAAGAAGAAACATATCACTGCTGTTGCAAAGGCAATTTTCAAATTTGGAACATATAAAATCTTTTCTGCACTTGGCACATCCGAATAATTTGTTAAAAAAAGGCTTTGCAATAGTAAAACATAACAATAAAATTATTGTAAACGCCGACGGAATTGCCGCAGGCGACATTATTGAAGTTGTTCTTTCGGGAGATAAAATAATTTCTACGGTAAACGATAAAACCAAATACGATGGATAAATCTAAAACAGCAGATGAAAAAGCAAGCGCAGCAACAACGCTTACTTACGAAAAAGCGTACACTGAACTTCAAAAAATAGCGGAGGAAATAGAAAATGAAGATGTACTCATTGATATTCTTGCCGAAAGGGTAAAACGCGCTTCCGAACTCGTTGAGTTTTGCCAGACAAAATTAAAATCTACCAAAGAGGAAGTGGACAAAGTTTTGGCTCAAATGTCCGAATAGTCAATAAGACTGCCAAAAGTGCTGCAATTATGTACCTGTGTTCCCGCACTGTTTGCCGTCAGTCAATAAGACTGTACCAAAAGTGCTGCAATTATGTAATCTCACAGTGTGAGACGTACCTGTACTTTGATTTCCGGTCTGTATGTTCCTTCCGTAAATTCATTTTTCGGTCCGTATGAATAACGGTCGTCCATAAGTGTATGCGCATAGCGTAGCCATACAGACAGCCACCGCAGAGGCTTACATGCAACAAGTGCATAAAGCCGCGTACCTCTGCCGTAAAGTGCAGGAGCAGAAAAACCGTGAAGAACATCCTGCTCAAAAGCATAAATTCTGTAATCGTAGCCCTTTGTATCAAAAAGAGCGATACGCGCGGACAGTTTTAGAGGTATATACGAAAACGAATATTTTATTTCCTGATAAGTTAAAACACCTTTTGAAAAATTATTAAGTTCAATTCTTGTTGCAAATGACCATCTATCCATAGTATTATATGCGAAATGAAAACGCAACCGATGTGTGTTCAGGTTATCCTCATTCCTGTAACGGTAAAGAGTGTAGAAAGTAAGTCTTTTGCCATAGTTACCTGTTTCAATTTTATAATCGTGTCCGTTACAGGGATATTTTGACGGATATGAAAACCACTCACGCGAATAATGATCTGTTGTAAAAATCAATTTCCAACTTTTGTAAATAGCCAGCGAAGCTTGAAAATTAAAACCATTTTCGTTTGTATTATTGCTGTTTCTGCCCGGTGCAGATGCGTAGTATGACGAGTAGCTGCGCGGATAATACCTGTAATAAAAAATTATCTTGAAAATCTCCGACGCATTATACTGAAAACCTTGAAAAACGGCAAAAGACGGAATTGATTTTAATGCAAGCGATATTTCACCGAAAAAATTCATTTTACCGTACAGCCGCCACTGGTAATAAATACTGCTTTGCAAAAGTGATGAAAACAGCGCGTTGTATTTGTTATACAGTCTGATTTTCTCTTCTGTCAAATCATCGAAACATGTATAATTTACAAGACCACCTATACGAAATTTTTTAAAAAAATGTTCTACTGCAAAACCTGCCATTTGACGGCGCAGTGTTTTTCTTTTTTCAATTTCAGATACTTTTCTATGGTATCCGCTTGATGATGAAATATCAAAAACTTCAGTGTGTTCTTCATCTGCAGATGTATCCGATATTTCCGAATAAGAAGCATCTAACAAATTATTTGCATAAAACAAACTGATTTCCGTTCTCGGCGTAGGAGCAAGTACTATTGCCGTACCGCTAAAATAGCCTGTTTCGCCGCCGCTTCCGTAAGGACGTATGCCCCGCGCAGGACGTACTGATATATCGGGATTTGAAATGCTGTTAAACATACCGCCGCCCCCCATGCCGAGACCATAACCAAAACTCGCTTTATATGTTCCCACAAGCCATTGTTTAAGAATTTTCGTATTGCTGCCGAAACTGCCGTTTCCGAAATCAATATATCCCGAAAAAAAATCAATACCTTTTTCACCTGCGTCTTTTTCAAATGCAAATCCTGCCCGCAGATTATCTGAAAATTTCAAACTGTATTTTACCAATAGCGCAGCAGGACTGCCGCCGTATTGATATGCCTCACTTGGCATAAGTACCTGTCCATAACGAAAAAACGCGCTGTGCTTGCCTTTTTTAAGTGCTGTGCCGAGTGTCCACTTTGCTTCGTCTTCATTTCCGAAATAAATATACGGCTCTATTGCAGAGGCAATTTTTTCATTGAAAAACGGAATATAATAAAGCTCATAAATACCATTTATATGTCCATAATCGTTACGATAGCGAATAATTGCTTCTATCTGCTCATTAGAGAGAAAATACAATATTTGTAAATCGCGTACCAAGGCAACGTTAATGTTAATCGGGTTTGCTTTTAATTCCTGTAATAACTCTAAAAACTCAACACTTTCTTCGGTTTTTTCCGAACCGTCCTGTAAAATCTCTTCAATATTTTTTTCAATAATATCTTCCGGCTCCGAATATGCAATACCGAAAAGAGTCAGAGTAAAAAACAGAATAATTACTTTCATTGGACGCCGGCTTTTAACATGTTCGCTTTATCAACAATATTTATTTACAAAATTTCCAGCCAACTCCCACAGATGAGGTAAATCCAAGCGGCGTTTGATATGAGCCGTACCATTCAATATTCCAACGTTTAGATAAATATCCGACACCGATTGTATGCACAAACGGATAAATTTCAGTAGATGCATAAATTAAGAAGTGTTCTGCAAGCAAATAAGAAATTCCCGCAGCACCTTGAAGTTTATAACGCAAATCTTTCGTAATATCTATTCCGACAGAGAGATTTTCAAGCACATTATACCCCACCCCAACTTTAAAATAATATCGCTGCAACAATATTTTTTTCTGTTGCGAAAAAAGAGTTACAGGGATTTCTGCCAAAGAATAAATTTTCCATGAAGAAGAAACTTTACAAATAGCGGAAACAGAAATATTAAGCAATTTATCTCCCTTTAATCCTTCTATTTTACTGTCTGAGACATAACTTGCACCAAAGCCGAAGTTCCAGTGTTTGCCGAAATTCTGTCCGTACGAAAATCCCGCTTGCTGCTCGTTATACAGAGAAAATCCCGAATAGGAGTAATGCAAACCAAAGGCACTTTTTTTGTAACCTAAAGATATTGCTGCCGTTGAAGCGGTGTTTTCTTTTATGTAGCGCGTACACGAAAAGGCACCCATTTGAAAGGATACGCCCGACTTGACATCCGAAGTTGCCGCAATACTTGAAAATGCCGCATTATTTGAAGCCATTGCCGCCGGAAATTCTTTAACCCAGACAGGTGATTGCATAAAGTTGTGTGCCTTGCTCAAAGAAAGCATTGTACCGCTACCCCAACCTGTCCATGCCAAAAGTGAAAACCTGCAAATGCTCAAAAATGCGAGTACGGTTGTTAATATTGTTTTTATTTTTTTCATACGTTTATAAATTTCATACGTAAACGGTCGTCATTGCAGACTTGACCTGTAATTTTTTTAACACGTTCTACTTTATAATAACGCCTTGAAATCAAAAAAACAATATATTGATAAAAAATTCACTAATTATCAACCATTTACTTAATTTAGTCGTAAGACTTTTTATATGTTGGTTTCAAATTTTCGTATATTTGTAAGAATAGAGGAAAGATGCCGGAGTGGTCGATCGGGGCGGTCTCGAAAACCGTTGTGCCTTCGGGCACCCAGGGTTCGAATCCCTGTCTTTCCGCAATGCGTATTTTATTAATCAAATATTTACGAAACATTAGAACTGTTTTTGGAACTAAAAACAATCCTAATGGTTATTTTTTTCTTAACTTCATAAAAAATCAATGACTATGAATACAATGCAGATAACTTTTGAAAATACTGCGCTGTTGAACTCGGCGAAGCGTCTTTTTTCTAATATGAAGGGAGTTGTTTCTATTTCGGTGAAAAGAGAAAAAAAACAAGACGATACGCTTATGAGCGAAGAAGAATATTTTGCTATGGTTGACAAAAGAATTGCCGACTATGAAAGCGGAAAATCAAAAACCATACCCCTTACGCCTGAATTAAGAAAATCGCTTTTTGGTGAATGAAATATGACATTGAATTTTTATAAAAATGCGCAATTCATAATCACACAATCACTGCGCCGCCAATTTTTTATTCGCCAGGTCGCTAAAAATCTTTGCTTTCACAGGATCGTTCTGTGCAGTCCAATATTTGGCAAGAAGTTCGTGAGTGCCGTAATAACAGGGGTTAAAGAATAGAAGCGTTTCTAAAATATCTTCGCTTACTGCCTGTTTTTCACGAATTGCTTTTTGTATTACTGCAGATGCCATACGATATTTTACAATATTCGGGTAATTTACAAGTATAAAATCTTCATCTGCGGGAATAGTCGATTCGACAATATTCAGAGGATGTGAAAAATCAGGATTATCAAAAATCCGTTTAAGGTCGTAGCAAATATACTCTCCGTTCTGATACGGCTCGGTAGAAATCCACATAAGAAGTTCCTGCGGCTTAAATATTACCGAGTGATGGCAGATTGACTGGTTAATGGCATATTCATTGCATAAGCCAATATTTTTACCGTTCTTTCCACGGTGGTTGCGCAGTATTGCGGCAATATCCGCAACGTCTAACTTTGCGCCGCCGTTACTGCTGCCATCATTAAGTAATTGCTCCAAAACCTCATATCTGTATTTGCTGTCGGAAGAAGCATCTTTATTCTGCAATCGTTGAAAATGATTTGTGACAAGTGTCGCAGAGCCACTACCCTCATACACCGCAATATCTTTCGGGGTTTTCTCTATTACAACCGTCCGTCCGTCAATAGCAGAGCCAATAGTAAAATTTTCCGATACGAATATTTTCCTTTTGTGCGCAATTTCTACCGCTTCTTCAATGTTTGAAGCATATTGCAATATCTCTCTCGCCATTATGGATACAGGTGTTGCTGTTTTTAAAGATATTTTTCCACCTGCAGCATTAAGAGTTATACACAATCCTTTTTCATTCATTCCCGAAAGAACGCCAACCATCCCCGCCCACGTTACGGAAGCAAATTTATATCCGTCGCCGGGCGCGTAAAATGCTATAATTTTATTGCGTGCAAAAGCATCTCCGACATAAAAATCAAAATTCCTTCCGAAAAGCATTTTTCCATCTGCGGTATTGTTGCCCCACACCCCGAAAGCAGTACATCCTACAAGATGATATTTTTGCAGTAAATGCCCCAAATCATGTGCTGCGTGATAATTTACCTGCCTTAAATACGACGGTGCAATCCAGTTAAAATCCTTACTGCACGAGAACGAAATACCGTAAATTTCTTTAAGATATTCTTCAGGTATATTGTCTATCGCATTGCGATTTAAAATAAAGACAGGAATACGCAAGAACGAGAGATATTTTTTTGACCGAATAAATTTTTCAATTTCGCTGACAAATGCACTCTCTTGATAGTAGAGAAGATTTTTCAACAGTTTGCCCATTGCAGTTCCGCGCTCTTCTGCATTTCCACATACATAAAGTTCCCAAAGACCATAACTGTTTTTGCGCAAAGTACTTTTTCCACACGATAGATATTCTGCCGTACTGTCCTTATACAACGTAACCTCCAAATCGTTTTGTACTATAAAATTCTTCGGCGGTGTGACGGAATTTTTATAAGCAAGCCCAAGCCATATTGCTACTACTACAATTATTACAGCAAGAATTATTAGAAAAGTCATAATAATATATTTAATTGTTGTCATATACTACCTACTTTTTTAGCGAGATACTCTTTTCCCAAAAATTCGGCGCATGTGTGCGCCGCTGTCAGCGTTACTCCAAGCGCACCGTGAACATTCACATTTTGTCCTGTCAGAAAAAGATTTGCAATTCTCGTTTTTACACGCATAAGCGTTGCTATCGGAAAATGATAATCTTTAACTATTCCATAAGCAGAGCCGTCGGGAACACCCGTATAGTCGCGATAGGTAAGCGGGGACGCCGTGTAGCAATATTCAATATTATGCGCAAGAGCGGGAAAGAACTGTGCTGCGAGATTAAGTGCTTCGTTTTTTTTCCGTTCTTTAAATTCAATATAATCATTACCGCGATGTCCGCTTTTCGTATCTGTCCATTTTTCCATCTGTGCAAATGATACGGGGAAGAGCAATGTTACAATATTATATTGAGAATTTTCCATCGCCTGCATAGACATAAACACAGAAGCAACTTTGCCGTCGCATGTTTGTTTAAAATTATCCCAAATATTGTTTGTTGTATAGATATTGTGATTTTTATTTATATATGGGAAATTTTCTTTTTTATACGCAAGATATACAGTGAACATTCCACAAGAATTAGAGAGTGAATGCAGGCGTGTCAGGTATGCTTTTTTTATAAATGGATTTTTTTCCACAAGATCGAAAGTTGTTGCAGGATGTATTGAAGATATAATATACTTTGAGTTGATTTCCTCATTGCCGTTTATTACTACGCCTGTGGCAATTCCATCTTTAATTTTTATGCCTGTCACTTCACTGTCCGTAAACACCTCACCGCCATTGCGACGAATTTGATCCGCAAGAACATCTGCCCACTGCTGTGTGCCGTTTACAAGACGATACGCACCCTCAATATTTGAGTAATGTACCATTGCATGATGATAAAGATTTGTAGAGCATTTATCTCCTGCATAAAGTCCAAGTGTACCGGCAAGAATATTTTGCAGTGTGCGGTCCTTAATTGTATTTGCAATTGTTTCGTATGCAGATAACGAAAAAAGTGTCAAATCGCCGGATGATAAAAATCCTTTTCGCAAATTTTCTATTGATATGGATTGCCCTGTATCTGCGAGCATACCGCAATATTTGCGCAAATTATCTTTTTCGTTTGGAAATCTTTCTTGCAGTGTATTTTGAAACTTATCAATACCCATTGCATAAACGTACTGCTGTCCTTCAAAATGTATAACGTCGAAACCGTCTTCGTCCATTTTCTTTAAATGCAGTTTATCTGCAATTCCGAGATATTTATTATACTGATTAAATATTTGTCCCTCTGATAAACTGCCCACATAATGGATTCCCGTATCGAAAATAATACCGTTTCGCTTAAATGATTGCAAGCACCCGCCGATTATGTGATGTTTTTCAAGCACACATACTTTATAACCCTCTTTGCTTAAAATAACACCACATTCAAGCCCTCCAAGTCCGCTACCTGTAATTATTACATCGTACATTATTATTTATATTACTTTTTGGCAATAACATAAATCGTATTGCTGCTGTGTTTATCGTTTTCCTTTTTCGTTATAGTATAGCCAAACTTATTTACCATTCTTTCGAGCATCGAGGATGAGAAAAAGTTTAACTGTTCGATTGCTTTGTTAAATTTAAAAATATTTACCGAAAATTTCTCTGTTATAAGTGTTTTTTTATGACGTTTCACATTTGAGGTATCGCTGTCGCGCACGATTAAAAAGCCATTATTATTCAAGTGCTGCAAACAGTTTTTTAAAACATTTTCCTGTTTTTCATACGAGAGATAATGTAACGTATCGTTAATTACAAACACATCCGAATCGGGCATTTCATAATTTGAAATATCGGCTGCTATAAATTTCACACGTTCATTTGCGAGGAAACAATGTCGTGCAACAGCAATTTTCCGTTCGTCGTAATCGATGCCTGTAATTTGCCGCTGCGGAGAGTAGAGAAATAATGAGTACGCCAATGGCGCATAACCACACCCTATATCTACAACAGTTGCATTTAAAGGTATTTGACGGTTAAAGAACCGATATACTTCCTCCATACGAATTTTTACGCGCATATACCACTCCAGTACAGGATATTTATAGATATAATTTTTTATCAACGTATTAAAAAAATACGGATTTTCGGAAGTATTAAACTGCTCTTTTGCGACAGCATATTCTTTCCGAAAAAGTGCCGTCATTTCTTTCGTACGGAGTGGATACGGTACGCCATCCGGAGCAATACGCGGCAAAATTTTATATGAAATAATTCCCCTTTTTATAAAAAACGGCTGCGTTTTGCTTGATACCATACCATTGCCGTAAAGCACAACAGGAATAATATCAAGGTTTAATTTCTCTGCCAAATAAAACGCACCTTTATGAAACCGCTGTATTTCGCCATTACATGTGCGGGTGCCTTCGGGGAAAACAGCAATGGAATATCCCTGCTCAACTTTTTTGCGAAAAATATCAAGCATATTTTCGTAACCATTTTCCACTGTTTGAAAGTCAAGATAACGTACAATTGCACCGAAAACAGGATTTTTCCAAACCCATTTATTTGTAACCATTACCGTTTTCGGCGCAAGTCCCATTATCATAATAATATCAATAAATGATGAATGATTTGCTACTATGACGGCAGGCTTTTTAAAATTTTCGCCGGCGGGATTAAATCGTTTATAGCGCACGGACGGCATTAAAAATAAAAATGCCTTTAAAAAAATATGCGAACAGTATTGTATAATACGCTTTTTACCGCGCACAGGCAGAGGCAACAAAACAAACATTATCGCCTGCACCGTCAGACAGCCCGAAACAAAAACGGTAAAGGCATAAAGTGAATTAAGTATCCCCATAAATGTATATGGGTATCCGCCTTTTTCTGTGGGCTTACTTATCAAAATCCGAAATAAAAACGGTTGCACCGTAAAAGAGATAAGTATTATTGAGAGAATCCCCAAAACAGAAATAAGTGCAAGCGAATATATTGCCGGATGCTTTGCAAAAATAAGCACACCTGTACCGACAATAATCGTAAAGCCTGAAAAGAAAATTGCTATTTTATGTTCTTTCAATAAATCAATGCCGCTTTTGTATTTCTTTAGCAATCCGTCTAAAATAAAAATACTGAAATCATCACCAATACCAAAGATAAATGTAGAAAGAATAATATTTATAAGATTAAATTGCAGACCGAATATTGCCATTATTCCCAAAATTATAATCCAACTTAACATCATAGGAATAAACGCCAAAAGTGCGAGTTCTATACGTCCGTAAGATATAAGCAACGCTAAAAAAATAAGTATTGAGGAAATATAAAGAATCAAATTAAAATCGTCTGTAATTGTTTTTGTCATTTTCTGTGCAAAAAATGCGCGGTCTATTATTGACACGCCGGACATTTTATCAAAAACGGAATAGACATATTCCTTTTGTTCTTCGGTAAGGGTAACGTATGCGAGAAAAACAGTGCCGTTGTCTGCCTGTTCGGTGAAATTTTGCCACAGTGTGCCGCTTTTGCCTGTAACTTCCGATACGGAAAACGGCGAAAAACCGAATTGTAAAATATTTTCAAATTCCTTGAATGCATTCTGTTCAAATCCTGTTGCCGCCGCACATTCTTTTATTTGTTTCGTTATCCGTTCTTTTTTATCGGAAGTCCAAAATTCGTTCCATTTTTTTATCCTGTCCTGTTGCAATTCCGCAGGAATAAAAAAGTTGCTTGCCGAAGAATAATTTATTATTTTTTGCTGTTCTTTCAGTTCTGCAAGAGTTTCGCTCATTTTTCCGTAATCATCGTTGCAAACAAAAATAATCTCATTATTGGTATCGGCAGAAATTTTATGCAGTAACTGTTCTGCTTTTGCCGACTTTTCAGGTATATAGCCAAGTGCAAGCATATCCGTATTGAACTGCACCTTACTGTAAAAGCAAAGGCAGATAACCGTAATAACAGCGATTGCAGTGAGCATCCATTTATTTTTGCCAAGCGAAAAAATATCTATTTTTTCAATATATGACAATAGCCGATATTTACTGCCTTGACCATCCTGCCTGTCAAATACTAAAAAATGCGGTAAAAATACTAAACAAAAAAACGTTGTCCCTATCAGAGTAAATGATGCAAAAAGTCCAAAATCTTTCAATAGCGGGGAATGTGTAAATATAAGTCCGACAAACGCACCTATTGTTGTAAAACTGCCGATTGTAAGAGGTGATAAAATATCTCTGATAAGCGTTTTCCTGTCTTTTACATAATAACTGTGCGTTATTACATGAATGGAATAGCTCAACGCAATACCCAAAACCGTCGCACCTGCACCAACTGCTATTGCAGATATTGTCCCCTGAATAAAATAAACGGCAGTAAGGGCAGTTAACATTCCGAAAACAGCGGGCGCAAACATCAGCGGTAAAATACGCTTTCTTCTAAATATAAAAAAAATAAAAAATGCAATTACAATTACAGCAATGGAAGATGTAACAACGCCGTCCTTTTTTATCTGACGTGAATTATACGCAGAAATAACAGTACTGCCGAAAATATCGCTCCGTATGCCTTGAGCGTTTTGTATATTTTGTGCGGCTGTTTCTATACTTTCGGTTAATTGTTCGCTGTTTGTTGCTTCTTTTATGTTCGGCGACGGCGAAATAAAAACGAGTGTGTGTTTTAAATCACCGGAAAAAACATGTCCGTCATAAACAGTATAATTTTCAGCAAGCGAGAGTTCTTCTAATTTTGCAAGTGCTGTATTTCCGATGCCGAGAGGGTCGCGCAACAATACTGTTTGCATAATTTCGCCGATGGGGGATATTAAATATTCATAATCTTTTTTTATTATTTTATTTATATTGACCGTGTCTAATTTACGATAATCGTCTTCGGTTAAAAATACAGGCAGATATTTATAGACAAAATCAATAATTTCCGTGTATTGATTTTCCGATATGAGGCTTGTAATATTTTCAATTAACGGCTCGACAGCAGTATTCTGTTGCAACAGAGAAACAAATTTATCACTTGCTTCCATAAGTTTTTCCGGTGCTGTTTCCGCACCTGTATCGGAAAAAATCACAACGATTTTATCTTTTGCTTTAAGATGTTTAAAAGCGGAAAGATGTTTTTCAACATCGGTATTTTGGGGGAAAATAGAAGTAATATCCTGACGAAAATCAATCTTAAACGCAAAAAACGTCATTATAGCAGTAAGCGCAAAAAGCAGTATATATAATAGTGTACGCTGTTTCATTTATTAAAATTTCGTTTCCTGAAAATACTTAACAGGATATATGAAATTACCCCAAAAACAAATCCCGCCGTTCCTGCCAGAATAATACTGCCTGCAATATATTGGAGTAGCCCTGTGCTTATTGTTTCAAAAGAAATATTTGAAAGAGAAATTGTCAGGGGACGCCTCATTACAAGCCCGCCAATGGCATAACTTGCATAAAGGACAACCGGTATCATTGGCGGAATACTGATATTTGACGAAGCGAGAGTAATTAGTTTATTTAATTTGAAGATAAGCGCAGCAAAGCCTGCCAATATTATTTGATAGCCCCATACAGGCAAAATTCCACAAGCGACCCCTGTACCTATAGACAACGCTATTTTCATATTTGAATCTTTTGCATAAACAATATTTCTCCACGAAAAATGTCTGAAAAGATGTGTCGGATGCACCCAAAGAAGTGCATAAGGAATGAGTAAAAAATTAAGCATGCTAATACGCATAAAGTCTTTAAACGGCTTAAAATGCGATACTCTTTCATTTGCCGGCGGATAATATACTTCTATCGGAATATTTTTCAACATTACTCCTTTCCACGAAAGACGTACCATCAATTCAACTTCAAAGTCGTAACGACGTGTTATAAATTTCATCTTTTGTAGCGGCTTAAGCGGGTAAAGGCGAAAACCGCTTTGCGTATCTTGAAGCCGGATACCTGTTTCCGCCCAAATCCAAAAATTGGAAAATTTATTTGCAAATGTGTTTTTTTCAGGCATATTTTCGGCGTGTAAATTTCGCGCACCTGTAAGGAGAGTATTATCGTCACCGTTTGCGAGTTCATTTAAAAATACAGTAATATTGCTCGCTTTATGTTGCCCGTCTGCATCAATAGTTATTGCGTGAATAAAACCGTTTGCCAGCGCGTACCTGAATGCTGTTTTCAATGCCGCACCTTTGCCTTCGTTCGTTGCGTGTTGCAGCAGAGTAATACCTTGCATATTGCGCAAAATTTCACCTGTTGCGTCAGTAGAACCGTCATTAACAACAATAATATTATCGGCATAATATTTTACTTCTTCTATAACTTTCGCAATTGTTTTTTCGTTGTTATAAGTGGGGATAACTACCGCAACATTAAGTACGGTTGCTTTTAATTTCAAAACAGGTTTATCATTTTCAAATATTGCCGCATGTAACAGCGCACTGCCTGTTTGAGGAGGATGTATTTCTATTCGCAGAATCTGTCCCTTTTTCGGGATAATCGGCTGCAGAAATTTACATTGTTTAATTGAATGAAATCTAAAATCTGCTGTGTTCGCAATACTTGTAAAGCATTGCCGTATCATATCAATAGAGAATACTCCGGGAACTACGGGCTGATTCGGAAAATGCCCTTTAAATACTTCATTATCGGGATTTAATGTAACGTTGAAAGAAAATACATCACCTTGCTTTTCGCTACTTATTATGGTAAAAAAATCGCTCATAGAAAAGAATCTCCATCAACGCTTTTGTTAAATGATTTTTGAAAAAAATCATATCTGACAAAATCATTTTCTGCTTTAACTGTTTTAAGTACGGATAGCGATAAATCTTTTTTGTCAAAGTCCATTTCTATAAAGGCGATTTTTTCTTTTATATTTTTTTGTTTGGGGATAAGTTTAACGTGATATATTGAGTTTGTTTCCGATATATTCACATCAAAAACATTGAATACTGTTTTTATATTTCCTGATACGGACGCTTGAATAATCTGATAGATTTGTTTTAAGGTACGATTGGAATTTGTTGCAATTATCCGGCTTTTTCCGTTCACAACCGTTTTGCAGCTACGTTCATTCATTACCACACAATCACCTTCCGGCTTGTCATAAACAATTGCAACCTGTCCGCTCTTATAATAGAGATTTCCGGTACTTTCGGCAGGATTTTTAAGACAGGGCAACTGTTTTGTCTGTCGGAAACGGCAGGCGACAGTTGTAATTTTATTGTGATTGTTTTCAATAGATGAGATAAAACGCTCCTGTGAACTAAGCATTGTTGCGTTATCGGCGGCGACAAGCTCTACCAGTGCCTCTGACACTGCTGTTGAGTTGCCGATTGCCGTTGCGGACACAGTTGAAATGCCTGAAGCCGAAACAACCGGCATTACACAAATAAGAACGAAAAAACCGAGATTAGTAAACATTTTGCAAAGATACTAAAACTGCACGACTGTTGCATCTTGTTTTCTACCTGTTGAATATATTTATCCGACAATGTGTCAAAGTTAATTCTTTTTGGGATATATTGACGTATCAGTTTGTTAGTGTTTTCTATTGCGCCTTTCTGCCAAGAACTGTAAGGATCGGTAAAATATACTTTTACATTCAAACTTTTTGCGATCTCTTTATGCCTGCTAAATTCAGAACCATTATCAGTGGTTATCGTTAGCACTTTGTCTTTATAAGGCAATAGTATATCTTTCACTGCTGTTGCTACTTCAGCAGACCTTTTGCTATGCAATCTTATCATCTCCAAATAACGTGTTTTGCGTTCTATCATAGTCAAAATAAACGTGTTATTGCTCCCCTGTATCAAGTCCATCTCCCAATCACCAAAACGTCCACGAGAATCAACCACACAGGGACGACTGTGAATTGAAACACGGTCAGGAATATTGCCCACCTTTGAACAGACATCGTGCTTGCGCCGTTTTAATTTGTGACGACAATGTTTATACACGGTGCCGCCATCATATTTGTCTTTACGGATGTATTGATAAATACGTTCCACACAAACCATTGGAAGCCCTTCTTTACGCGCATATCCTATTATCTGACAAGGATACCATTGTTCTTTTGTCAGCTTCAAAAAAACAAAATCTTCTACAGCACGGGTGAACTTTCGGCGTTTTACAAAACGTTCTTTACGATTGTCAGCCATACGTTGAGCGTGTAAAATCACGTATTCACGTAATTGTAACTTCTTGCCGTAAGATACACTGTTACGTTTTATCTCTTCACTGATTGTCGCTTGAGACACACCTAAATATAACGCTATTTTGCATTGGCTTTCACCTATTGATAACATTTTAGAAATTGTGTACCTTTGTTCGCGGGTTAGATGTTTCATGTTTTTTATGTTTTAGTCACACAAAAATAAGAATTTCTAATCTTTTGGGGGGCAATTGCTCCCCTTTTTATTTTAAAACGTTAAGATTAAGACGAATTTTACAAGAATGAAGAAAAAATAAAACTTTTTTGAGAAAGTTTTTTTTTCTTCCCCCTAACGTAAATTATAACTTTTCTAATGGAACTTGCACCGATGCTCTTGATTTTCAAGTCGGAAAAAAATCAAAATAATTCGTAAATTTGTAAATTCTTGCAAATTACCTAACTTCCCTCTAAAAAATATACACTACACAAAAAAGAGTTTTTTTTTGTAGAACCAATGCGTAGTTTCAATTTTTTTTGTATCTTTGTAGTGCATATAATATACACTATAACATTATGGCTTTTATAAGAAAAATCAGAAAAGGGAACTCTGTTTATTTGGCAGAAGTAGAAAATCACCGCGTGGAGGGAAAAGTAAAACAAACAGTTATCCGCTATCTCGGCACCGAAGTTGACGGCAAAGCCTGCAAAAAGGTCTTTACATCCGACATTGAAGTGGAAAGCGTAAAGCAATATCTTGATTACAAGATATTGCATCAAATTTCAGAACGGCTGCAAATGCCTGAATTATTGGGCAAGGATATGCAAAGAATACTACTATTGGTATATACTCAAATTATTTCTCGTAAGAGTATGTATAAATTGCCCGAATATGTTGAACATACGGCATTGCAGGAAATACTTGGCTTTGAGAAATTAGTAGATAAAGATTTATATCGCTCACTTGACAAAATAGAAGAAATCGATTTTGTCTATTTAGAGAATGCTTTGCTTCAAAATTTATTGTCAAGCACGTTGAGAAAGGAACGTAAGGCATTGGTTTTGGATGTAACAGATACTTATTTTGCTGGTTCACAAGCCGATTGGAAAAGTCGTAGAGGCAAAGACGGAAAATACGACAAACTTATTCAAATAGCACTTGCCGTAACCAAAGACGAGGGTTTTCCTATAATGCACCGCACTTACGAAGGTAATATTAGCAATATTTACATTTTCAAAGATATGCTTTCTGAAGTAAGGTTGCAAAAATTTGACATAACCGTCCTTGACAGAGGCATGATTTGTTTCGAAACTATTGGTGATTTATTGAAACTCCAACAGAAAGTAATTACTGGTATTAAGATGAATGATAAGATACATCGTGAATATTTAAGTAGAATAGACAGAGAAGAAATTTTTCAACCAAACAATCGTATAAAACTGAGAAACACGATTGTTTATACACAGGAATTTGATTTTATGTGCGGCAAGTTAATCGCTATTTACGACCCTCACAAAGAAGCGGAAAGACGAACTGTGGCGATGGAACATAAAAATTATAACCCTCAAAAAGCAAAATATTTGGGATATTCTCTGCTTTTTCATACAACAAAATTAGCATTGTCAGATGTTGTAAGAACTTATTTTGAAAAGGATATTGTAGAAAAAGCATACAGGGAAATTAAATCTGTGATAAATCTCAATCCTCTGCGAAAATATCGTTTAGAACATATCAATGCTCATGTTAAGATATGTTACCTTGCCTACGTTTTACTTGCATACATCAATTTTTATGCAAAGAAAATGGAACTTTCAGCAAATACTGTTTTAGAGAAAATGCAATCTGTTTATAAAGTAAATCTGAAATCAGAAAAAGCAAACCTTAATTGGACTAAAACGGTAACTCTCACTAAACAACAGCAAAAAATACTCGCCCTATTAAATTGTAGTGTATAAAAAAAAGGGGAAAGTCAGGAAATTAAGACGATTATTATTGTGATTATTTCATTCCCAAATATTAGCGTTAAGTGCCAAAACTACAGAATGAATTTGTGCCGCAACGTTATCAGTTTCAAGTTACTGTTCTCACAGGGA
>JAIRNR010000047.1 GCA_031257915.1 Bacteroidales bacterium
GGTACGGCGTTGTCGCGGTTTAAAATAAGGTTATAGAAAATTTCAGGTGAAATAATTATCGCCGTCGCCATCAAAAATTTGCAAATTTTCTCTGTCTTTAAAATTGAAAGAAGCATAAATATTTGATGAATGTTTCTTTGAAAATGCGTGCAGATATGTAGTATTCTTAAAGATTTTTGCTATCTCCGTATCTAATATCTTTAATATTCCAACTCTGTTCTTAACAGCTATTTGAGATATAATTTTTATTGCTTTGGTGTAGCATCTCTTTTTAATAAAAAAATACGGAACCTGCATTTTATCAGCAATAATTTTGTAGATAAAAAATCCTTCAAATTTATTTTCACTGTAAATTTTTACAATACCTGTTTTGTTTTTTATACCCGCGTACGAAAACGGATAAATAAAATTATCGTGTTTTTCGGAAGTTATCCATGGGTATTTAAGCAACCAATTTCTATGCAAAGTTAAAAAAAAACATTTCGGCAACAGCGTCTGCGAGAGGTATTGAATTTTTTGCGAGTATATACGCCTGTTCTGTTTCTGTCAGTGTTTTATTGCGCAGCAGCGGTGCGGATATTTTATTGAAATGTATTTGAAACGGTATTGAAAATTTTTGCAGCATTGATTTTTGCACCCCCCACTTTGTGCGCAAAGCAGTCATTATATACTCATGAAAAGTATCTGTTTCCGTCAGAAATTCCTGTTCGTAACTGTTTGCAGGATTGCTTATATATTGTTCAATATTGTTGATATTCCAGCGGCGTGCAGCCTTTGTTTGCGAACATGCCGTAAAACCGCTGTAAGAGTGTGCGCCTGCGCCGAGTCCGATATATGGCGACAAATTCCAGTAATTGCAGTTATGAAGTGCGTAATGTTCTGCGCGTGCGTAGTTGCTTATTTCATACTGTTCATAATTATTTGCTGCGCACCATTCCTGCAATATACCGTATTGTTGCAGCGTTGTATCTTCGTCTAACGGAATTTGTCTTTTTGCAAAAGCGGTATTCGGCTCAACAGTTAAGGAATACGCCGAAAAATGATTTAGTCCGAATTGCTTTAGAAATTGCAAATTGTTTTTCCATATTTCATTTGTAAGAGTGGGAATACCGTAAATCAAATCAATGGAAAGTTCAATATCAGCGTTCAATATTTTTTCTATCGCATTTATTGCCGTCTGCGCATTATGTATTCTGCCGAGAAATTTCAGGTCGTTATCATTAAACGACTGAACTCCCATACTGACACGGGTAACAGGTGTTTCTTCATGTAAAATCCGTAAGTAATCGCCGCAGTTTGCAATATGTTCAGGGTTAACTTCAAGCGTTGCCTCTTTTAAATGCGAGAAATTATAAACGCCCGAAAGATCATCTGAAAATTTCACAATTTCTTTTGCTGAAAACACAGACGGCGTACCTCCACCGATGTAGAGTGTATCAATTTTTTCCGCTTTTCTCGCTTCTGCTTCGTTAAAAACGGCTTTTAAATAACTTCCCAGTCTCCTTTTATCAGCGGTAGAATAAAATCCGCAATAAGAACATTTACTTTCGCAGAACGGAATATGGATATAAAGACCGAACATCCATTATTTCTGCACTGTTGCCACTTGCTTTATCCTGTACATATCCGCATATTCGCCTGTTATTTCGTTGCCCTCTGCGTCAAGCATCAGTAATGCACCTTCCGTAACTTTGAATTTTTCGCCGTCTGCTTCGTTGGTAAGTGTGATAATTGTTCCGGTATCATCCCATAAAAATTCCCCCGAAGTTGAAAATATATTATCGGGTTCTCTGTCCTGATAGATCATTTTTTTAGTATAGTTTCCGTCATAATGCAAAATAAGAGACAGGTCAATGCCCGGACAGTCTGCACAGGGTATAGTCCCCTCGTAAATACCGGCATAGTTAAGTGTATTTTGCGCACTTTGCGTATTGTTACCGCTATTGCGGCAAGAGCAGGCGATAAGGAGAAATATTATGCCTGCCGAGTAAATTAGTCGTTTCATATTGTTGTTCATTTAATGATATAATACTAAATTACGATAAAATTTCGGATTGTGCAATAGAGATGGGTATAAAGATAATGCAACGGAACATTAACGACAGTTTGCATAATGCAAATGACTTATGCCCTTTTTATTACATTTGCGCTATCAGTTGTCCCTGTTCCTGTTCCGCTACTTAAGTATTTATCACGTCTTTCCTGCGCAATAAAGCCCGGACGCTCATTTATTTCCGCAGCGTTGATATTTGGCAGAATAACCATTATTACAATTTCTTCGTTTGTTTTCTTACCCTCGCTATCAGCAGCAGTATTCTCGGCATTTTGCTCAACTTTGGAAGCAAAAGCAGCAGGGGTTGTATTCATTCCTACAGAAGTAATGTCTTCGTAGGTTACAACAAAAGCATAACCCGAATTTTCACCATCAAGCACAAAATGCTTTTCAATATTTGTTTTGCGATGCGTCAAAAGAAATCTGTTAAGATCATCCTGCGCTTGCTCTGCATCTTTCGCCGGAATAAATGTTAATAGCCCCGAAACACAGCCACACCGC
>JAIRNR010000052.1 GCA_031257915.1 Bacteroidales bacterium
GGCTTATTGAATACAATCCGTGTGAACAAATTAAATAAAGATGAAATGAGAGCATACAGATTAAGCGAGCGTGATTTCGAGGACATGAAAAAGAACATGACCGGTTATATCAGTTATCAACGTGAAGATGCCAAAAAGGAGGGCATGAAATTAGGTGTGCAGGTGGGCATACAACAAGGAATGCAACAAGGCATACAACAGGGAATGCAGAAAGGTATGCAGAAAGGAATGCAGAAAGGCAGAGCAGAAGGCAGATTAGAAATAGCCCTCAATGTACTAAAGCGGGGATACTCCATAGAAGAAGTGTCTGCTATTACGAATTTGACATCCGCTGAAATTGATGAATTGCGGAAATTATCCTCGTTGTAATATCCCGCTTCACTCTTATTAAACATTATACGAGGTGCCGCATCCCAAAGACATGAACATCGCCTGTGCTTTATTTAAATGCGTTTACTCTTTGTATTTGCTCTGTTCCGGCTTCTCTATTGCGCCATCCAACATTTGCTCTGTTCCGGTTTCGCTATTGCGCCATCTAACATTTGCTCTGTTACGGCTTCGCCATTGCGCCACCCAAAATTTAAGTGGAATCCGTGAGTGTAAGTGCCGAACTTTGAACATCTTTATTTTTCTCGTACACAAATTAAAAAATTTAACGTAAATTTATCGTAAAAAATAATAATTATGTTTTACAAATTACCAAACATCACTAATGAGCCGATTAAGGCGTATGCGCCTGATTCGCCCGAAAGAACAGCACTAAAAAATGCTATTGCCTCGGTTCGTGCAGAACAGGTTGAGTTGCCGATGATCATTGACGGCAAAGAAATCCGTACAGGAAATCTACAAAATATAATACCGCCGCACGACCACGCACATCCGCTCGGACAGTATCATCAGGGCAGCAAAGAGCATGTGCTTCTGGCTATTGAAGCCGCGCTGCGTTCCAAGCCAAAATGGGAAGCATTAAGTCCCGAAAGCCGCGCTGCAATATTTCTTAAAGCAGCAGACTTGCTCGCAGGAAAATACCGCTACACAATGAATGCCGTTACAATGCTCGGGCAGAGCAAAAACGCATTTCAGGCGGAAATTGACTGCGTTGCCGAACTTGCCGATTTCTGGCGTTACAATGCAAAAAATATGTATGAAATTTACGCGATGCAGCCAAATTCATCGGCAACAATCTGGAACCGCACTATATGGCGTCCGTTAGAGGGTTTTGTATTCGCACTGACACCATTCAATTTTACTTCTATCGCAGGTAATTTGCCGAGTGCGCCCGCCATTATGGGCAATACCGTCGTTTGGAAACCAAGCAAAACGGCTGTATATTCCGCATGGCTTATAATGAAAATTCTACGCGAAGCGGGGCTGCCGGACGGAGTGATAAACCTTGTTTACTGTACAGGGACAGACGCTGCTTCTACCGTTTTCGCACATCATGAATTTGCGGGACTGCACTTTACAGGCAGCACTGCCGTATTTAACGGAATGTGGCGAACTATTGCCGAAAATCTGCCCAACTACCGCTCTTACCCGCGCATTGTCGGTGAGACAGGCGGCAAAGATTACGTGTTTGCTCATCCGACTGCCTGTCCAAAGCAAGTCGCTACCGCACTTGTGCGCGGAGCATTTGAATATCAGGGACAAAAATGTTCTGCCGCAAGCAGAGCGTATATTCCCGCCTCAATATGGCAACAGGTATCGGAATATATGACTGATGATCTTGCTAAAATTAAAACGGGAGATGTAGAGGACTTTTCAAATTTTGTAAATGCTGTTATTGACGAAAGTTCTTATGATAAACTTTCTACTGTATTGGACGCTGCCCGCAACAGCAAGGATGCTTCAATTATTATTGGCGGAAAATGCGATAAGACAAAAGGTTATTTCGTTGAGCCGACAGTAATTCTGGCTTCAAAGCCCGACTATATTACGATGAAAGAGGAACTTTTCGGACCTGTACTTACGGTATATGTTTATGATGATAACAAAGTTGACGAAACGCTTTCGCTTGTTGATAACGGCTCAATATACGCTTTAACAGGCGCAATCTTTTGTAACGACCGTTATGAGATTGACAGAATAACTCGCCGCTTAATGCACACTGCCGGCAATTTTTACATCAACGATAAACCGACCGGAGCGCAGGTGGACCAACAGCCTTTCGGCGGCGGCAGGGCGTCAGGCACTAATGACAAGGCAGGCACCGTATTTAACCTTTTGCGCTGGACTTCGCCGCAGGCAATAAAAGAGGCATTTACTCCCGCTACTGACTATATGTATCCTAATTTTTTAGATATTTAGTGCAGATATATCCAAATAAGGGGGTTAAAAATTTTAATGCATTGACCCTGTATCCATAAGTGAGGCTACCTGCTCTAATACGAGGAACAGCACGAGCAACAGTAAAAGTACTGTTGCTGCCAAGAATTGAATATTTAACGCAAGCGGTTACTTTCTCTTAAAAGTGCTTCATCTTTCCTTATGCGGCATATAAAATACCCACTCTCTGTACGAAATAGTAGTATCTTTTACGGACGGATCTATAAGTGAGGCGACCTGCTCTAATCCGAGAAATAATAAAATAATAAAAACTGTATTCAAAAAAAATGCTATCGTGCAGAGCCGTAACTGTTTCTTCAAGTTCTTGTACAAAAGTACCGTTGCTGCCAAGAGTAAAATAAGTATCGACAGTACTATTGTAAAAGACGCAAACCATAATTTTACCGCCGAAAGATCTGCAAATGTTTCGCCTTGTGTGAAACCGTTTATATTAACGGGAAAATTCCCAAACCGCAATTGCAGCGTTGCAAGCGGAAAAAAATATAACAATGACAGAAGTATTACCGCTACAAGCAGTAAAAGTGATTGTATTCTTTGTATCATATGTTTAATTTTTAAATTATGATGTATCTCACGCAGCAGGATTCAAGTTTTGCACCTTTTTGCCATAAACTGCCTGCGTTTCATTCGTGCAGGACAGAGTCAAAAAGCAACAGGATTCAAGTTTTGCACCTGTTTTGCCATAGACTGCCTGCGTTTCATTCGTGCAGGACAAAGTCAAAGAGCAACTATTCCGCCATAGATACCAAAAACTCCTCATTGGAAAATGTCGCACTCATTTTTGCACTTAAAAACTCCATTGCTTCAACAGGACTCATATCGGCAAAATGTTTGCGTAAAATCCATACACGGCTCTGAACTTCCTTGCTCAAAAGCAAGTCATCCCGCCGCGTAGAGGACGTAACAATATCAATAGCAGGAAAGATACGCTTATTGGAAATTTTCCTGTCAAGTTGAATTTCCATATTGCCCGTACCTTTAAATTCTTCAAAAATAACCTCATCCATGCGCGAATTTGTTTCGGTAAGTGCGGTAGCAACAATTGTAAGTGAGCCGCCGTTTTCAATATTACGCGCAGCACCGAAAAACCGTTTTGGTTTTTGAAGTGCATTTGCTTCAACACCGCCCGAAAGCACTTTTCCCGACGCAGGACTTACAGTATTATATGCACGTGCCAAACGAGTAATAGAATCAAGTACAATCATAACATCATGTCCGCATTCTACAAGACGCTTCGCTTTTTCAAGAACAATATTTGCAATTTTCACATGCCGTTCCGCAGGCTCATCAAACGTAGAGGCAACGACTTCCGCCTTTACACTGCGCTGCATATCGGTAACTTCCTCAGGGCGTTCGTCAATCAGAAGTACAATAATATAAACTTCAGGATGATTTTTTGCAACAGCGTTTGCGAGTTCTTTCAACAGTACTGTTTTACCTGTTTTCGGCGGCGCAACAATCAAACCGCGCTGACCTTTACCGATAGGTGAAAACAAATCCATAATGCGCACAGACAGCGTATTTTTTCCATCACCTACGAGTGTTAATTTTTTATCGGGAAACAGCGGCGTAAGATAATCAAAAGCAACTCTGTCGCGAATTTCCTCAGGTGCCCGACCGTTAATTGCAGTCACTTTTCCTATTGGAAAATATTTTTCGCCATCTTTCGGCGGACGTACCGTACATTCAACGGTATCGCCTGTTTTTAGACCTGTTGAACGGATAAGTTGCGGAGAAACATATACATCGTCGGGCGATGATAAATAATTGTAGTCGGACGAACGCAAGAAACCAAAACCGTCGGGCATTGTTTCAAGCACACCCTCATAACGAACGAAATCTTCAAAATCATATTTTATTTCGGCAACATGTTCAACATGTTCGTTTTGCACGCTCGGCAAATTCTGTTGTTCGCCCTGCTCAACATGCGTTCCCTGCACACGAATATCCTGTTCGTTCTCAAAAATATCTACCGGTCTTATTTTCTTTTGAATCGGATTTTTAATGCTCGGCAAAACCCTTCTCGGACGTACCCCTTTTTCAAAAGACTGTACAGGCGGCTGTCCGAAAGACTGTTCGGAGGATTGTCCGAAAGACTGCTCAGAAGACTGCTCGGAAGACTGTTCGGAGAATTGTTCGGAAGATTGTCCGAAAAGCTGTGCAGGCATCTGTTCCTGCAACTTCACAAGCATCTGTTCCTGAGGCTTAACATTTCCTTTTTCTGTTTTTTTAGGTCTGCCTCTTTTCTTCGATGCTATTCCTTCTGTTGAAGTCATTGGGTCAGTTGGCGTTGAAGTATATTCTACCGCCTGTTTTTCCAGAATAGCATAGACAAGTTTTTCACGCTCCATCTTTTCGTACTTTCTGATATTAAAATTTTTTGCTGTTTCAAACAGAGCATTTTGCTCCATGTTTTCTAATTCCTGTTTACTTATCATAAATTTTATTTTTTAATCTACACTCCAAATCCAACGCACCCAAAGCCGCAGCACTGATATGCGCCATAAATTTTATTTTCCACCCCACACCTTACATCCCAAACCCTAAACATTACACCCTAAACCCCAAACCCCAAACCCCAAACCCTAAACCCTAAACCCTAAACCCTAAACCTTACACCCCAAACCCTACACCCCAAACCCCAAACCCTAAACCCTACACCCCAAACCCTACACTCTAAACTCTAAACTCTAAACTCTAAACTCTAAACCCTACACCCTACACCCCAAACCCTACACCCCAAACCCTACACCCTACACCCCAAACCCTAAACCCTACACCCTAAACCCTACACCCTAAACCCTACACCCCAAACCCTACACCCCAAACCCTACACTCTACACTCTAAACTCTAAACTCTAAACCCTACACCCTACACCCCAAACCCTACACTCTAAACCCTAAACCCGAAACTCTAAACTCTAAACTCTAAACCCTAAACCCTCAATCCACAGCCCAAGTATCACCACTGTTCAGCAAATCATCAACACATTTCACAGGCGATTTCGCACGTGCTTCATTCATTTGATTTTCCAAAAGCGAATTATACGTCACCCCGGCAACCCTGCGGATAATGCCGATAGCAACAGGAAAATCAGGTAACTTTAAAGTCGCAAGCAAATGATGAATACGAACATCCGGAGTATTTGCATCATGCACGAGAATATCATCAATCGTTACGCCGTCAACACCGATTTCAACCACTTTAGGCTTGCTGTCAACAAGCATAATTCCCTTGTTACGCGCTGCCCCAAACAACATCGGCTTGCCATGTTCAAGAATAAGTTGTGCGTCATCTTTAACATCCTTGCCTGTAATTGCCGCATGCGCCTTATCATTAAAAATAACGCAGTTCGTGAGTACTTCCACAACCGAGCAGCCGTCGTGCTTCACCGCTTCGTAAAGCACATCCGCCATAAGTTTAGGATTTGTATCCGTAACACGTGCAAAAAAAGTCCCCTGAGCCCCCATAACAAGTTCACCGGGATTAAACGGCGGCTCAATCGTGCCTGCGGGCGAAGTCTTCGTAACCGCTCCCATAGGTGAAGTTGGCGAATACTGCCCTTTTGTCAAACCATAAATCTGATTATTAAAAACAAGCATATTTATATCCATATTACGCCGTATAACGTGGATAAAATGATTGCCGCCGATAGCCATTGCATCTCCGTCACCCGAATTAACCCAAACGCTCAAAGACGGATTAGCGATTTTTACTCCTGTAGCAATCGGGTTCGCACGTCCGTGGATAGAGTGAAAGCCGTAAGTATCCACATAGTATGGGAAACGGCTCGAACATCCGATACCGCTAACCATAACATAGCTTTCTTTTTTGTAGCCAAGACGCGGCAACACATTGCTGACGGCAGCCAATACTGCATAATCACCACATCCCGGACACCATTTAACCATCTGGTCGCTCAAAAAATCCTGCTTCGTAAGCGGCTCCTGCGATCGTTCTACATAGACCATAACTTTTCTATTATTTCTTTTTCCGTAAAGGGCTGACCATGTGTACGATTATAGCCCTCTATCGGGACATTCTGAAATTTACCGCGCAAATAATTTACAAACTGCCCATCGTTAAGTTCAAACACGATAATCTTTTTGTATTCACTAAATATACTTTCGGTATTGCGCGGCAAAGGCATAATATAATTAAAATGCGCATGTGCAACACCGACACCCTGCTGATGTAATTTTTCAACTGCCGTATGCACTGTACCTTCTGTGCCGCCCCAACTCACGACAAGCGTATCCGTATTTGCCGTATTTGCCGCACTGAAAACTTTCAGTTCGGGAATAAAATCGGCAATTTTTTCAATCTTTTTACGCCTTAGCGAAACCATCAGTTCGTGATTTGCGGGATCGGTAGAAACACTGCCTGCACCGTCAAGTTTTTCTAATCCGCCGACACGGTGGCGCAACCCTTCCGTTCCCGGAATTGCCCATCCGCGAACAAAATTTTCGTCACGTTTATACGGCTTATAATCACTGTTTGCGGGAACTATCGGGGGTTTTATACTTGGCAAATCAATAACTTTCGGAATACGAAAAAGTTGTGAGCCATTGCCGAGAGAACCATCCGTAAGGAGTATTACAGGCGTCATGTGTTCAAGCGCAATCTTTGCTGCCTCGTAAGCGTAATAAAAACAGTTTGCGGGAGATGACGCGGAAATCACAACAAGAGGTGCTTCGCCGTTGCGGCCGTACAGTGCCTGATTCAGGTCTGACTGCTCGCTTTTTGTCGGCATGCCTGTTGACGGTCCGCTGCGCTGTACATCCACAACAACAAGCGGAAGTTCTGCCATTACCGCAAGCCCCAACGCTTCCGATTTCAGCGACAGTCCCGGACCTGAAGTAGAAGTGCAGGCAAGCGCACCCGCGTAGGACGCACCGATTGCAGAGCATATTCCCGCAATTTCATCCTCTGCCTGAAATGCTTTCGCACCAAGCGATTTATATTTTGTAATCTCAACAAGAATATCTGTTGCCGGCGTTATGGGATAAGAACCGAGGAAAAGTTTCAATCCCGCACGTTCCGCTGCCGCAAGCAATCCCCAAGCCGTAGCCGTATTACCTGTGATATTGCGGTAACGTCCCTTTTCAAGTTTTGCTTTCGGAACCGAAATGCGGCTCTCTACAATTTCAGCAGTATCCGCATAATCGTAACCCGCACGGAAAACCTTTTTATTTATCTCAATAAGAGCGGGTTTCTTCTTAAATTTTTCAGCAATAAGATGTTCTATTACTTCGCATGGTTTATCAAAAATGTAATATATCATGCCGAGCGCGAACATATTGCGTGTTTTTTCTATCGTTTTTTTGTCAAGCGGCGCAGGGGGCGCGGCGGGCAACGGTACTTCAGGACAATCCTGCGGCTGCGCTTCCGATTGCAACTTCGGTGTTGCGGCTTGAACCGAAAGTCCCGACAAAGCCGTTCCCACAAGAGATGATATTGGTGCGGTTGCAACATTGTAACTTGACAGGCTTTCGTCCGTAAACGGATTATATTTGTACCCCGCTTTCTCTAACGCTTCCGGCGTAAAGGAGTCGGAATCAACAATAATGGTTGCACCTTTTTTTGTTGTTTTAAGATTTGCTTTAAGTGATGCGGGATTCATTGCAACAAGCACATCATATTCGTCGCCTGAAGTGCTTATATTATTCTTGCCCAAATGAACCTGAAAGCCCGAAACGCCTGCAACAGTATTGCGCGGAGCGCGAATTTCGGCAGGATAATCAGGAAAAGTTGCAATATCATTTCCCTCAAGGGCAACAGAGTCCGAAAAAATCGTACCCGCAAGTTGTATTCCGTCACCGGAATCGCCTGCAAATTTAACAACCACATCGTCTTTTTCTACTGTTTGCGACGAAGAATTGATTTGTTTTGATGACATATAATAGAGTGAAATATAAAACAACACGGAGCAGACAACGCCTGCTCAAAAGACGAAGAAACTCAAAAGATTTCTTGTTTTTGCCATATAACAACGGAGGTAAGTTTTTACAAACATCCGCTAATCCGCTACGAGAATTATGGCTATTCTCTTTCCTGCCCCTCTATCTATTCCGCACTAATTGCACCTGTCGGACAAACATCTGCACACGTACCGCAATCAGTACATTTATCCGCATCAATAACATAAATATCACCTGCAGAAATTGCCCCAACAGGACATTCGTTAATGCAAGTACCGCATGCTATACAGTCTTCTGAAATTTTGTGAGCCATAATCGAACCTGATTTTTTTTAATTACGGAGCAAAGTTACAATTTTTTTCTCATATTTGCAATTGATTCTTATTTATATGATTTTAGACTGTAATTATTTTATGCGTGAGGCATTACGCGAGGCACGGAAAGCCTTTGAAAAAGACGAAGTGCCTGTCGGGGCTGTTGTGGTATGGGATAAGGGTGGCGACATTATCGCCCGCGCCCACAATATGGTTGAACAGTTAAAAGATGTTACGGCTCATGCCGAAATGCTCGCGTTTACCGCTGCGGCAAATGCTATCGGCGGCAAATATCTTTCCGAATGTACGCTTTATGTTACCCTTGAACCTTGTACAATGTGCGCGGGGGCTTCATTCTGGACACAAATCGGCGGAATTGTCTATGGCGCAACCGACCCCAAACGCGGTTTTTCGTGTATTGCAACAAGCGGTAATATTCTCCATCCGAAAACAACTGTTACGAGCGGTGTCCTTGCAGATGAGTGTACGGAATTATTAAAACTGTTTTTCGAGAAAAAACGGTAACTTTACAAATTATAATTATATGAAAAAAACGATTGAGATACCTTACGAAGAGTTTTCGTCCTTAACGGAACTCTCACAGCAGGAGCAGGATCTGCTTGCAACAGCAACGGAAGCGGCAAAAAATTCCTATTCTCCATATTCAAAATTTCACGTTGGGGCAGCATTACTGCTCGAAAACGATGAAATCATAACAGGCAATAATCAGGAAAATGCGGCGTACCCGACAGGTTTATGCGCCGAAAGAGTTGCATTTTTTTACTCCGGCGCAAAATTTCCGAATGTTCCGATTAAAACGGTTGCCATAACAGCGTATTCCGAAGAAATTTCAGTCAATTCTCCTGTACCGCCCTGCGGAGATTGCCGTCAGGCAATGATTGAGTACGAGGAACGTTACGATAAAAAAATCAGGGTGATAATGCGCGGTGCGTCCGGCAAGATTATAGTTTTTAATCAGGTTTCCGACCTTCTGCCTTTCCACTTTGACAATTCCGATTTGGGGATGTAGTTGGTGATTGACAGATTTACACGCTTTTTACGGCATCTCTATCAACGGAAAATCATCATTTAACCGCGAACTTCACAGTAAGTCTTATATCCGACGAGGAACTGCCGACAAGTGCTTCAAAGTCGCCTGCCTCTAAAACCCACTGCCCTTTCTTATCGTCGTAATATTTCAAATCGTCGGCAGTAATGCTCACCGTTGCTATAGCTGTTTTGCCCGCTTCCACATATACTTTATCAAAGTCTTTTAACTCTTTCACTGGACGCGGCAATGATGACTTTTTATCGGAAATATAAAGCTGAACAACTTCCGCACCGTCTGTCGTACCTGTGTTTTTAACCTTTATATCCAATCTCATTATTTCACCCTCAATTTTTGTTATCTCTTGCATTGATAATGTAACAGTCGGGGTTTTACTGTCAATACCATTATAAGTTCGGGCATACAAATCATATTCAAATGCAGTATAACTTAAACCGTGTCCGAAAGCGAAAAGCGGCTTTATTTTTTCACGCTCAAGCCAGCGGTAACCGACAAAAATATCGTCTTTATAATTTACGTCCACATTATTTCCCGGATATTCGCCGCCTTTTGGGGAATGTGCGCTGTTATCCTCAAGCCGTACAGGAAATGAAAACGGTAACTTGCCGCTCGGATTTACTTCGCCGAAAAGCACACGAGCAAGGGCGTTACCGGCTTCACTGCCGCTGTACCACGCCTCAACTATTGCCGGTACTTGCGAAACCCACGGCATAGCAACCGCATTACCGCTGATAATCACAACAGCAGTGCGGGGATTTGCCTTAACAAGCGCGGCAATAAGCGCGTCCTGTTCGTACGGCAGTGAAAGTGCGGTCCTGTCCATCCCCTCACAATCCTGATAATCGTTCTTGTTAAGTCCGCCGATAAAAATTACCATATCCGCCTGTGCAGCCTGTTCAACTGCTTCGGCACGCAAGCCTGCAATATCAATTTCTTTTGTTTCGGGGTCTTTCGCGCCAAGCACATCCTGTTCTTTTACGGCGGGGGATTCATAACCCTTGACATACGTAATTTGTACTCTGCTTCCCGCAAGTGCTTTTATACCGTCAAGCGGCGAAATTTCATACTTCGCTTTAAGCGAGGATGAGCCGCCGCCGATTGTCATGCGCTTAACGGCATTTTCGCCGACAACAAGAATTTTTTTCGTTTTGTTTACATCAACAGGCAGTACGGCTGAAGTACTTTTTACAGGAACATTATTCTTTAACAGCACAATTCCCTGCTCGGCTATAGTACGTGCGGCAAGCCCGTGTTCGGGAGAACCAAACGAACCGTAGGGTCTTGACGGCGACATTGTCGTACGGAAAATCAACCGCAATACGCGGCGGACCTTATCATCCAGTGTTTTAATATCTGCCTTGCCCTGCTCAAGAAGTTCCAAATAAGGATTTGCCAAATAATACACATCATAAGCATTGCTTTTACTCCAATTCATACCGTCCGTCCAACTGCCGAACTCCATATCAAGACCGTTATTTATTGCTTCCTCCGTGTTATGAGTAGCACCCCAGTCGGAAACTACAACGCCGTCAAATTTCCAGTCGTGTTTTAAAATCCGATTAAGCAAATATTGATTATGACTTGCAAATTCGCCTTTATATTTATTGTACGCGCCCATTATTGCCCATGCGCCGCCCTCTTGTACAGCGGCTTTAAAAGCAGGCAGATAAATCTCGTATAATGCCCTGTCGCTCAATATAACATTTATATGCCCTCTGGCTACTTCCTGATTATTCAATGCGTAATGTTTTACACACGCTGCAACACCGTTTTGCTGTACGCCTTTTACGTAAGGCACAACTATTTTTGACGCAAGACACGGATCTTCGCCCATATATTCAAAATTGCGTCCGTTCAGAGGTGTGCGGTAAATATTTACACCAGGTCCTAAAAGAACATTTTTATTGCGGTAGCGGGCTTCTTCGCCAATACTCCTGCCGTAAAGCAACGCCATATCGGGGTTCCATGTTGCAGCAAGACATGTAAGGGCAGGAAACGCAATACAGGAATCATTTGTCCAGTTTGCGCCATACCATTCGTCCCACATTACCTCGGCACGAATACCGTGAGGACCGTCACTCATCCAGTTTTCAGGAATACCCAAACGAGGTACACCGGGCGAGGAAAATTTACTTTGCGCGTGCAGAATTGCAACTTTTTCCCGCAAAGTCATCCTTTGCAAGGCGTCTTCTACCCTGCTTTCAATTGAAGCGTCAGGGTCAAGATAAACAGGTTGCTGCGCCGCAGCAAATGTCATTGCGCCTGTAATAAGCGCACACAGAAGAACATGCAGTATATTACTCATATAATTATAATTTATTGAACGTACGATTTCCTGTTAAAAATTTTACCAAACAACAGCACAATTGAACTGCATACAAACAGCAACAGCCAGTGTAAAGGTTTCAGAGGTACTACCTGAAACATTTCCCCGCCGAAGCCGACAATAATGAACTGCCCTGCAAGAATAAGCAGCAGGACAAGTAGAAAAACCTTACTGTCACGCAATCCTGCGAATATTGATTTACCCGATAAAAATGCCCTTACATTGAATAAGTTCCAAAATTGCAAAAAAACAAAAAATGTAAAAAAAAGTGATAATTCATAGCGGGACATATTGCCGCTTCCGCTCGCCGCATCAAATGTATCGGTATGTTTTAAATACTGTAAGAATCCGATAAGAAGTATTATTAGAAAAAATCCTGTAGTAAAAATATTTTTCGCCATTTCACGCGTAATAATAGGCGCATTTACAACTCGCGGCTTTTCCTTCATAACTTCCATCGCAGGCGGAAGAGATGCAAGAGCAAGCGCGGCAAGTGTGTCCATTATAAGATTAACCCATAACATCTGCGTTACGGTAAGCGGTAAGTCGGTGCCGAAAAAAGCACCTGCCAAAACTATCAGACAGGCAACAACGTTAATAGTAATCTGAAAAAGAATAAACCGTTGAATATTACGGTACAGAGAACGTCCCCACATAATTGCACGGGCAATACTCGTGAAAGAATTATCAAGAATCGTAATATCGCTTGCTTCTTTTGCGACAGCAGTACCGTCACCCATTGAAAGTCCCACCTGCGCCATATTAAGAGCCGGCGCGTCATTTGTACCGTCGCCTGTAACCACGACAACTTCATTCTTTTGCTGTAAAAGTTGCACAAGACGCTGCTTGTCCATCGGGCGGGCGCGTGACATAATTTTTAACGACCCGACTTTTTCAAGCAACATATCATCGGACATTGCTTCAAATTCATCGCCTGTGAGGTGATTTTCCGACGGCTCATCCGTAAGCCATAATCCTATTTGATTGCCGATTTCTTTTGCTGTTGCGGCATTATCGCCTGTGATTATTTTTACTCCGACACCTGCCTGCAAACATTCTCTTATTGCCTGCGGCACATCCTCACGTACAGGGTCGGAAATTGCGACCAATGCCTGCAATACAGGCTTTTCACCCTCCTGCTCCATTGCAAAACAAAGGGTCCGCATTGCGCGTTTCTGCCATTGCAGCAACTGTTCGTTTAACTCAGCCTGCTCTATTTTGCAAAGTGCCATTACAATTTCGGGCGCACCTTTGATATAGCGCATACGTTTACCATTTACCGCACTTATCACTGTTGTTTCCATCATTTTACGCTCGGTAGAAAAAGGAATCTGTTCAAGCGGCGGTATATCATTCCGCAGTTGTAAATAATCTATGCCTGAGTCGTACAGCCACAGCAGCAATGCACCCTCAGTGGGATTGCCGAGTACGCGCGGCGCACTGTTTTCCGAAAATTCAAGATATGCTGTTGTATTTACCGAAATTGCTTCGTGGAAAAGTGCTTTATCACCATAGCACTTCATTTCGTGAACAGTCATGCGGTTTTGCGTGAGCGTACCTGTTTTATCCGTACAGATAACAGTTGCCGCGCCCATTGTTTCGCATGCATGCATTTTCCGCACAAGGTTATTTGTCTGCAACATTCGCTTCATGCTTAAAGCGAGCGACAGCGTTACGCTCATCGGCAATCCTTCGGGAACGGCAACAACTATCACTGTTACGGCTATCATAACAGTATGAAGTAAATAAGTGCCGAAGTCAAACCAGTTGAAAGGTACTTGCAATTCAACGAAGAAACTCAATACGCGCCCGACAACTACAAGCCCGGCAACAAAATACGCCGCAATGGAAATTTGTTTTGCCAAATGTTTTAACTGCTTATTTAACGGTGTTTCTACATTATTTTCTATCTGCGCACCAAGATACACCTTGCCATATTCCGTTGCGTATCCGACTGCGGTAACTTCCATTACCCCATGCCCTTCAACAACTGTTGTACCTTTCATAACACGGTTAGACGGATATACTGCCTCTTTGTCAAAACTGTTTTGCACAACAGTTTTCGCTACAATCGGTTCACCTGTTAAAGACGACTCATTTATTTGCAGCGATACCGCTTCTATAAGCGTACCGTCCGCGTGGATTTCCTCGCCTGTTTCAAAAAGCACAATATCTCCCATTACAATTTCCCATTTGGCAATCTGCTGTACTTTGCCGCCGCGCATTACCTTTACCTGCGTATAATCGTTTACCTTATTGAGTGCATCAAACTTTTTTTCGGCGTTAAGTTCAAATAAAAATCCCGTAACGGTAACGAGCAGCACGGCAATAAGAATACCGAGCGGCTCAAAAAAAACCTCTATTCCCTCTATCGTCTGTGCATATTTGTAGATAGCAATACATATTGAACATATCAGTGCTATAAGCAAGATTATTATCAGCGGTTCGGAAAATTTGTAAAGAAGTTTTTTCCAGACAGATTCTTTTTTAGGCGGTGTTAATATATTTGAACCGTATTTTTTACGATTTTCAATAACTTGTAACTCTGTTAATCCTGCATACGTCATTGGTTGCAAAGGTACGATTAAGTTGAGAGCAAAGCAAATTTATCTGCTTTTCATAACTCCTCCGCCGATGCGCGTATCCTGTCGGATAAATCAATTAAAGCGTCTTTCAGTTGCATTCTTTCTTCCTCAGTAAAATCGCTCTTATTACCATTTCCGTCTATACCGTTTAACTTGTGATATAGCCATGACGATGATTTTCCAAAATAATTTTTGGCTATTTTGGACCATGTTACTTCAAGCAAAATATCTTTCAATACATGCTTTACCGTAAGTTCTTTTTCCAATACAAATGTTTTCATAATAATAATTTTTAAAGCAGTCATTGCTCGCCCTGCTTAAACGAAACGTTGATTTTCAATCGACGTTTCTACGCAGCGGCAATGCTCAAACAAGTTTGGCATTGCTCGCCCTGCTTAAACGAAACGTTCTTCCAAAAGTCGTTCAAACAACATCCTGATATAAAATTCCATTTCCAATGAAGGATTGTGCCTCGCACGCTTAAAATTTCGGATTGCTTCAATGAGTTTTGCTTCCTGTTCGGTTAAAACAAATTTTTCCATAATTCTTAGATTGCAAATATAGTACGTTTTTTCGTACTATCCAAATTAAGCCATAATTTTTTTTAAGGGAAAACCCTTTTAATTATAATAACACGCAAATACCAAAAAATGACAAAAAAAAAGCCGCCCCCTGTGAGGATCGGCTTTTCAAGATATTTCCTATCCGTCTTAGTTTATCTCTCTAAAATCAAGAGTTTTTGTGTTTGGTTTCAGCATTGTGGTGGTGTTTATTTGTTAAATTTCGCAAAATATCTATCAATTTCAGGTCTTAATTCCATTCCAACTTTTTCAAAACAATCAAGCAATTCAATATACGCGCCTTCGCCACCGAGAAAATCCCAAAATTTTTCTGCCACTTTTATTTCCTCATTCAAATCAAGCATCCCCGCCAACGTCCAAAACTGGTACAACTCCGGCTCATACGGGTTATAGGGTATGGCAATCAAAGTATGCACTTTCGCATTTTTGTTTGCCGTATATACAATTCCCGCCCACTCTAACAATGTTTGTTTGTATTTTTGAAAGTCGCCTTTGTTAGGTTTTGCGGTTTTCAAATCAAAAAAATACTGCTCACCTCTTTCATTTTCCACAAATAAATCAACCTTTGCAGGCTTTAGCTTATTGATTGTACCCGATAATGAGTTTCGCAGAAGTTTTAATTCCTTTATTTTATCAGGTTTGGGATTTATTGTGAGTTGGTTGATTATTGTTTGAACACTTTGTTGGCAATTACTGTAAATAGAATTGCCAACAGTAAAATGTGTTTCTACTTTTGCAAATTTTGTTCCGGCTAAAGCTGCTGCAACAGGTTCAAAAATTGAAGTTCCAAAAGTAGTTAAAAGCGATTGCATAAACGAATACAACGCTAATCTATCCTTTCCGAGCAATCTAAAATGAAAAGGCATAAAGTTATTTTCTGCTCCGTAATTTTGAAATTTATTTAACAGACAAGTTGCAATAACATGCTGAATATGTTGTTTTTGTTGGTTATTTAATGGCATTTATATTATAGTTTTAAATTTCTTTTTAATTATGCTTTTTTCTCTTTCAAATAAAATACTGTTTCCGAATATGCTCCTTTATCTTTTTCCGAACGGTTAAGTACAGGACGGCTAAATTGGTTAACAATTTTCATTCCTGCCTTTTCGGCAATTGTCGGATATAAATTGTATTTATCGTTGGCGACGAGAAATACGGAATAATCGTCTGCAAAAAAACGCTTACAGTTGTTCAGAACATCAGCGACTCCTTGAACATAACTTTCTTGCGCTTCGCGTTTTTGTCCCTTATAGAGGGGACCTATTTCCAATTCGTCTTTTCTTTCAAAGCCAAACAAATCGTAAGCGTAAGCGTGCTGTTCGTGGTAATCAATCAATCCGACGTACGGTGGTGAACTGAAAATGCCTTTTATTTTCCGACTTTTAAGCAACTTTCCAAATTCTTCACTGCGTTTTTCTATTTCCTCAAAAAAATCAATACTGCGGCTGTCGCCTGTTAAACAAAGTTGATATGTCTTTGTACGCAGTTTATCAAATTGTAATAGACGATTGACCGTATCCTTTGAATATGTTTTCCACCATTTAAAAATTGAAAAAAGCGGCTTACATATTTTACCATGCTTATGGCAATAATAAGTAGTTGTAACCGGCTCAATCAGCGTTGCCAAATCTGCGTGAGTTGTGGCACGACACGAGCGAATTGTTCTACTTAAAATTATAGCAATAATATTTTTTGTTTTCGGATTTTTAATTTTCTTTATTTCATTGAAGACAACATCAATCTCACTGCGAATATGCGCCGAAAACCATTTATCCAAAAATGTTTTGTCATCGTCTTGCCGAAGTTTTATGTCATATTTTTTTACAAGATTTTCATAAACAGACAAAAATTCTTTTTCTTTCTCTGTACTGTATTTTTTTTCGTTTATCTCACCATTTCGCAAGCAATATTTATAATCCGGCACAGAAAAATATTGATTATTAAAAGCATTTAATGCAGTTGATAATTTTTCTTCAAACTTTATAACATTTGAATTTTTGATAAATATTTCAAGTGATTTTGTGATTTTGTCTATTTCATTTTTCACATCAACAATATCGTATTTTGCAATCTTACAATTTCCAATAAGCGAATTAAATGCCGAAATATCTACGCCCACTGCGTTTATTCCAAGTTCGCACGCCTCAACTAATGTTGTACCGCTACCTGCAAACGGGTCAAGCACTATATCACCTTTTTCAAAATATGTTTCCGTTTTGAATTTGTCTGTATGACCATCTAAAAAATATTCAACAAGTTGAGGAATAAATTTACCTTTATAAGGATGCAAACGATGTACGTGCTTTGTCGTTTCTGCCTCTTTGTATTGTTCAAACGATAATGCCCAATTCAAATCCCTGCCTATGCTTTGTTTAAAGTAGGTTTCACGCGAGATTAAAAACTTATCGTAATAATTTTTCAACTCATGTAAGACAATTTGAGTTGAGCCATTTTCGCCAATCTTACGAACTAAACCATACTGCACCAAATAGGCGATATTAGACGGTGTAACATCTTTTTTCGTGTAGGAAGTTGCCCACACACTCGCCTCTTTAATGCTTAATAAATCTGTGTCTATCATTATATTTTTACGTTTTAACAGTCAATTTCATTTTATGCTGTCATGCTCAATTTCGCTAATTTACTAAAAAAACAAATTGAAAGTTCAATTGAAAATATACATGAAATTTTTCAACTTACACACATACAAATAAATTTTTTGAAAAAGAACCAAAAAATGACAAAAAAAAAGCCGACCCCTGTGAGGATCGGCTTTTTCTCGTAGAATTACGCAAAATTATTTTATAATAACCCTCTGCGTGCTTGTTTTACCATTAGTATCGGTAAGGCGAACAAGGTATATGCCTGCAGTGCGGACGGCTACTTTTTTGTTGCCGTTCACAGCACCTTTTTCTACTGTAACACCCTGCATATTCATTACCTCATAACGCATTTCGGAAAGCGTTTCTATGGTAAATACACCGTTTGCGGGATTGGGATAAAGCACCGCTTTTGCTGCTTTACCAACAACTTCAGCACCTACGGAAACCGATACAACCGTAAGGTCGTCTTCGCTGCGCGGTACAATCTGATTTGCATCGTAATAAGTAGCCATACCTGTTATTGATACTATTATCTTACCCTCACCTGCAAGCGAAGTTGAGTTGTATATATCCGCCATAACAGTTATGTTTTCGGTGCCGTTATTTACAACATATCTGTTGTTCTCTGCAGCCGAACCGTAATAAAGGGTATCGGTAATCGTAACAAGAACGCTGTGCAGTGTTTTATTTAACTGCGACAAATCGGAAATTTCAACAGGAGTAAAAATATCCTTTCCGTTTGCAACAACAGTAACATCACTTGCACTTGACAGTGTAAGTTCCGTTAAGCCGTGATATTCACTTATACTGCCTGTAAGCACAACACTGTCGCCAACTGCTACGTTTGCGCCATTTCTGTAGATATATAAACCGTGTGTTGCTCCAGCCGCTTCCTGAACAAAAAAGTTATCTGCTTCTGTTTTTGCAACAACAATACCTGTTATGTTTACTGTTTGTCCATTATATGGAGATGGCGACTCTCCTGTAACAATACTGCTTATAGGCGTTATAACCGACATATCCACACCGTTGCCCGAAAGAGCAATATATTTTTCCATACTGCCGTTGCTTACTGTAAGCGTTGCCGTATGGTTGCCCTCTGCAAGCGGAGCATAAACAACATAGAAAGTATCATTGCCGTATCCTGTTTTTGGCGGTGCCGAGAAATACTCTGCATTATTTCCTGTAATAGACAAAACAAGCGAGTCGCTTACATTTACTGTAGATACTGTTACCTTCTTTTCCTGTGATGTGCCGAGTGCAACATTGTTATATGCAAGAGAAGATGTGCTTAAAGCAATCTGCGGTGCGGAAGGATTTACTTCGCCAAAGAAGAAATCGTCGAAACGCGCTTTGGCACCGTTATATGTTCTAACTTCAAAACGGAAATTATCTGCGTTTTCAGGTGCAACATAGTCGCTTATTTCAAACTTTATCCACTCGCCGGCAGTTTTTTGATATTCGGATGGTTGCAGGACAGACAAGTTCGGGTCGCCTGTTGATGTAATATTAGCCGTACCATTACGGAAGACACTCCAAATTCTTATGCCGTTACCGCCGATAGAATCAATCTTATACCAGAAACTTATTGTATAGTGCTTGCCTGCTTCAACTCCATTTACAATGGTTATAAGGTTTCTTGTGGCTGTTGCACTTACGTATGCCGCATTAAGACCACCATGAACATCATCGGTCTTTTTAACAAACTGGGTAAACGTGCCATCTATGTTCGTCATCCACGAAGCAGGTGCCTGTTCATCTTCCCAAATTTCAAAGCCCGGATTTTCAACCATATTTTCATAACGGTTGCGAACAGTGCCGCTTACGGGAATTTTTACTGTGGTTGCATAACTTGCCGTTATAACAACAGTATCAAGTGCTGCCACATCAGCGGCATAAGTTACGGTTACGGTATCGCCGCCCGCACGCATTGCATCTGCGGCTGATACGGTTACTTTATCAAGTGTGTAAGAGGCATTGCCTTTTGCGAGAGTTATATCACCAAGCAGATTTGTTCCGCTTACAACAATCTTTTCTTTAGCAGGTGTTCCCGAAACAGCATTAAACTGCAAGGAGGACACGTTTACCGAAATTGACGGATATACCGGCGTACCTGTAAGTGCTACATGTTTTGTTTCGCCGCCGCCTGTTACAACAACCGTATCCTGTACTGTGCTGCTGCCTGCCGTATAGGTTACGGTTACAACAGTAACATCGTTATCATTAGCGACTGACGGACTGACTGCGAAACCAACCGTTCCGTCCTTTAATGCTACGGCTGCTGTTCCGCCCAAATTAGCTGTGGTAACTGTTATATCCTTACTTTTTGAACGTGTAATAACCGTATCAAAGTCAAGTGAAGTCGGCGCGACAGTTATAACAGGTGCTGTTGCCGACAGAGTTGTAAAGAGAGCCGAATCAACAGCCGAATAGCCGCCAATATTTTGGGCTGTGAGATATACATAATACGGTGTTTCTGCCGTAAGACCTGTAAGAGGTATTGTTACAGAGGTGTTCGCAACAGCATTTACACTGTCCTTTGTTATATCGGAAACAATATTTTCTGCCGTAAGACCTGCCTGTGATCCCGTTTTTACAACGTAATAAACTTTTGCATTTTCATCAAGTGTGAAAGATACGTCCGCCGAAGTTGATGCCAGGTTATTGCAAGAAGGACGTACTGTAAATACAGCCGGGTCAATTGATTTAACTGCCCCTTCCCAGGTACGGGCAACACGTATGCCATCCACCTGAATTTTTTGATCGGGATCATACTGACGAAGTGCTAAACGTGTTACACCGCTTGCGACACTTGCGGTTGTTGCAGCTTCTAATGCAGATGCGGGCTTTTCGGTAAAGAAACTATCCATAACGTATAATTTACTTGTACCATCATCTACATTTTGTTCTATAACAACCATATACGTTTCACCTTTTTCTACTGCAACGGGAGTGCCTGAACTATTATCATTACTAATACTAAGTTCCGTACCTGCTGCATTTACATAGACGCGTGCAATATAACTGCCCGAATATAATCCCATAAAATACCCCTCTGCCTCACTATGATTATCTAAAATTTTAACAAGTGCTGCTGCATATACCGTACCATTATCAACGGGCTGAACAAAACTTTTGTATATATCCTGTCCGTTCGCCGTTAAGTTTGCCAAACCGCCAATATCAGAGCCAATATAACCGTCTAATGTTAAGCCGGGAACAGCAACTTTAACCGGTGCTGTTAATCCGCCGGAGTTTGTTTCCCAGCCGCTTCTTCCATCAACAATATTGTTAGTAGCACTTCTGCTTAAAGTGTCGCTGTCGGCATAATCAAAATTCTCAACAAGGAGAATATTCTCTGAAACGTAACTTGTGCCGCTTAATGCAATCTTTTTTGCAGTTGCATTACTGCCTGTTACAACAATTGTATCGGACGCAGTTGCTGCATTTGCTTTAAACGTAACGGTAACAGTGTCACCACCTTCGCGAAGTGCGTCACCTTCCGTTACTGTGGCTTTACTCAGCGTATAGTTTGAGCCGTCTTTCAGTGCGAGCGATATATCGCCAAGTAAATTACTGCCTGTTATAATAACTTTTTTCCCTTGCGGAATGCCTGAAGGGGTGCTGAATCTTACTGTATATGAATTAGCATTTACAGACGGATTTCTGGGTGTACCGGTAAGGGCAACTTCTTTCGTTATGCTGCCGCCGCTTATAACCACAGTGTCTATCTGTTCCGCTGTGCCTGTTGCGGTATATGTTATATCTATTCTTGTTTCGTTATTGTCCGTTGCAGTTGCGGGCAATACGGCAAAACCGGCAGAACCGTCTTTAAGCGTTACCGTTGCGGCTTCACCAAGATTTGCCGCTGTTGCGGTAATGCTCTTTGTTTGAGAGCGTGTAACGATAGTGTCGAAAGCAACGCTTTCCGCACTTAATGTTATAACAGGTGTTGATGCTTCGAGAGTTGTAAAACTGTCAATAACTGCCTCGCTTGTTAAGCCGTTAGAACAGTAATTTTGTACTTCATAGTAGTATTTGGTGCCGGGGGTAAGCGAGGTTTGTGTTGCGCTGCTTTCACCTGTTTCTGCTTTTGTCCATTCATCCGAAAGCGGCTTTGCTGTGCCGTAGCGGTATTTAACTGTGTCGGCAGTTGATGTCCAGTTTATTGTTGCTTCTGCTGAGGTAATGCTGCTTGATGTTAGGGCTGTTGGGTTAACACATGTCAGTTTTGTCACACTAATATTGCCAAGTCCTATATTACCGCTACTTTTTGTCGTATAAACCCATTTCACAAAACGTGTTGTCAAAGAAAGATTAAACACAATATCATGTGTATTAGTATTTGTAGGGAAATTGTCCGAACCTGCTGCCGTATAATCTTTGAGCGTTCCCCACGTAGAGCCATCCATTGATGTATCAACACTAAAAAGTCCTAACGTTACATTGTTGTTTTTTATTTTGAATGATAGTGTTTCGGGACTATCGGAGAAAGCAAGTATGATATAGTCACCACTATTATCAAATCTCAATTGACATGGTGAAGCATAATCACTGCCAAGTCCGCTTTCGTACCATCCTGTTGCCGGTGTGAGTGCTGATTTTCCACTTGTCATATTAACAGGCAACGATGCCGGTGTAATATCTACAATATTATAAGTTCCTGTTACAATTGAATCGGTAGAAGCGTTGTAACCGTCTGCCCATGCTAACGCTTTAAGTGTGGTGGTAGCAGATATTTCTATTTGTGTACTGTACGTATTAGACATTTCTGTTGGGATTGTGCCATCTGTCGTGTAATGAATAACAGCACCCGGCGTAGCACACGAAAGCGTTACGTTTTGTGCGGAAAAATATACCCCAGGCACGGGGTTCGCTGTTACTTTATTGGTATAAAGGTAATGCACACTAACGGTCGTGTCGCCATAGAGCGTATCATGATGAGCAATAACAACGCGGTATTTTAGCGTATGACTGCCTGCAGCAGTGAGTTTAACACCTTCTGCCGCAAGTAATGATGAGGCAGCATTTGGCGTTGTGCCGTCTGTGGTATAGCGAACTTCTGCAATTTCAATATTTTCAAGTGCCGCAATTTTTACGCGCACCGAATCTTTATACGATTTTGTTTCTTCTCTGTACGTGCCGCCCGAAACAAGCACTTCGTAATCGGTACCCTCAACAATATCGGGCAGATCTACGCTAAAATCAACACTGGTTGCTGTGGCAAGAACATTAGACGGATCGCTTGTCTCTACAAGCATTGCCTCAAGAGTATAATCACCGCTTGCAAGATTTCTAATCCATATATTTGCTTCGCCTGTACCTGAAGTAATTTGTACGGAATCGTATTTGCCCGCACCGGATAACTGCGCTCTTACCGTACCGTCCACCTTAAGGTTTTCAAGGATATATATCGTATTGAATGAATCGGCAGTTATACTTTGATCCTTCGTTGGCTGTGTAATACTGATAGCAGGTGCGTTTGCCGCACTTACCGTAAGATTAAGTACTACCTCGCCTGCTCTTATGCCATCCTGCTCAATAACAAGTGTATCATGATATGTTCCTTCCGAAAGTGCGCCGTTATTTGCTATTGATACGCTGAATGTGGTGTCGGTTCCAATTGTAAGTTCCGACGGATTTGATACCTTACCATTTGTTGCTGTGCCTGTTGTGGTAACAGTCATTGCTGCACTTTCACCACCTTGTATAATAGAAACATTAAGGTCTTTCGTAACATTACTTGCTTTAAGTATAACTGTTTCCGCAAGTGTTTCCCCCTCCTTCATTGTGAAGTTTTTTATGTTTGTGCCTGATGTTACTGTTGGGGTTGGTGGTGGCGGTGCATCGACATGTTCCATATAAAGCCAGCATCTCTGCGACGTATTCGCAGTGTACCCATTGTCTTGGTAGCAAGCAAATCTAGTACTCTTATGATTAAACTTTAAAACAAACCTACTATGATTCATACCTGTTCCGTTACACTTTATGTGTGCATAATTACTATCACCTGACGTAACAAAAGAAATAGTCCAATAGCCATCAGCAGCATTTTCTTTTAGTGATACTATATTAGAAGCCGCATTACCCGACCCCGCCAAATATTTTTCTTCAGAAGTTAGCCATATCGCCCAGTCTGATGTATTATACTTGGTAAGTATTACCGGTTGTATATCTGCCACACTATTAAATAATGTCGGTGCAGATACTTGTGTAACAGATAATGACTTCTCTGATATGTACGTGCCAACGGTTGTTGTTGCAAATGTATACCACTCATTTTCATCTCCAAAAGATGCAATAATGTACTCTTTACCACTTACAAGTTGGTCGATACTTGTAACCAAATCATACTGTTTGGCATACGCATTGCCAACAGTCGCCGCAGCCCAAAAAGCAAGCAGCGCAAAAGTTAATTTTTTAAATAAATTTGTTCTCATAGTAATAAATATTATTTTTTATTGTAATCGTGTCCAATTTATCCGTAGGATTTCTCTATCCGATTTTCAGTCCAAAGCACTAACTTCGTCCTGTATGGTATCTATTTGCGGAACGAGGTATTAACAAAAAAGGGCAAAAGACATTCTTTCACCCTCAAATATGCTTATTAAAACTGCAATTGTTCCTCAAGCATAAATATATTGATAATACTTTTTTCATAACTTTTGCGTTATGCAAAATTATATAAAATTTTGTTAAAATTTATGGTAATTTATTAACATTTTTGAATTTTTATCTGACTTTGCAACGGTAAAATCTCTTTGCAATGTTTTTCTCTAACCCATTCCCTGTTTTTCTCTAACCCAAATCCTCTACCAATACGGGGTTGCGGATACCGGAAGTAATACTGAAAACTGTTAAAATAAACTTTTTTTTATGTTCTGAGTGGAATACATTTTAATCAGTCGCTTGTAAAGTTTAACCGGATAAACTGCACCGTGTTCCAACTGATATTTGTTGCGAGGTGACGATAAATCGTTCCAAACAGGATTTAATAAATCATTTTCGACAACAACGTTTTTTGAAAGTAACGCCCACTGCATAACGATTGCGAACAGTGCCGCTTACGGGAATTTCTACTGTGGTTGCATAACTTGCCGTTATAACAACAGTATCAGATGCTGCCACATCAGCGGCATAAGTTATGGTTACGGTATCGCCGCCTGCACGCATTGCGTCTGCGGCTGATACGGTTCCTTTATCGAGTGTGTAAGAGGTATTGCTTTTTGCGAGAGTTATATCACCAAGCAGATTTGTTCCGCTTATAACAATCTTTTCCTTAGCAGGTGTTCCCAAAACAGCATTAAATTGCAAGGAGGATACGTTTACTGAAACTGACGGATATACAGGCGTACCTGTAAGTGTTACATATTTTGTTATGCCGCCGCCGCTTATAACCACAGTGTCTATCTGTTCCTCTGTGCCTGTTGCGGTATATGTTATATCTATTCTTGTCTCGCTATTGTCGTTTGCAGTTGCGGGCGATACGGCAAAACCTGCATAACCATCTTTAAGCGTTACCGTTGCGTTTCCACCAAGATTTGCCGCTGTTACGGTAATGCTCTTTGTTTGAGAGCGTGTAACGATGGTGTCGAAAGCAACGCTTTCCGCACTTAATGTTATAACAGGTATTAATGCTTCGAAAGTTGTAAAATTGTCAATAACTGCCTCGCTTGTTAAGCCGTTAGAACAGTAATTTTGTACTTCGTAATAGTATTTAGTGCCGGAGGCAAGCAAGGTTAGTGTTACACTGCCTTTATCCGTTTCTGCTTTTGTCCATTCACCCGAAAGCGGCTTTGCTGTGCCGTAGCGGTATTTAACTGTGTCGGCAGTTGATGTCCAGCCTATTGTTGCTTCTGTTGAAGTAACGTCGCTTGATGTTAGGGCTGTTGGGGCTTCGCATACCAGTGGGGTGTAAAGACGATATAGACGAACCGTTGAATTATTTTGCCATGAATTGTAACACGCAAAAATACCATTAAGAGAACCACTCACAAATTGAAGTATGCCTCTGGCACATCCATTAACTATTATTTTATGAGTATCACCAATTGATATATCCCATGTTGAACCATCATCTGCCAAACTCAAACGGTTTTCATTACAATTATGCTGTTTCAAATACTTACTATGTAGAGGGCTGAAAAATTTCCAGTTTCCAGACGTTCCTTCCAGCACAAGATTTATTGTATTTGTATCATCTGATACACTTGTAGCAATTTCCTCTGTTGTAAATTTTTGAACGGCTGCCGAACCATCAAATACCGCACGGACACTACCCCATAAATTATTACCACTAGCAAGTTTCATACTTGTTAAACCATACCATGGACCCGCTGCAGCTTTTTTAGCAAGAATTGCGTACTTCTCCCCCGCAGAAAGCATATCATCTGAAGTTACAAGAACGTAGGTCGGCTCGGTAATAATGACATACTCAACAGCAACAACAGAATCATTGTTTGCGTGGTAACCGTCTGCCCATGCTAACGCTTTAAGTGTGGTAGTAGCAGATATTTCTATTGGTGTACTGTACACATCCGACGTTTCTTTTGGGGTTGAGCCATCCGTTGTGTACCGAATAACAGCACCCGATGTAACACACGAAAGCGTTACGTTTTGTGTGGAAAGATACATCCCAGGCGCGGGGTTCGCTGTTACTTTATCGGTATAAAGGTAATGCACACTAACAGTCGTGTCGCCATAAAGCGTATCATGATGAGCAATAACAACGCGGTATTTTAGCGTGTGGCTGCCTGCGGCAGTGAATTTAACACCTTCTGCCGCAAGTAATGATGAGGCAGCATTTGGCGTTGTGCCGTCTGTGGTGTAGCGAACTTCTGCAATTTCAATATTTTTAAGTGCCGCAATTTTTACACGCACCGAATCTTTATACGATTTTGTTTCTTCTCTGTACGTGCCGCCCGAAACAAGCACTTCGTAATCGGTGCCTTCAACAATATCGGGCAGATCTACGCTAAAATCAACACTGCTTGCTGTGGCAAGAACTGTTGACGGATTGCTTGTCTCTACAAGCGTTGCCTCGAGAATATAATTACCGCTTGCAAGATTTCTAATCCATACATTTGCTGTGCCTGTGCCTGAAATAATCTGTACGGAATCGTATCTGCCCGCACCGGACAACTGCGCTCTTACAGTACCATTCACATTAAGGTTTTTAAGGGTATATTCAGTATTTAATGAGTCGGCAGTTATAATTTGACTTGAAGTTGGCTTTGTAATACTGATAGCAGGTGCATTTGCCGCACTTACCGTAAGATTAAGTACTACCTCGCCTGCTCTTATGCCGTCCTGCTCAATAACAAGTGTATCATGATATGTTCCTGCCGAAAGTGCGCCGTTATTTGCTATTGATACGCTGAATGTGGTGTCGTCGTCTCCAATTGTAAGTTCTGACGTTGATACCGTACCATTGCTTGTTGTGTTTGTGGTAACAGTCATTGCCGCATTTTCACCACCTTTTATAATAGAAACATTCAGGTCTTTCGTAACATTGCTTGCTTTAAGTGTAATCGTTTCCGCAAGTGTTTCCCCCTCTGTCATTGTGAAGTTCTTTATGTTTGTGCCTGATGTAGGTACTACTGTTGGTGGTGGCGGTGCATCGACATGTTCTACATAAAGATACACACTACCCTGTGCCGCAGAATAACATCTAAACGATGTCCCTGTAGTAGTATAGACATATTGAAGATAATTTTTATCATATAACGAACCTGTTCCATTGCATTTAATTGTTGCTTCACCGGTAGTTGCAACAAATATTGTCCAGTTTGCAGCTGTAGAGTTAATACCCATACCATTTAAAGTACTACCTCTTAAATACTGATCTTGAAAACCAAGTTTCCAGTCGCCTTCATTAGTACCTGTTTCAAGAGTAATTTCACCATAAGCAATGTCTTCGCTAATATTACTCGGAGGTGTTTGTTTTGACGAACTTGTACCATATCCCGGAATTACTATACCATAAATACCATTATAGAAATCAGTAGTAGTGGAAACTTTCAATGCCCAATTTGACGAATTATTTATTTGCCCGACCAATACATACTTTTTTCCCGATACAAGCTGATTGGTATTTGTAACCAAATCATACTGTTTGGCATACGCACTGCCAACAGTCGCCGCAACCAAGAAAGCAAGCAACGCAAAAGTTAATTTTTTAAACAAATTTGTTCTCATAATAGATATTATTTTTTATTATATTGTAATCGTGTCCAATTTATCCGTAGGATTTCTCTATACGATTTTCAGTCCAAAGCACTAACTTCGTCCTGTATGGTATCTATTTGCGGAACAAGGTATTAACAAAAAAGGGCAAAAGACATTCTTTCACCCTCAAATATGCTTATTAAAACTGTAATTGTTCCTCAAGCACAAATATATTGATAATACTTTTTTCATTATGATTATAATTTGTTTTTAAAGGACAGATGGAACTCACAGCCAAAAGTCGCTCCCGCAGCCGAATTTAGACGCTTTAAACAGTCATCATCTCGGGTATCAAACTTTTCACATGTTCGTTTCATAACTTTCGCGTTGCGCGAAGTTAATAAAATTTATGGTAGTTTATTAACATTTTTGAATTTTTTTGATGTTGCTTATCTTAACATTTCATTTCCTTGTTACTGTTTTAACAAATCATTTTTTATTTTCTTTACAGTTTCTAATAATGGTCCAATGTCATTGCTTATAATTGCGAAAATCCTTTCCGCATCCACATTTGCATAGTGGTGTACTATAATATCCCTTAACTTCATTATTTCTTTCCATTCAGTATCCGAATATTTTAACAACAATGCCTTGTCCGTTCGTCTGTCTATATTTTTGACTGCCTCACCAATAACAATTAATTTCATACACACAGCATTAAGCAATAACATACCATCTTGCGACAACACAAAATCATCTACACTGACAACGCTTTTGGTCCAGTCCAAAATATCACGTAACGACTCTTATACATCACACACTGTGTCCAGTACTAATTCTTTATCAAACATATACTATATCCTTTTTTATACGTTCCAAAAAACGTGGTTTTATATTTTTATGCAATCGAACAACATCAACCGGTTGCTCAAAAAGTGCTTCCAAATCGGTATTTATTTTTATTGACTTTAATCCCAACTCTTTCCTGTTTTCAGCGTTGCAACACCCGAAAGTTTTTATTGACAATTTTTAATTTATCATTTAATCTGTAAAAAAAGTTATTAACAATTGTGTTTTTTTTCATTCCAGTTCGTTATACATATATACAGCATTCATAATAATGGAATAAGTATTTCCGAAGTTCAACACCCAAACCAATGATTATTCGACAGATACGAATTCCGTACTAACTAAAAAAATTTATAATTGTATGAACAACGAC
>JAIRNR010000088.1 GCA_031257915.1 Bacteroidales bacterium
CCGAGTAAAACTGTTACCATTGAGATAACGCTGTGGGATCAAAGCCAAAAAGTTTATACAGAGACACATTCTGCTACCTCTGACGCTCTTGGATATATTGCCGTTCCTTTAGGTAAAGGAATGACTAAACATGGCGTAATAAAAAACGTCAATTGGGATAAAGAAGTATATATTGAAGTAGATATTGATGGCGTAAAGAGTGCGAAAACCGAACTTTATACAATTCCAAAATCTTTCTACGCCACGAAAGCAGTGTATGCCGACAGTGTCTCATGGGCTGAAATAGCAAAAAGTATCGACGGAATCATATTTGACGACGACAAACAGGGAACAAACATTTATTGGAGTTCAGAAAAAGTATATGAATATTTTGACTCTGTAAAAAAATTAATTGACGAAGAAAGGGAAAAACGCATACAAGAGGATGAAAGATTGTACGACAGTATTGTTACTAACCGCCTTAAAATAAACTATTCCGATGTTATTGGTGCGCCAATATACACAAATGCAAGTTACCTGACAATGGACGAACCACCTTTAGATATTAATTTTTTCGATTTCATAGGAAATTATTTTGATTTTATTCCTTGTAACACAACGGTTTTTTGCAACATAGAGGTTCTGATTTTTTCCAAAGAAAGCACTCCTATAGTGTTTAATTCCTATATGTTTTTTAAATCTTGCGAAGAAACGGATACAGATATAATTAAAAGCGTAGATCTTGTGGGGACATCTGTTATTGACGTCAATAACAGCAATAAAATAAAAATAATGACACAATTAATATTAAAAGGGACTAAAAATCTATTAGACGACACTGTAACAAATTCTATTTATGCAGTATTTAATGATGCAACTATATTAGATGTGGATGATTTTCCTAACATTAGTTACTATATAATTAATGGATTTGTTTACCATAAATTTAATATTAGTGAATGAAATTGATAATAACAGAAAAACCAAGCGTGGGACGTAGCATAGCAGCTATCGTTGGAGCCTGTAACAAAAAAGACGGCTACCTTGAAGGGGGTGGATACATTGTATCGTGGGCTTTCGGACACTTGTGCGGACTCCAAGAACCCGAAGATTACAAAGAAGAATGGAAAGATAAAAACCGCCGCGAGAACCTGCCCATGTTCCCCGATGAGTTCAAAATTAAAGCCTCCGACGATAAAGGAGCAAAACATCAGCTTAAAGTACTTAAAGAATTATTCGCACGCAAAGATGCTGATACTATCATTAATGCGGGCGACGCCGGACGTGAAGGTGAGCTTATACAACGGTATATATATTCTTTCTGCGGCGGTCTAACAATGAAAGAAAAAAAGATGCTGCGGCTGTGGATTTCCTCGCTTACCGATAAGGCATTAAAAGACGGCTTATCAAACTTGCGCCCGGCGTCAGAGTTCGACAATCTCTATTATGCGGGCAAAGCTCGCAGCGAAGCCGACTGGCTCGTTGGCATGAACGCTTCACGTGCCCTGACAATAGCAGCACACAGCAGTATGCCTGTTGGTCGCGTTATGACACCCACGCTCGCTATGATATGTCAACGATTTATTGATAATCGTGATTTCAAGTCTGTGCCGTTTTGGAACGTGCTTGCCGCCACAGAGAAAGCAGGTGTGAATTTTGTTTTGACACTGCCTGTACGCTATATGAACTCTGTCGCCGCTACAGCGATGAAAGAAAAAATCAACAACGTGGACACGTTTGAAATTTTAAACGTAACACGTGGCGAAAAAAAAGAACAGCCACCATTATTATTTGACCTAACAGGATTACAAAAACTGTGCTCCTCGCGCCTGTCATTACCAGCAGACGAAACACTCGCAATCGCACAAAAACTATACGAGAACAAGTATATCACATATCCCCGCACAGGCAGTTCCTATATATCAGAAGATATATTCGTGGCAGTTGGCGAACTTATTACCTCCGCCGCTAAACTCTGGGGACTGACAGGGACAGCTATACCACCATTGTCAAGCCTCTCACGCCGCTCGGTGAACAACGAAAAAGTTACTGACCACCACGCACTCCTGCCGACAATAATAAAACCCGATATAGACTCACTGTCGAAAATGGAACTCGCTGTTTATAAAGTGATTTGTGTTCGTATGCTTGAAGCATTCCATACTCCCTGCATCAAAGATATTGTCAAGGCTACTATTGACGTTGGTGGCGAAAAATGCACTGTCAATGGCGCAGTGATACGTGAAGCAGGATGGCGCGGAGTACAAGGCGTACATAAGAGCGATGAAAAAAAAGATAGCGATACAGACACCGAACAAATAGCCGAACAACAACTGCCACCACTCACCGAAGGCGACATACTGCCAAATAAAGGCGTATCAGTCAAAGAAGGTAAGACACAGCCACCCCCACTACTTACAGATGCCTCACTGCTCGCACTGATGGAAACTGCAGGAAAGGAATGTGCTGATGATTCAGAACGCGAAGCAATGAAAGAATGTGGACTTGGAACTCCTGCTACACGCGCAGCAACCATAGATAAACTCCTCAAAAGAGGACAGATTGAACGTAAAGTAAAAAAACTTATCCCGACAGAGAAAGGACTGTCGATATATGCTGCAGTTAAAGATATGAAGATAGCCTCATCGTCTCTGACAGGGCAATGGGAAAAAGTACTCGCAGACGTAGAACACGGCAAAATGCAATACTCTACGTTTATAAACGGCATAAAAAAATATACAACCGAATTAGTCAATGATATGCTTAATGCAGATATAGAGTACCACTCACCACAACAACAGATAGCAGTAGCACTGCCTGCCTGCCCGAAATGCAAAAAAGAAAAACTGACAGTATTTACGACAAAAAAATGTACTGTTATGAAATGTACTTGCGGCTTTATTCTTTGGGGAGAATTGTTTGGGAAAAAACTTAAAATTGAAGAAATGATAGAATTTCTTGAGAAAGGTAATATTAATATTCACGGATTTAAAAGTAAATCAGGAAAAAAATACAATGGCATACTTTCATTTAATGCCGATTTTAAAGTGACCATGGGTTTTGATAAATAGATAATAGATAACAAATAAAATTATGCTAAATACAATCGCAGACAATGAAGCTTTGTTTGCAACGAACAAAAAATTCAATTACGAGCTTGATAAACATATTAAGGGCGAATTGCCGGAACATTTTATTTATGATCTCGGGTTTCCAAGTGACATTCTATTATCAGCGGGTGTGCCTGATTTGAAGATAGAAATGAACTCAATAAGATTAAAAGAAAAATCAGATAATCAAAAACATCCATATAATTTAAATGAAGTAAAAAATTTACCTGTGGCAATACATCGTCCCATAGCAATCTTTTCATATTTAGATAATAATAATGCTG
>JAIRNR010000066.1 GCA_031257915.1 Bacteroidales bacterium
ACCTTATCTATTATACTAAAATCCGCCTTAACATATCTGTCAAGAACAGAACTACGAGCATGATTGAGGCAAAAATCTATATCATCACGGCTAACACCAAGTAAATTACGACACCAAGAAGCGAAAGTGTCTCGCGCCTGATAAAAGTATAAATCGGGAACACCTATTGCTTTGCCGATTTTTTTAAGCCCCTTGTTTGTGTTTTGATTGAGCCCCATGTAGTTTGCATATCGCACAGAGAATAATATTGCGCCGCTTACAGTAATATATTTGTCCAAGAATGCGGTGGCGTAATTATTAAGCGGAATAGAGATAAGAGCCTTGTCAGAACGGCGACTGCTTACTTTACGCCTGCAATATATGATACGTCCATCCTTTATGTTTTCTTTTGTTAGGGCGTATATATCCGCCGTATTCATCCCGCAGGTAAACAGAGAAAACAAAAAGACATCTTTTGCCAATGTTTCTCTTGCTTCGGTTGGCTCATAATTCATCAGTGCGGTATAATTTTCAGGGGTTAGGGGGGCGGGTGGTGCGCCTACCGGATTTTTGGGAATATCATAATGCTCAAACGGATTGTTTGTTATTATATTAGGATCACCGTCATCAGAATTATTATATTCTTTCCTCGCTTGTAAAAAACACGCCTTGAAGTTTGTCATTATTTTATTGGCGTTACGACCATTACCGCCTATTGTTTTTTCAAACATTTTTAAAAAAGACACTGTTATTGCCGAAGTGAACAAAATATTGTCGCCAACAAAGTTTTGTAATCTTTTTGCCAAATTTTTATACCCCTCTTGTGTTTTTTCTGCGCTCTTACTTTTTGCGATATGTTCTATAAACGCAATAATATCTATACCGTTTTTTGCGCGTTCTTTTGCTTTGTCAGATTCTAACCTCTTAACAATATAGTCGCCTATTTCTTTGGCGGTAAAAGTTATGCCGACCATGCCTGCCGAAGCATAAATACTCTCACATTCGTTCCGGAATTTTAAAACTTCTTGTAATAGGAGCGCGTTTTTTATTACGCCTGATTTGTGCAAATCGGATTTTTGGGCATAAAAAGGAGTGGGTATGTTTTTCCTGCCTAATCGATGCTCAATATGGATTATAATTTTACGTGAACCATCTTTTTTAGGTCTTTCTAATTTGAAAGTGAATTTTGCCATAAATTTTTTGTTGCGTTTTTGTTGCGTTTTTTCACTCCAAAGGTACAAATTTTTATGTTTTTTGCAAGATAGGGGCAATAAAAAAGACGGCTTAAATCTGCCGTCTTTCCTTTGTTACTGCTGTATTTGCAGTGTTTTCACTTCGTGGGAGCTGAGGGATTCGAACCCCCGACCCTCTGCTTGTAAGGCAGACGCTCTGAACCAACTGAGCTAAGCTCCCTGTGGGAAGAGAAAAAAATTACTTCTTTTCCCCGTCTTCCTTGCTGCACTTTTTCTCTTTTTTGCGGCATTCTTTCTTGCCTTTTTTATCGGCGCAAGCGGCACTGTCTTTTTTGCAGCATTTTGCAGAATCTTCAACCTTATCAGGACAGGCAGCAACCTGTTCCGTTGTTTCAGTTGTACCCTCTGCTGTTTCAGCAGGAGCGGACGACTTGCAAGCGAATGCAAAAAGTGCAACAGCACATACCAGTAACATCTTTTTCATAACATTCAATTTTATTGAGTTAAACATTTATTCACATCATAAAGGTCGATAAACGACCTTAAAATCACGTGGCAAAGGTAAAACATTTTTAATAAAAAAACAAGTAATTACGAAAAGTTCTCAAAAAATCGTAAATTTGCGGCTCTTTAAAAAAATTGAAAACATTCTAAATCTTATGGCTGTAATCGGTAAAATCAGAAAACATTCAGGCTTCTTAGTGGCTATTATTGGTATCTCCATTCTTGGATTCGTAATTCAGGATATGAGCAGAAACTCAAACAGTATTCCTCCTTTTGCCGTTGTAAACGGAAAAGACATTCGTTATGAAGATTATCAGACACGCGTAGATGAACTTACGGAAAGGTATCAACAGGCGCAGGGGACGGATATTCCCCTAACCGCTGAAGACCGTGAGCAAATTGGAGTGATGGCGTGGCAGCAACTTCTTAATGAAATAATACTTGAAAGTTCCTACGGTAAACTTGGGATTACTGTTTCAATAGAGGAGATGAACGATATGTATTACGGTACTTTCATAAGTCCGTATATCAGAAACATGTTTACCGACCCTGCAACAGGTGTATTCAACAGTCAGCAGGTAGTAAACATTATTCAGAATTTCGATCAGCTATCCCCTGAGGATAAAAAGACACTTAACAATATTGAAAAAGTTGTTAAGAGCGAAAGACAACGTGAAAAATATCTTACACTTCTATATAAGAGCTACTATGTTCCTTCGGAATTTGCAAAAGCAATTGCCGGCAAACAAATGGATAGCCGTACATCGGAATATGTTATGCTGAATTATGCCGGTATGGATGATCCTGCCGTTGATGAGAGCGATTACAAAAAATTCTACGATAAAAATAAATACATGTTCCTGCAGCAGGAGGAAACACGCACAATTGATTTTGTTGCGTTCAATGTTATTCCCACAGCAGCAGATATGGAAAATATAGAAAGAACAGTTGAGGAATATTACGAAGAACTAAAGTCAAAACCTGCGGCAGAAGTTCAGGACTTTGTTAATTCGGTATCACCTGTAAGATTTGACAGTATCTATAAAAAACGTTCGGATATTTACCCGGGGTGGGATTCCGCGCTTTTCAGTTCTACACCCGGTACTACATTTGCCCCGAAAAGAATGCGTACTTCTTACCAAATGGCACGTCTGCTTGATGTGCAGATGAGACCCGATTCTTTACACGCCGAACATATCTTAATAGCATATCAGGGAACAGGCAATAATAACGTTACCCGTACAAAAGACGAAGCAAAACATCTTGCCGACAGTTTGCTCTCTGTTGTGAGACGTCTTAATTCACAGCAGGCATTTACATCAATTGCATCACAATATTCCGACGACCCGAGCGTTGAACAGAACGGCGGCGACCTCGGCTGGATGCCTGAAGGCACTTTTATCAAAGCGTTTAACGATGCCATGCTTAAAGGTGCGGCAGGTTCTTATACCGTTGTTGAAACACCTTATGGTTATCATGTGATTTATGTTGCGGGAAAAACATCTCCTGTGAAAAAAGTTTTAGCCGCTCTTGTAAGCGTGCCTATAGAAGCGAGTAATGAAACAGACAAGGCTGTTTATGCAGAAGCATCTAAATTTAATGCCGAATGTAAAAGTGTCGGTATGATGGATTCACTTGCGGGAAAGTACGGTCAGTTTAAACGCTCCGCCCCCGGAACATCCATAATGGCTTCGTCACTGTCGGGCTTGCAGCAGGCGAGAGAAATTGTTCGCTGGGCGTACGACAAACAGACAAAGGCAGGCAGTATGGCTCCGCAAATTTTTTCAATAGATAATGATGTATATGTTGTAGCCGCCTTGAAAGAGATAAGCAAAAAAGGATATATGCCGCTTGAACAGGCAAAGCAGATGCCTGCCGTAACGTATGCTGTTGTACGTGATAAAAAAGCGGAGTTGCTGAAAGATAAACTTGATAAATATGTTGATGGTGCGGCGAATCTTTACTCGGTATATCAAAAAATTTATGCAGAGGACAGTACATCGGTATCTTACGATACGGCATATCAACTTACATTTAATTCACGCATATATGGACAGGGGAGCATGGAAGACAATGTTATCGGTTCGGTGTTCGGCTTGCGTCCTATGACAATCTCAAAAGCAATTAAAGGTTTTAACGGAGTATATCTTGTAAATGTATTGTCAAGCGAAAAATCAAATCCTGAGGGTGTGATTTATCCGGTTAAAATGCAGATGGAGCAAGGCTTTCAGCAGGGATTGCAGCAAAATGCCGGTTCGGCATTACAGAAACTTGCCGATATAGAAGATAACCGCCGGTTTTATTATTGAGAATTTTATCACTTCTGTTCATGACACATATTTGAGTGTCGGATTTTATTGTTGTCGGGTATGGTTAGCGATAAGCCCGACAGGACGGCTCTGTTGCGGGAGAAACAATTCACTTGAACGTAAATTTAAAGTATAGTGGCAATTATAATTTGTACAGTAATAGCGGCGGTATTTGCAATACTTCTTTATGTAAAGACGAAAAATCTTGAAATTCCGGGTCGCTGGAAATTTTTACTGACAGGATTTCGCTTTCTTTCTGTCTTTATACTTTCTTTTATTCTTTTTTCTCCGCTTTTGAAAATGAAAGTAAAGAGAATTGATAAACCGCAAGTATTTATTGCCCTTGATTGCTCAAAGTCAATGAGGGCTAATGACACTGCAAAAATACTTTCGGACGTAAATAAATTTGCAGAAAATCTTGAGAAAAATTTTGATGTAAAAAAACTGTCATTTGGCAAAAATGTTATGCAAAATGCAGATGGGGCGGACGAATATAAAGTTGAATTTAACGAAAATGCTACTGATTTTTCCGCACTGTTTGACAGAATTTCAATACTGAAAAATGACGAACTTCAGAGTGCTGTTGTGTTGCTTACGGATGGAAATTTTAATTACGGAGCGTCCCCTCTGTATTCTTATGCGGATGTATCCGTTCCTCTGTACGCTGTCGCTTTCGGTGATACTGTAATTTATCCTGATATTGCTATTGCAAGAGTTTATAATAATAAATACGCTTATCCGAATAATTTTTTTCCGCTTGAAGTGCTGGTAGAAACGCGGGGTGTAAATGAAATCGGAAATGTTACGGTTTCCGTTTTTCATAATGGAAAAACAGTAGAAGAGAAACCGCTCGGCAGTGATATGTCGGTGCAGTTTGATATAAAGGCAGATAAAGCGGGTTTGCAGGCATATACGGTTAAAGTCGGCAGTATAAAAGGCGAAAAAAATATAACAAATAATTCAAAAACATTTTATATTGATGTTCTTGAAAGAAAACAAAAAGTTCTGATTCTGTCATCTGCGCCTCATCCTGATATTACAGCAATAAGACAGGCACTCGGCGCAGGAGATATGTTTGAAACCGATGTTTATATCGGCAGGGAAATTCCGCAAAATATTTCGGAATATAATCTTTTGTTCTTGCATGGACTGCCGTCAACAACATATCCTGTCAGAGGTTTGCAATCGGTGTTAAACGAGAAATCACTTTTTGTAATAATAAATGAAGCGACCGACTTGAATGCACTTGGCGCACTTAATACAGGCTTTAACATTACATTAAAAAGTAATTCTTTTTCGGAAGCAACCGCATCTAAAAACAGCACATTCGGACTTTTTTCTTTAAGTGAAGAAGATGATGAATTATTGCAACAGTTTCCGCCGCTGTCGGTACCTTTCGGCACGTATAAAATATCGCCGAGCGGTGAAGCATTGCTGTATCAAAAAATAATGAATATAACTTCGGAAAATCCTCTGCTGTGGTTTTCCGTTAATGGCGGCAGAGGTATCGGAGTATTTGCGGGCAGTGGAATTTACCGTTGGCGGCTTAATAATTATCTGTTGAAACAGAATACGAAAATATTTGACGATTTAATGATAAGAGCCGTTCAACTTCTTGCCAACAGAGAAAGTAAGGATCCGCTTATAATACGTCATCCTAAATATTTTTATGAACAAACTCCTGTCATTTTTGATGCCGAACTTTATGATGCTCTTTTTGAGCCGCTCGAAAATAAAAAGATTTCAATAAGCATAGTTGACAGCAGTAGAAAAGAGTATCCTTATGATTTTTCACCACAGGGCAAATTTTATCAGTTAAATGCAGGGTATCTCCCCGCAGGAAATTATCATTACAAAGCAAGTTCGGAAATCGGAAATAAAAAGGTAGAAAAAAGCGGAATATTCAGTATTGTACCGTTGCAATTGGAAGATGCTACATTGCCCGCGAATACTGCTTTCCTGAGAGATATTACGAAACGTTACGCAGGCTTTACGGTAACTTCCGGTTTGTGGTATAAGCAATTGCAGTCTGCGCTGGAAAATCGTGCCGATTTGAAACCGCAAATCCGCTATGTGGAAAAACATTATTCGCTTGTGGAACGGTGGTGGCTTTGGTTAATTTTAGTGCTGCTGCTCGGAAGCGAATGGTTCGTTAGAAAATATTACGGGCATATTTAATATATTTTATTTTTGTGTATCCCTTCAATAATAACATTGAGTGTCAAAAGATATTTCAGACAGTTATCTTTTATGCCTGATGAGTTTTATGTATTATCGTAACAAAGTAATTTCGGACGTTTAATGCAGAATACGAAAAATCATCTCATTAAGCAATTCGGAATTTTCAAAACTGCCGCCCACGCCTTTGGATTTTAAATCAAACTCTCTCAAAATTTCAATAATCCGGACAGTCTTTGAATAAGAATAATGACGGGAAGCCGTAACATATTCGTTTATAAAATACGGTGCAATACCCATCCGGTTGGCAAGTTCGTTTTGTGGAAATCTATTTGAAACAAGTGCATGATAAAGCAGCAGTTTATTAAAGAAATAGAGCAGGGGATACATCAGTTTGAAAATCGGAAATTCTTTGCTGTTCTCGTTAAAATAATTTACAATTTTTTGTGTCGTAACAACATCTCTTTCTATTATTGCCTTTTGGAAAGTGGATATATTATAATCTCTGTTTATGCCTATATAGTCGGCAATATCTTTTTCGTCAATTTCATTGCCTTGCGGAATATTAAGCACGAGTTTTTGAAGTTCGTTCACTATAAGATTTAAATTTCGCGGAACAGCGTCTAACAGAAAACGCAACGCGGTGGGATTAATTTTATATTTCTGTTCTTTGAGATAATTTTCAATCCATGCGGGATACTGCCTTTCCTGCAATGGATCGGACTGAAATATTACTCCTGTCTTTTCAATATTTTTATAAAATGTTTTTCGCTTATCAACTTTTCCGTACTTGTAGCAAATAACGAGAATTGTTGATTGAACAGGATTTTTTGCATAAAGTTCAAGCGAATCCCATTTTGAAATATTTTGCGCCTCTTTTATAATTATAACCTGATGCGACCCTGTGAGAGGGTATGCGGTACACGATTTTATAACATCGTTAAAACTGTAAGGAACCGATTTTTTCAGATCAAGACCGTAGTAAATATGGAGATCAAATTCGGTTTGACTTTCATCTAAAATTTCGTTTTCAAATTTTTTTGTTATAACATCAATAAGATAATCTTCTTCACCATTTAAAAGGTAAACAGGCGAAAATTTTTTACCTGCGAAATGTTTCTTTATATCGTCAAATTTTACCGCTGCCATTATTGTTGTAAATCAAAAAAAGGGGCAAGCGTATTGCATCGCACCGCTCAACCACTCGTACCCTTGCTGCCTTCCGACCCTGGGGGGATAGGTGGGAGCCAGTCGTACAAGACTTACCCCGGGCGCAAAGATACGGTTTTTGATGTAATTTTACAAGATGTTGCGAAGGGTACACAGGGTCAACGCATTAAAAAGTATATAGTAGTGTTCATCAGCAAGTTACACACGGAAATATTTCATAATTTGGCAAAAACCAGATTTATAAACATCTGTAAATAAGGGAATTAAAATTTTAATGCGTTGACCCTGGAAGGGTACACTTGAAGTTTTTCTAATTGAACTTTCGGAGTAATTATCATTCTGAATAAAATACGTAATGAAAATAATTCATATATTTTTTTTAACTTGCAGAATTAAAGCAAAGTAAGTACGTGTAAATCGCAAAAATACTGATTATCAGCAGTATATGACTATATTTCGGCAAAATATAGAAAGATATGCTATTGAAAATCAACGATATAAGTTTTGGCAAGTCAATTAAGATATTAAACTTGGTGCAGGTGAAAAAAATATTTACCTTTTTGCTTTTTTTAAATTTCTTTGGAATAGCATTTCTAAGAGCACAGATTATTATAACTGAGCCGACAGTATCTGTTGTGCCGCTACCTTTAATATTGACGTTTCATGCGGAACAAGGCACGGCAGGATTAAAAGATTATAACGGCACTGTATATTGCCGCACAAGTATAATTACGAGCAAAAGTGTGAATAATACCGACCGGAAATATGTCAAAAATGCGTTGGGCGAAAATCTGCCCGAATTACAATTGATTAAAACAGATGAAAATACGCGGGTATGGAATAACGGAAGTTATTACGATGGTGGTGCGCTGAATGTGGAAGTTTCCGGCAGCGGCTCGACCAAATATAAAATATTTGATGTACGGGGCAGAGCGGTTTTGAGTTTGGGCGTTGGTAGTGGTAAGGGCGATAGATGTTAGCGGCTTAAAGGCGGGTGCGTGTATTCTTGAAGTTGGCGGCGGTCGGGGTAAGGTTGTTGTTAGATAAAATAATTAAAAACTATATAGCTATGAAAAGGTCAAATTTATTACCGTTCGTTATGTTTCTGCTTTTTGCGGGAATGTTTACTAAGGCAAATGCAGGAGAAGTTAGCGGGGGAAGTTTTTCATTCTCCGAAAATATTCTCACTCTGTACAATTCGGGGGAAATAGTTATTACGTACGACCCTAATGGCAACGATTTAGCCTCAGAGTCTGTCATGTATCTGCATTTATGGTATAAATATAAATGGTGCGATAAACAGGGTGACGGCGACAAAGAAATACCACTTGGAGGGTGGGAAGAAAATAAACACCTGATGACAAAAGGCGAAGACGGTAAATTCCGTTTAACCATAACAGGAACCCTTGCGGATTATATACAAGCTAAATCATCAGTAAGTGATTTAGGTTCTTTGGGAGCATCAAATTGTCCGGTCGTTCTGTGCTGTATAGCAAAAACAGAAAATGGTCAAAGTCAGTCGCAGGAGGGTGGTGTAGTGGTTAGTAATTATTACAAACTTGATTTTTATCCCGAAAATCAGGAAGCACGTAAAAAGTCGGATATATATTATTACTACGTTGGCGAAACGTTTCAGTATAAAATTGAAAAATTCTTGAAATGGAATGGTAGTGAAGGCAAAACAGATGATAAGAAATATGTAGTGCGTTTATTAGCAGACGATACAAAAATAGATTCCATACCCGAAACAGCAACGTATGGAAATGGTGAATACGTGCAGAGTTATGTATGGCAA
>JAIRNR010000072.1 GCA_031257915.1 Bacteroidales bacterium
AATGGTGAGAGTCCCCACAATAACAATTATGCGTGTAGTAATGTAAGTTGGTATGGTGGAATGGCTTACAGTATATGGTTAGGTGGGATGTTACCGACTTTAGGTCAGTGGTATTACGGAGGTTGTGCGACTGACACCAATGGTGGAAAAGCGGCAAACAGCCATTATCCGAGCCCAATTGTAATGACGGCTGCTCCGAATACGTCGTCGTATGATGACACAAAGCTAAATCTAATAGCATGGTACTATTTCAATAGTGCGGGTAGTGCGGGTAGCAGGCACGTACACGAAGTAGGGAAAAAAGCCCCGAATCAGGTGGGCTTATATGACATAAGCGGTAACTTGTGGGAGTGGTGTTTGGACTGGTATCAATATGATTATACAGGCGGTCAGGACGGTGTGTCTGCCGCTTCCTCTCCCTTTTCCTACCGTGTTTATCGCGGTGGTTACTGGAACGGTAACCCGTACTACTGTTCGCTGGGCTGTCACGGCGGCACCAATCCTGGCGACTATATCGACGCCTTCGGGTTCCGGGCGGCGGTCGTTCCGTAGTCCTTTTTCCCCCTCCGCCACAAGTAACAGTTTAAAAGGAAGAGGTGTAAAGCGAAGGAAAATGTAAAATAACAAACAAATATTTAATAACTAAAAATCATTATTTACCTGCATTTTCGGTCGTTCCCCAAAACGATTTGATTTTCAAATGTTGTTTTATCCATTTGAAAAACAACTCTATACTCCATTTTTTACGGTAAGGTTCCGTTATTATCAGTGCATTGGAAGAGAAATCATTTGTCAAAAATATAAACTCTCTGTTCTACATCGTAATAACGGATTTCACGAATTTTTTCGGTATAAAGCATTACTTTTGCGCTTTGGCAATCATTATGGCGGCAAATTCCTCGAAAATTCTGTAATCTCGTTGTGCATTCGCTCGCGAGATAGTGGAAATTTTCAAAGCCCAAACGGTAAGATTTACTGGAATGAGCATCCGTCAAAATGCACAAATCACGTAAACTATCGCAGTTTGACAGTTGTCAAAACAACATTTTCAGTAGCTGATTCCAACAGGAAAAGTCCCGAATACCTTACCAAAAATCGACTCTTAATCTCTGATTTTATAATTAACGCAACACTAATGATTTTGAGTTGACTGTACTTCTGCTTTTAGAAAACAGGCGAGTTGTGTTGTCATAAATAGATGGAATGGTTTTCTGTCTTCAGTGTCTTGAAATTTCATAATAGTCTCAATATATTCCCCTTTATGCTCTTTCCTTATATTTATCGGTACAAGTCCTTGATAAAATTGTAAGAAGTTCATCAGCAGTCGTGAAGTACGCCCATTACCGTCAACCCATGGATGAACAGTAACAAGGTCAAGGTGCGCATCAAAACTTATCTCATATTGCTGTCGTAAACTCTTTTTTTCAAAGTCTTTTAACCTCTCATTTAAAGCAACACAAAGTTCCTCCGTTCTTGACGGTACTTTTTGATATGCTATATACGACTTACCGTCAATACCAGCCCTGACAGAACATAAACGAAAATCTCCTTTGGAAGAATCAAAATTGCCTGCCATTACGCTTACTTCCGAACCGGTAGATTTCATTGCAAGACCGTTCAGTTTTTTAAGAAAATCCACTGTTAGAGGTCGTTTCTCTTTTGCCATCGCTATAACATAATCATACGCAGTTTTTAAATCCTTATTCATCAAATGATGTAACAATGGCTTTCCCTGTGCCGTAATACCATAGTCCAGCAACATCTGCGTATCCTTTTCCGTTAGCGTAGAACCCTCTATAGCAGTAGAATGAGTAACAATTGAGTATAGATAAAACTTGTCATAATCAATATCCTCATGAAGATTTAACGCAAGGTATGATTTTGTCAATTTTTCTACGGAAACCCAAATATCATCTGTATTCATGTTGCCTTTCTTGTTTTTGATTTCACACAAAATTAGCAAAAAACTCAATACGGTGTAAGAATGTGAAAAGGCTTTGTTATAATTTCAAAAAATCAGCGATAAAAGAAAAAAGAGCGAAAAATTGTTAAATTTGTACAATGAAAATTGTAGTTTACTCATCATAAAATCAAAAACAAATATATGGCAAGAGTTCATAAAAATCCGATAAAAGAGGCGCAGCGTTATTTAGATAACGCTCGTGAAATTTTATCTACGAAAGCTGAAAAAGATGGCGGTTATTACAGCGACCCTAAATATGTTAGAATGGCGGGAGATACCGCTTGGAAGGGCGTGCTTATTGCACTTGATGGTGTACTTGACGTTAAAAAACAAGGACATCGTAAAGATTTTAACGATTACAAAAACGCTGTTTACAAGAAAGACAAAAAAATGACTCGCCCTTTGCAGAGTGCGTATAATACTCTGCACCTGTATCTTGGCTATGACGGCGAATTGGGCTATAAAATCGTCCAAGACGCAATGGAGTACGGTAAAAATATGATTTCGTGGGCAGCCAAACACTATAAAGAAGCATAAAAAAATCATTAGTACTTGCAGCGGTGGCTACTGTTTTGTTGCCATCACACCTCCTACATCCTCTCAGGGGCAACAATCCCCAAAAGACTTAAACCATGCTTTAAAACATCTCTTGTCTTGACGCAAATTGTTAAGCGAAAATGTTTTAGAGTGTGGTTTTCCTCTTTTAATACAGGCGTTTCCTGATAAAAACCGTTGAACTCCTTTGCTATTTCGTAAATTGTATTTGCTATAAGTGCGGGACTGAACTGTTCGGCAGCCTGCGCCACCGCTTGAGGATATAATAAAAGCAGCGAAGCGAGAAGTTTTTCCTTTTCCGAAATATTCATTTCGCCAGCCGCATTATCACTCAAATTATCTGTTCCTGCTTCTTCCGCCTTACGCAACAGTGAACATATTCGTGCATGTGTATATTGAATAAACGGACCTGTGTTTCCGTTAAAATCAATACTTTCTTCAGGATTAAAGAGCATATTTTTAACAGGATCCACTTTTAAGATAAAATATTTTAATGCGCCGAGAGCAATAGCCCGATACAGTGTTTCGTCCGCTGCTGCCTTACCGAGTGCTTCGGTCGTTTCGCGGGCAGTGCCGGTCATCGCCGCAATAAGATCATCAGCATCGACAACGGTGCCTTCACGCGATTTCATTTTACCGTTCGGCAATTCTACCATTCCGTAAGAGAGATGGGTGATTTTTTCCGCCCATTTATAGCCGAGTTTACGCAACACACGTTTCAGAACATCAAAATGATAATTTTGCTCATTGCCCACGACATAGACAAGCTCGTCCGCTTTCCACTCATCGTGGCGCAGCAGTGCCGTACCCAAATCCTGCGTCATATAAACAGATGTGCCGTCCTTACGCAGTAACAGTTTTTCATCTAATCCTTCGTCACGTAAATCAGCCCAGACGGAACCATCCTCACGTTTGTACAAAACACCCTGTTCCAAGCCTTTCCGCACAATTTCCTTGCCGAGCAGATATGTTTCGGACTCGTAATAAATTTTATCAAAATCAACACCGAGTTTACGATATGTTTCATCAAAACCCGCGTAAACCCATTCGTTCATACGTTTCCAAAGCGCAATCGTTTCAGTGTCGCCCTGCTCCCATTTCAGCAGCATTTCCCGCGCCTCTTTCATAAGCGGAGCATTACGTTCGGCTTCATCTTCAGGCGTACCGGCAGAAGCCGCTTCCTTTATTTGTTCCGACAGTTTTTGATTAAAAACCACATAATATTTTCCAACGAGATGATCGCCTTTAATACCGCTGCTTTCGGGCGTTTCACCACTACCCCACTTTTGCCATGCAAGCATTGATTTACAAATATGGATACCTCTGTCATTAACAAGATTTACTTTAACAACATTTTTACCCGCCGCCTTAACAATTTCCGAAACAGACCAGCCGAGCAAATTATTACGGATATGCCCAAGGTGCAGAGGTTTATTAGTATTAGGCGATGAATATTCTATTACTGTCGTCTTAACGGCGCAGCTGTCCGCCGTACTGCTGCTGCCGCCGCGCAATTCACTTTCCACTCCGTTTTGCGCGAAAGCCTGCAATTCGTCCACAAAATATTTATCCTCAATTTCAAGATTTAAAAAGCCTTTAACGGCGTTAAATGCCCTTACCAACGGTACATTCGCCACAAGCCATTCACCTGTTATCCGTGCTGTTTCATCGGGACTTTTTCGTGCTGATTTTACAAACGGAAAAACGACAAGCGTAATATCGCCCTGAAAATTCTTTACTGTTTTTTGCAACTGTACCTGCGCACAGGTAATATCTGCAGCAAAAAGTTCTTTTACCGCTTTTATTACCTGCGGAATAAGTATCTGCTCAAGTGTCATAAATATTCAATTTAATTATTTTTATATTGCTGATTAACACTATTACATAATTTTTAATGCGTTGACCCTGGTATCGCGCCTGCACTGTTGTTTAAACCTGTGTTTTTAAACGATTGTAATTTTCCAAAGCACGGCAACGTTCCTGAGCCGACGGAATTATTGAGTACGTTTTAAAAGACGGAGCAAGTAAATCAACAGTTAAAAGACGATTTTGAAGATTTTCGCCGAAACCGCAAAGTGTCTTTACCGTTTCGTTTACTTCAAGCGTGGCAATAATACCCGGCAGGCAGCCGAATTCACCCGGACGGAATGTTTTAAAATGTTCAAGCGCGTCTTCTTCCTGCGGATAAAGACAACGGTAAGTTGCACTGTCGGGTTTGCTGTTAAATACCGATACTTGACCGTAAAAGTGATAAATACTTCCGAATACGTACGGAATATCCAAACCGACACTTAAATCATTCAATAAATATCTTAATGCGGGATTATCGCTGCCGTCAACAATAATATCACAGCCCTGTATTATTGACAGAGCATTTTCAGGAGTAAAACGCGTATTTATGAAATTAAATTCTACGTCAGGATTCAGCTGTTCGAGCAATTCACGCGCACAGTCAATTTTACTCTGTCCTGTTTGAGATGTCCGGTAAAGTATCTGCCGCTGTAAATTATGAAGTGCCACCGTATCATTATCCACAATGGTAATTTTTCCAATACCGCCTGCGGTAAGATATAATGCTGCCGTACCTCCGATTCCGCCGATACCAACGAGCAATGCGTGCGATTGACGCAATTTGATCTGTTTCTCTCTGCCTGTCTCTGCGAGAGATGTCTGCCTTATATACCGTTCTAAATTCATACGTTATAATCAAAATCCGTCCAGTCTTTCATTACAACTTCGTAACCTGCTGTGCGTACGGATGCCGCAAGTTCGGAAACACTTCTGTTATCGTTAGTATCAAACTGCGGCAACTCGTCCGACTGCTTGCTGTACCCCCCGGGTTCAGTATGCGAACCGGCACTTAACGACGTTATGCCGAGCGGTATCATTGCATTGCGGAAAGCCGGACTTTCGCGCGTAGTGAGTGAAATTTCCACATCACTGTCAAACAGCCTCATCGCCAAAATAATCTGAACAAAAAGTTTATCGTCTATCGTATATTGCGGAGTAAAACCTGTAACCGCACCGCCGCATGAAGCCGCCGCAACAGCAGGGTCGGCATGCGGACACATTCTCGGAAACGCAAGTGCGTATTTGCTTTTCCAATATTTTTTTTGCAAATATCGTAAATGTTTACCAATAAAAACCATTTCCGTACGCGGATTTTCAAGTCCGAGAAGTGCGCCGAGACCAATTTTGTGAACTTCCGCAATCCCCAGTCTGTCCTGCGTATCGACGCGCCACGAATAGTCGCGCTTCCGTCCGGCAGGGTGATAAATACCGTAACGATTTTTATTATACGTTTCCTGATAAACGTAAACAGCGTGCAGTCCGCAGGAACGCAGACGGACATAGTCAGATACATCAAGCGGCATTACTTCCAGTGAAAGTTGTGCAAAATGCGGCTGCAGCAACCGCATAGCATTTTCAATATAATCGACTCCCACATGTACCGGACTTTCGCCTGTTAAAAGCAAAATATGCTCGTAACCCATTTCTTTCAATACACGCGCTTCCGACAGAATTTCCTTATCCGAAAGTGTCTTGCGGACTATTTTATTATTGCGGTTAAAACCGCAATAGACACAGTGATTGGTACATTCATTACTTAAATAGAGAGGAATATAAAATTGAATTGTTTTCCCGAAACGCCTTTGCGTAATTTGCTGCGAAAGCAGAGCCATTTCTTCAATAAAACCGGCGGCAGCAGGTGAAACAAGTGCTTTTAAATGTTCAACGGTCAAATATTCTCCGGCACGTACCGCACTCAAAGCACGTGAAACATCATTTGCCGTTTGCGAGCAAATGCAGTCCGAAACGCTGTCCCATGAAATTTTATCTACAATATTTGAAAACATAATTGCAAAACAGGATTTTTTGCTAACGTTTTTTATTAAATGAGTTTAAATTTACATTTAATGTGATGTAATTCGGCGAGCCGAGACGATAGAATGACGACCGCGCATAACTTAAATCAAAGCCCCGAATATTAAATCCCGCGCCCCACGAAAAGCCCACCATTCCGGGTTTGTCGCTGTTAACCAAATCCGCACCGCGATTGTAATTGTATGCGGCACGGAGATAAATATGCTTATACGGAATTACTTCCACACCAAGTACTAAATGACGCGCAAGATTATCAAAAAACGATTTTGTTTTTGACATTTTAATCCGCTCGCCTGTTTCCATATCTATTTGCGCATACGGATTATCGTAATTTAATTTCCATTTCTGCAAATTCGTTATTTCAAAAAATATTCTGAAAGGTGCGTGTGGAATTTTACCGTAAAGAGCAATGGAAATTTCAAACGGCATCCAGTCGAAACCGTCGCCTGTGTAGGATTTCAGTGAGCCGCCGATATTGCGCAGTAAAAGTGAAGCAGCAAACATTCTGTTGGCAAGAGTATATGTTGCCGAAACATCTACTCCGAGAGCCATTCCGAAATAATTATGTATTTGCGAAAACATCAACTTTAAGTTTGCACCTAAAGTAAACTGTGAATCAATAATATTTTTTCCCCAGCCCGAAACAAGTACAATATCGTTTGCAGTTGCGCTGCCATGCTCGCCTCCCATAACATCGGTTACGATAATTGAACCGTAGTTTGCGTACTGTATATGAAAAGCGAGATTGCCCACATGTTTGAAATTGCGTGCATACGACACTGTGCCGTAATTTATACCTGAAAAATAATTTACAAACGAAAATGAAAGATTGTTGTGCATTTGCGCATTGAGCAATGACGGATTGAAAAGCACGTTACCCATATCGTTGTCCGCAGCCGTAATTGCCTCTCCGCCAAGGGACGCGACACGTGCGGAAAGTCCCATATCAACAAATGAAAATGACGCTCCGCCGCTTTGCGCAAATGTAAAAGAGCAACAGAGCAAAAAGCATGCTGTTTTAAAAGATCTATTCACCACTTAAAGTACTTTTAACTGTTTCTATACCCTCCTTATCCAAATATACGGGAAAAGGAGTTGCTGTTTTTAATTGTAATAATGCACGGTCATCTTCTTCTTCCGATAATCCGCTAATATATCTGTATGCAACAAACACACCCGGAGATGCGTTGAAAAAATAATCAAGGTCAAGGATACTGCAAATGTTCTCATATTTTTCTCTGCATTGCAGCCGTTTGCCGGAATTTGTGAAAATTTCCGCTTTGCCGCCCGCACTGCGCATAACTATTACAACAGTATCAATATTTATTTCCTGCAATATTCCGTTATACGGCGCACTCTCTATTACAAGAAACAGGCGGCACGACAGCAATTTATTCTGCCGGTACAGATTAATTTTATAGAGTGACCCTGTGCTGTCTTTACTTCCTCCGTCAAAGTAAAATTTCCATTCTCCCTCTTTAAGACCATCGCCGTATAATCCTGTTACACAAAGCGAACTGTCGGGATAAAGTGCGGTATAATTTCCTTCCGACCTGTTCATTTTATACGTTACCGTTTGAAAACCTTTCTCCTGTCTGCTCCACCAGATACCATTGCGAAGTCCGCGGTACCACTGCTGTATTTCAAGAAGCACACCATTATAGTCATAAAGCCGCGTAAAACCGTTAAATTGCCCCTGTCTGTAATTTTCCTCTTTTATAAGCGTGCTTCCTCTGTAATATTTCCATGTACTGTCCTTTTGTTTATCAAGATAATAACCGGTCATAAATACTTTTCCGCTGTCGTTGTAGAAAGTATTGAAAGATGCATATCCGCCGCGAAAATATAATGCCCGCGCCTTAACGCGTCCATTGCGGTCGTAATATGTAAAATCACCGACAGGCATATCATCTTTAAAATTACCTTCGTAGTTAAGTATGCGCGAAGTATCTGCCGTTTTCCAATAGCCCTGTTTTCGCCCCTTTTTGTCAACGGCATTCTGCGCCTCCGCTTGAAAGGCGCACACACATAATAACAGCACAGCAATAACAGATACCTTCATCATTTACCCGCTTAATTCTTAATTATACTGTAACTGTCAGCCTGAATATCAATAGCAATTTCTTTCCCCGACAATACTTCCTTTACGCTGATATTGCGCGGATTTATTCCTTTGTTAAGTGCCGTTATAACGTATTTGCCCATATATACACGCTCATAAACAATAACATCTCTGTCAACAAAAAGTGGTACAAGATCGCCGTAAATAAGTGCCAGATTTGATTTTCTTAATGATATTAAAGAGCGTATGCTGTTTAATACATCCTGCTGCATTGGAGTATAGTTGCAAAATTGCATCATACGGCGGTTATCGGGGTCGTTTGCACCGGGCATTCCGTATTCATCACCGTAATAAATACAGGGAATACCGGGAAGAGTCATCATAAATGCGTGTAACATTTTTAAACGGCTGTGTGAATAAACGCTGTCGCCGGCATCTATTTCGCGTGTCCATCCGGCAACTTTGCTGTCCTCATTCGGTTTTAACGAGCCGCCGGCAAGCGAAATAAAACGCGGACGGTCCTGATTTCCCGATATAATACCCATCAGATTATGGTAGCCGTAAGTGCGTAAACTTTCGCCGAGAACATTAACAATTCTCTCCATTGAAGCTGAGTTTGACCAGTTATCAGCAAGAGTCCATATAATTGCGTCATAAAGATTAAAATCAAACTGTGCGTCGAGCATACCTGTTTTTACGTACCTGTCTATAAGGTCGGGACTGCCGTATGTTTCACCTATTTGATATATGCTGCGGTTCGGATAACGCTGTTTCATTTTCTTTACAAGCGTACGCCAGTAAATTTCGGGAATATGTTTTGTTGCGTCGTGACGGTAACCGTCGAGAGAGTAATTATCCATCCAGTAAAGAGCCGTATCGGTCATTGCGTCCGTAACTTCGGGACGTTCGAGGTCAAGTGTGGGGATATGGCGGTCGAACCACGTAGTTAAACGAAATTCGTCCCAAAGTTCAAAGTTAGGTCTGCCGTCGGGAGTCGTATCGGGCGTTACCCAATCGGGATGTTGCCGATAGGTCGGACTGCTTATATGAACGTGATTTGCAACATAGTCAAGAATTACATTCATCTTACGCTTATGCGCGTGATTTATTAAGTTTTTGAAAACAGTGTTGTCGCCGAACCGAAAATCAACCTGAGTATTGTACAGGGGCCAGTATCCGTGATACCCGGAAAACTTTGTCTGCGGGTTGGGAAATAATCCCCACGCATCATAAGGATTTTGCGAAACAGGCGAAAGCCATATCGTATTTACTCCGAGAGAATCAAAAAAACTGCCTTTTATTTTGTTTATAACGCCCTGCAAGTCGCCGCCATAATAGTTTGCTTTTGATAAAACCATTGTGTCGTTCACAGGTACGTCATTTTCCTTGCAACCATTGTTAAAGCGGTCTATCATCAGGAAGTACATTATCATTCCCTGTTTATCGGCACGGTTTAACTGGTGCGGTTTTGAAATAACCTGTCCGTAAGTAAGGGGAACAAATAAATCATTTGAAATACCATGTCTGTTGGATGATATAATGCGAATACAGGAACGCTGCCTGCGGTTAGCATTGCCGGGGATTTTTATATCAATTGAAGAATCGCCGAGAACATAAAAATTGCTGTCAAGAACAGTGTTCTGCCAAAGTACAACAAAATTTTCCACATTGCTTCTGACGCAACGCACCGAAAAGACGCCGTCATTAAAATCACTTGTCACCAGCACCGGCGCGTTATTCCAGTCGTCCGATATTTTTTTATTTATCACAACGATACTCCCCTTTTCACCTTTTTCCCAAACATTCATAATGCTGATTCGCGGCACAATATTAAATGACACAATGCATACGACACCGCTGTCGGGATAGAAAACAGCCGCAGGCAGAACATCATCTTTTTCATCATCAAAAACATTATCAACGCAGGAAAATGTTACGCTGTCTGCGGCAACAATTTCAGGGAAATAATCAAAAATAGAAACAAAAGTCGTATCGTTTGACAGGGAGAGAAACCCTGAAAGCGCAATTTTGTCAAAATGCGTCTGCTTCACTGAGGGTGTACTGCAAGAAAAAGACACACACAGTAAAATCACTGCAATAATAATATTCTTCATATAATTATAAATTTTTTATTAAAAAGTCTGTCATTTTTCTGTAAAGCAGTTCCTCCGAATTTCCACCTCTCAAATAGTGATTTTGATTCGGAAATACTAAAAGATCAAAAAATTTCCCCTCTTTCTGCAAAGACGCAACAAGTTCCATTGTATGCTGAAAATGCACATTATCGTCATTTGTACCGTGAGCAAGAAAATATTTTCCTTTAAGTTTGGATGTCTTATTCAAAAGCGAAGCACGGTTATAACCGTCTTCATTCGTTTGCGGAAAGCCCATATAATGCTCCGCATATATATTATCGTAAAAACGCCAGTCGGAAATAGGCGCCATTGCCATCGCCAATTTAAACGGAGTACTGTCATTAAAAAGGCAAAGAGATGCAAGGTATCCCCCATAACTCCATCCCCATATTCCTATACGCGAAGAATCAATATACGGCAACGACGCCCAAAATCGGGCTGCCGTAAATTCATCTTCCATTTCCAACTGACCAAGCCGCTTATACGTACACTTCGCAAAATCCCGACTCCTGCCCGGGCTGCCTCTTTTGTCAATACAGGCAACAATATATCCTTTGGAAACAAGATACTGGCTCCACAGATACGCACTTTCTTCAATAGTGGGATAACCATTGCGCACAGACTGAATTGCCGGTCCGCCGTAAGTATAAACGAGGAGCGGATACTTCTTCCCTTTCTCCAACTCCCGCGGTTTCATTATAAAGTAATACAAAGAATCATTTCCGCGTATTTTAAGCGTACTGATATTAACATCTACAAAACCATACTCTGCGTGCGTCTGTTTCAGCCTTTCGTTGTCTTCTACTATGTTTATTAAAAACTCTCCGGTGTCGCTAATCGTGTAATAGTAGTATGTACTCGGAGTATTTATCGTTGAATGAATAAGAAGCATTTCGGTAAAATCCTCATTAAAATACGCATCGTTCCATCCGCCTCTTTCCTGAACTTCCGGAGCAACAAGTTTTTGCGTATCACCACTGAAATCAACCCAAAATATTTCACGGTTATACGGCTTTGAATATGATGCCTGATAATATATCCGCTTCCTTTTCCCATCTATACCATATATCTTTTCCACATTGTGGCGTCCTCCTTCAATAACTTTTAAAGGGGTGCCGTCGGTATTGTACAGGTAGATATGATTATAACCGCTACGGTCGGAAATCACAAAATAATGCTGTTGCGAATCGTTCAGAAATATCAGTTTCTTGTTATATGTTACCGAATAATCGGCTTCCTTTTCCGAATAGATAAGACGTGAAAATGAGGAGGGGACGGCGACTGCATATACTTTAAAATCCGTTTGCTCGCGGTTTAACGTGTAAACAAGAAATTCATCGGGATCGTTACTCCATTCAAAATTAAAAACATATTCCACATTGTCGTTTTTTCTGAAAATAATCGGAAATATAAGCGTATCGTTAAGATTATAAAGATTTACGGAAACTTTTGACGCGGCAAAACCTGCTTTGGGATACTTATAGGAATTGATACTTGTGTAAATGCCCCCCCATATTTCGGTAAATACTTCTCTTACATTGCTTTCGTCAAAACTTAAAAATGCAATTGATGTTGAGTTCGGACTCCATATATATGCGTTGTAATCACGATTGCCGTATTGAAATTCTTCCTCGTAAACCCAGTCGAAACGACCATTTATCACGCCTTCCTTTTTTCCGTTCAAAGTTACCGCAACATGTTTTTCTTCGTCCAAATCATAGTAGTACAGATTGTTGTTAAAAATGTAAGATACTTTTTTATTATCGGGAGAAAATTTCACATTTGATATTTTTTCCTCACTGCGACCTGTTATATTATTGTTAACGGTAATTTTACCGCGTATGCCGGTGCTGATTCCACTGCCGAGAACGAATCCCGAATCTTTTTCCATATCCCACAATACTGCGTAGTATCTAATTGAAAATCTGTAAATCCTTTCTATATCAAACATGAATACAACTTTCGTCTTATCACTGCTCAAAATATACTCCTTCGGCTGCCTCCACGCTATCTTTGTGCAGGATTTTACTCTGTCGGCAGAGACGAGCAACTGTTCGTCAACTTTCTTTTGCGAAAGCGACATGCTGGGCATGTACCTGTAGAAGCCGTCTTTTCTAATTTCATAAAGATATTTATCCGGGATTATTTTTGTACCTACATGCAAAAAATCAACAATTTTGCGTTCTCTGAATGAAGATGAATAAAAGATGGAATCAATATCAATTACCTTTTCAGGCACCGTATCTGCGCCCACACTTGCGACATTGTCACTGTTATTTTGTATTGTCTGCCGAATCCATGCCGATTCTGCTGCATGTAAAGACACCAGAAGAAACGGCATAAGAAAAGTCAGAACTGTTGACTGTTTAGAAAGCATTATACCGAATTTACACACATCATGCGAATATACGTAAATTTTCCGATTTTTTTGTTAAATTTGCCCGTTATAAAAACTATTAAACAAATATATTATGGAATTTACGGCAAAATTGGTGCAAATTAGAGAGCCACAAACAGGTGAAGGGAGAAACGGTCCCTGGAAAAGACAGGAATACATCTTTGAAACAGATGGACAATATGCAAAAAAAATATGTATTACTGTTTGGGGGGACCGCGCTATTCAGGATCCCTCTATAATGCAAATCGGGGCATTACTTGATGTTCATTTTGATCTTGAAAGCCGCGAGCATAACGATCGCTGGTACAGCGATATTAAAGCGTGGAAAATAGTGAAGCACGGAGAGAATGTCAATGCGGGGGGGTATAACGCAAATGCCGGTTATGCGGGCGGAAATAATGGAAATAATTACGGAAATGCTCCTGCGGTTACGGCTGCTCCTGTTCCTGCCGAAACACCGGTATCCGCTCCGATTGCAGCCGAAACTGTTCCCGCAGATGCGGTTGCAGCTGCTGCGGACGATCTTCCGTTCTGACGGTTTGACGTTACTGCGTTCCTTTTATTACCATTGGCGAATTAGATTCAACAAGTATCTTAACCTGATTGCTTTGGAGTGTCATTACTTGTGTGGTATCTTTACAGGTGCAGGCAGAAATGCCGAATCGGTTATAGGTCGGACAGAAATCTTAAAGCCCAAAAATCTTAATCCACTGCCGTAATACAGCAGTATTACCGTTATAATCACTGCCCGTAATTGTCAGCAAATAGACAGTGCCGGGCCGCAAAAAATAAGTTCCATCGTTATTTATTATACAGTAAGGCGAATATACTATATTTTGCGGTTCAATAAAAGACTTTTCCATACGCTTTTTATACCTGCGGTAAAATTCGCCGTCGGTATGCAATGCCGCTTTTTCCGATATTGAGAACGGCATGGCATCTAACGAATAATAAGCGAGAGTGTCTTTGTCAATCATAAAGCAAAGACGGTAAAGTCCGTAATGGAACGGCTCATCATTCATACTGTCGAGTGCGGAAAGCCCGAAACCGTAATTACCCGAATGTAGAAACAGCGTGTCGGGCAGCGTTTCCGTAAAGTAATAATTTGCAGATATATTGCCCCCACAGGCAACTTCCGTAAAATGTCCTGTATTCTTTATATTGTAGATTCCGACAGCGTGAAACTTCGGCGCGATTTCATCTTTAACGGAAAAATATTTTTGCGGATTATACAGCATTACTTCGCTCTCATATACAGCAGAATTGCGTATTTCCAAATGCAGGTGCGGACCCTCACTGCTTCCCGTATTGCCCGAAACAGCCACCTTCTGTTTACTCTTTACGGGAATATCAAGCCCTGTAATATTCACATATTCGCTACCTGTCCGCTTCTGTTCTTTGCGTACAAACTTTTCTGCCTTGCCGCTAAATTTTTGCAGATGTCCATATACACTTTGATAGCCATTATCGTACTGAATATACAATGCCTTGCCGTAACCTTTTTCCGTAACTGCCGCACGTACGATTTTTCCTTTCGCCATTGCCCGAACGGCATACCCCTCTTTTTGACCAGTGCGGTAGTCCACACCGCCGTGAAAATGGTTACTGCGCAATTCGCAAAAACTTCCTGCCATTTCCGGCTTTAATTTTAATGGAAAGATAAACGGATTTTTAATATCGTCCGGCTGTCGGAACAGTCTTTGCCGCAAACTCCGCTGCATACTGTCCCCCGCTCTGATTTGCCGCATTAAAACGCTTGTGTCAAGAGAACAGTCCTGTGTTTCTATCTCCGCTTTTAAACGTTTGAGCGTGGTAAGCCCCTCGCTTAATTTACCGTACTCCATCAGGCGGATTGCCCGCTTTTCCTCTGCCGTTGCAGCAAGTGCAAATTGACGGCACAGCACTTCTTTTCTTTTAAGAAGATAATTTTCAAACAGAACGGTGATTTCCGCATTTGTTGATACCTGATAATTATCACACAGATACACTGCAAAACGATACAGACTGTCGGACACAAGCGGTTTGTTTATCCAAAGTTGATACTGCGCTTTGTTTAAAAACTGTTCCACAACGTCCGTAAGATTTTTTTCAATATCTGCTGCTATTTCTGCCTGAGGATATATGCTTTTTACTTTTGCGTATTGCAGATGTGCTTCGTAAAATTTTCTTTCGCTGCGGAATAAATAAGCGGAATCAAGCGCAATTTCAATCTGTTTTTTTAATGTTGATGTAAGACGCGGCTTCACTTTTTCAGTTTCCTGTTTTGCCTGCGCTGCGTCCTCGTGCTTAACGACTGCGTCCGTTTCCTGCTTTGCCTGCACTGCGTCCTCGTGCTTAACGACTGCGTCCGTTTCCTGTTTTGCCTGCGCTGCGTCCTCGTGCTTAACGACTGCATCCGTTTCCTGTT
>JAIRNR010000080.1 GCA_031257915.1 Bacteroidales bacterium
GAATTGACAGAGATTGATTATAATAATTTTGTTAATGACTTGCTTGGTGAACAGGTAGATACTTTTATGCAACGCCTGCAAGTTTTCTTTTCCGGATTCAGTTACGATCTTGAAAACAAGACGGAGAAACATTACCAAACGGTTTTTTATATTTTATTTGCGCTTATGGGGCAACGTGTCGCGGTGGAGCCTCATTACGCTGTCGGTCGTCCCGACGCGGTGCTGGAGTTTAAGGATTTGATTTACATTTTTGAATTTAAACTTGACGGTAACGGTACTGCTGAGGATGCATTGCGGCAAATTGAGGAAAGAGATTACGCCGGAAAATACAGTCTTTCCGGTAAAAAAGTTATTAAGGTCGGCGTGGAATTTGATAATGAAAAGCGTAATGTGCGGCGGTGGTTGGTACAATTGCCGTATTCCGCGCAAAGGACAGGCAAATTAAACAACAGATTGCAGGGTAAGACCATGAAATCAGATTTTAGTACACAAAAAAAACAAATAATATGAAATACATTCTTATTACAGGCGGTGCGGGATTTATCGGCTCACATCTCGTACGCCGGTGGGTGAATAAATATCCGCAAACAACTGTTGTTAATCTTGATAAATTAACTTACGCAGGCAATCTTGAAAATTTGCGTGAAATTGAGGGTAAACCGAATTATATTTTTGAAAAAGGCGATATTACAGATGCCGCATTTGTAAATGCACTTTTTGAAAAATATCATTTTGACGGAGTGATACATCTCGCAGCAGAAAGCCATGTTGACAGATCCATAACAAACCCTCTTGAATTTATAATAACGAATATCGTCGGCACGGCAACACTGCTTAATGCTGCGCGTACAAGCAGTATCTCACGTTTTTATCATGTCAGCACGGACGAAGTTTACGGTTCACTTGGAGATACCGGACTTTTTAGCGAAACTACTCCTTACGACCCGCGCAGCCCCTATTCCGCTTCAAAAGCGTCAAGCGACCATTTAGTGCGTGCGTATCACCACACCTACGGTTTGCCTGTTGTGATTTCTAACTGCTCGAACAATTACGGCAGTTATCAATTCCCCGAAAAACTTATTCCGTTAACTGTAAATAATATTAAACTGAATAAAAATCTGCCCATTTACGGTAAAGGTGAAAATGTGCGCGACTGGCTGTATGTCGGCGATCATGTTGAAGCGATTGATATTATTTTTCATAAAGGCAAAGATGGCGAAACGTATAATATCGGCGGCAATAATGAAAGGAAAAATATAGACCTTGTGCGGTTGCTTTGCCGCATTTCCGACCGTCTGCTTGAGCGCGAAGAAGGATACGCCGAAAAACTTATAACTTTTGTAAAAGACAGAGCCGGACACGATTTGCGCTATGCTATTGATTCGTCTAAACTGCAAAATGAACTTGGCTGGAAACCGTCCGTAACTCTTGAACAGGGAATGGAAATAACTGTAAAATGGTATCTTGAAAATGAAGAATGGTTGCGCAATGTAACAAGTGGAGATTATATGAAGTATTACGAATATATGTACTCACAACGGCAGTAATTTCTGCATTTCATGCTCGCTGAATCCGCGCCTGAGGCGATAATCAGTCCATTGATCCTTGCCTATTTTACCTACACCGAAATAATGCGCCTGCGGATGTGCTATCATTAACCCTGTAATAGAAGTTGAAGGAATTATGGAATAATTTTCGGTAAGTGTTGCACCAACAGTTTCCTCTATATGCAATATGTCAAATACATCTTTTTTCAGTGAGTGATCGGGACTTGCGGGATAGCCGAATGCCGGACGAATTATTTTTACATTGTCCGAAATATATTTTTCTGCCTGCTTTTCGAGCCATGTTGCACAGGCGTCGGCAAAACGGGCGCAAATGGCATCACGCAACAGGCGAGTATATTCATCATTATCGGCAGCAGAATCGGTAACAGTATGTCTGTTGTGGTCCTGCACTTTCACGCAAAACAGCCCCATTTTCGTACTGCCTTTCAAGGGTAGAAAGTCGGTGAGACATTCGTACTGCGACCCCTCTTCCTGCTGACGAAGCATTGGCAACTGTACCTCTCTTGAAACCTGTACACATCCGCAGGCACATCCGCTCGGCACTCTCACAACAATATTATCGTCCTGCGTGGCATGGGCATCAAAAAAACGCAATATGCACGACACTTCAATATCGTCTGCCGCACAAAGTACCGTCAAAGCCGCTTCATACACTTTGCGTGCCTCATCGTTTTCAAGAATTGCAGGATAGATTCCTTTAAAATTCCAAAAATGAAAAAATGGCGTCCAGTCAATAAACGAAACTAATTCGCTTAAAGGCATAAATCGCTTTAAAATATTTTCCGAGCCGAAATTATTCATATTTTTTTCTCACAAAATCACAACAACGAAACTGTCCCAAAAACCATTTTTGAGACAGTCCCCTTATTGTTCAAAGATAAAGAAAATTTTTCGTTACTCGTGCTTCTTACAGGTCCAACGCAGGGTCAACGCATTTAAAATCTTTAAACAATTGATTATAAGGCATTTATGAAGATTATTTTTGATGAAAATTTATAAAAATTTACGCCTATAATCCATTCATTATCAGCGAATTATC
>JAIRNR010000097.1 GCA_031257915.1 Bacteroidales bacterium
CTGTCACACTGCAACGCTATATACGCTGCAAGGGCTTAAAGTATGGGAAAAGCATGCAGCAGAAATCAGCAAAGGATTCACAGCACCGGACGTTAGTGGCGCGTACATAATGCTGTTGCACGGCAAAAACGGCATAGTCAGATATAAAATAGTGGTAAATTAAAAACGGTTATAATTTTTATGTTCGCATTAGAACAAACAGGTTATAACTTTGGCTGTTGAATCTATCCCCTCTTTAAATTGAAAAAATTTATAAAAATTTTATGTAAATTCGCAAATCAATCAAGATAAACAGTGTATTCGGAAAATCAACAAAATTCATTGGAAGCAGAACATTTAGATTATATAATATATCTAATGAAGTGATCCGTTTTTTATTTTTTGCGTAACCACAAACCAATAAAATATATACACAATGAAAAAGTTCTTCTTACTTACAGCATCACTGTTCGCTTTCACATTTATTGCGAAAGCAGACCACGACCTTGCCGCCAACTGGAACTCAGAAGGCGGGTATCACAACTACGTTTACGACTGTCAGGCGGGTGAAATTGTTTCTTCGCTTCCGCAGTTAGACGAAACATTTACTTTTGCGATTGACATTACAGGTGATGAAGATTTGTTAAAGTTTATTAACGAATGGACACCCTCTGTTGACGGCGCAGAAAAAAGTTTGGCATTGCATTTTTGGAATGATGCGGAACAAGCCGGAGACGCGCGTCTTATGCACATCAGCGGAAACCTGTATGGCGTAACTATCAACCTTAAATACTTAGTTGCCAATGGCGGCAGTACTCCCGTCTATCCGGACCTGTCAAACTATTTGCAAAATGACTCCGTATATTGGTGGCATGCGGTGGTTTTTGGTTTCTGTTACAACGGCACAGAAGCAGGTATTGACTGGTGGAAGGCGAATAACACAGGCACAGACGGACTTCGTCCCGATTACGACTTTGGAGTTATTCATATCAGAACAGCAGCCTACGACGGCTCTCATGCAGCAGATGAAGATTTTTGGGCGGACGATTTTGAGCCCGCTTATCCGTGGTACACAGAAACAACAAAAGGTATGGCAGCACCATGTTCTGTTTCGGATGACAATGCCGCTATTGAAACAATTAAAACAGCAAATAATGCAACCGTTGTTTCTCGTGAATATTTCAATACCCTTGGGCAAAAATTGAACCGTACTCCACTGAATGGAATGTATATTGAAAGAGCAAAAATGTCTAACGGCAGTGTTGTAACGAGCAAGAAATTCGCAACAACAATAGAAAAGTAATAAAATGCAAATATGAAAAACGAGGTTGGTACTGCTGAAATTTATGCAGACCAACTTCGTTTTTTTGTTTTTGCATAAAGTTTCCCAACATGTTCCTGTATTCTTCAATTTCCCTTTATGTCCATAAAGTGATGTATAAAAAAGTTTGTCCACATAAAATAAAAAACAAATGAAGCGATTATATATTCTTACAATGGCGTTTTTGACTGTTTCATCTCTCTGTTCTCAAAACAGTATCGGCACAAACCAGTCGACAGATTCCTCAACGGCAAAAATGATAAACACCGTTGTCGTTGTGGGCTACGGAACGCAGAAACGCAGCGAACTTACAGGAGCAATTTCGTCTGTGAATGCCGAAAACGTAAAAGACTTTTCGTCAAAAAGTTTAGCAGAGTCAATCGGCGGAATGGCTGCCGGCGTCATGGTAACAAGACAGGACGGAACACCCGGCGGTTCTGCCGACATTATTATTCGCGGTGCGGGGTCAACAAACGGCATGAATCCCCTGTATGTTGTTGATGGAGTGGCGCAGGGTGCGGGCTTTGAATTTAATATGCGCGATGTGGAGAGCATAGAAATTCTTAAAGACGCAGGTTCGGCAGCAATTTACGGCTCAAAAGCAGCCGGCGGAGTTATTCTTATTACGACAAAGCGCGGCAGAAAAGGGGAAAAAACACATATTGATTTTAATACAAGAGCCGGTTTTCGCAACGTTACGACAAAAATAAAACTTCTGAACAGGGACGACTTTTTTCGGGCAAAAGATATGATGAGCGATGCTCCGGGTTCATTACTTGCCTCTCTCGGCGCAAGCAATGTAAACGAACTGCCCGATGTTGACTGGATGAAACTTCTCTATGGCACAGGCATTGAACAGGAATACAACATTGCACTGTCGGGCGCATCCGAAAGAACGGACTTTTATGTTTCTGCCGGCTATTACAGCGAAAAAGGAACGTATATTGACACAAAGACAGAACGGTTTACCCTGCGTACAAATCTTGGACACAAGTTCGGCAAATACGTTACAATGGGGGAATCAATATACGGCATTGTGGGCAAAACAAATCCGTCCCGCAGCGGTGACGGACTGACAAACGTGCTGCCTTTCCGCACTCTCCCGTTTATGGAGCCTCGCGACCCCGAAGAGCCGAACGGATGGGCTAAAACGCCCTTTATTCTTAACGGACCCAACCTTTACGCACGTGAGTATATCTACCATGCAAATCAAAACAACGGTTACACCGTGCGTCCTCAGGCATATATTAACGTAAACATTATAAAAGGGCTTGATTTGCGTATTACGGGTGCGGGCGAATTTTACGGTTTTTCAAATCAGTTTTTTACCGAAGAAGCCGATTTGGGAGCAGGTCTGAATCCCGATGAAATGACGTCAAATGCAGGTACGGCGATGTCGCTTTCGTATAATGCAACGCTTACTTACGACAAAAAAATAAAAAACCATGAATTTAAAATAATGGTCGGCACGGAAGCATCGCGCTACGATGGGTATAATATTTGGGCAACTGCCTATGAATTTCCTATTCCTGTATCGGAGTCAATGCAATTGTCGGGTAACGTAGATAAGAAAGCAAGCGACAATATATATATAGACCGCAGTCTGTCTTTCTTCGGACGTGTAAATTATTCATACGCGGGAAAATATCTGCTCACGGCAAACTTTCGGCGCGACGGCTCGGTACGTTTCGGACCTAACAACCGCTGGGGCAATTTTCCATCGGTAAACATTGGTTGGAGAGTGAGTGAAGAAAATTTTATAAAAGACAATATTGACTGGCTTTCAAACTTTAAAATACGTGCAAGTTGGGGATTGCTCGGCAACGAAAACAATATACCTCTTTTTGCATGGAAATCATACTACGAAAACAATCACTTTAACACTAATGAGGGATTTACAACCGTTGGTGTTCCGAACAAAGATATAAAATGGGAAGAAGTAAATCAGATTGACGTCGGTGTTGATTTGGGGTTTTTCAACAATCGCCTCACTTTCGTTTATGACTATTACAATCGTCAAACATCGGATATGCTTTTCCAAATATCTGTTCCCGCAACAGGCGGTATTTCGCAATATTTTCTTACAGGTGAATTTCAAACGGCGCAAATGTGGGTGAATACAGGTTTCGTTAAAAACGAGGGACACGAGATAACTCTTTCGTGGGAAGACCGAGTGGGTGATTTTAAGTATTCTATCGGTACAAATGTGTCTTTCAATTCAAACGTCATAAATGGTATTCCGGACGAAATAGGCTATATAGAGGGCAGCAACGGCTCCCAGATTTTGGCGCGTTCGGTAAACGGCAAGCCGATGAGCATGTTCTACGGCTTTGAAGTTAAGGGTATCTTTCAAAATCAGCAACAGGTTGATGAATACAATGCGCAGGCACTTGCAGCGGGCAGACAGACAGGCTACTATCAGCAGCAGAATACAGGTGTCGGCGACCTTATTTTTGCCGATATAGATGAAAACGGATGGGTTGATAACGCCGACCAGACATTTATCGGCAATCCGTGGCCTAAAGCAGTACTTGGGTTAAATGCTTCTTTTGAATACAAGGGTTTTGATTTGAGCATACTGTTTCAGGGAGCGTTTGGCTTTGATATTTTTAATGCAGTGCGTCCCTACACACAGATTTTTGCGGGTGACGGCAACACAACCGTTGATATTTTTGATGTATCATTTATGGGTGATAATGGCTTGACAGATGTTCCCCGTTGCGGCTTTTTTGATGAGGATGGCAAGTGGCAATCTGATATGAACACAAATAAAAATTATTTTTCCGGCAGCGAACAAATTTCGGCAAATTCATATTTTGTTGAAAGGGGTGATTATCTGAAACTGAAAAACGTTGTGCTTGGCTACACTCTGCCGTCAAAAGCAACTAAATATCTACATTTGGAAAAACTTCGTGTATATATCAGTGCGCAAAATCTGTTCACAATAACAAAATACAAAGGAATTGACCCCGAAACAGGCGGCACCCCCACAGCACGCGGGCTTGACAATATAAACAGATACCTGCCCTCGCGGCTTGTTTCATTCGGCTTGGATTTGCGATTTTAAATTCCCGCAGACTTATTTATATTGATTAAACAGTTATTGCAAAAAAATATAATTATAAAAAAATGAAAAACATACTGACAGCAGCAATAATCTCAACAGGAATTATTTTTTCAGGTTGTAACAAGTTTTTAGATCCTGCACAGAAAAATGCCATTTCACCTGACAATTTTCCTACGTCCGTAGAACAGACAAAGTTGCTAACGGAGGCAAGCAATCTTGGCATACGTTCAATAGGACTGTACGGATTTTACTGGTATCCGATGATTGTTTATCTGCTCGACCACACTTCCGACACGTATGGTTCTTACGACGAACGCGGAAGTTCAATGCGCAATTATTCCGATATAGATAATCGCTATCTTACGCAGTTGTGGATGGATGTTTTTAAAAGTGTAACGCTTGCCAACACAGCACTGCAAGGGATAGATTATTACCGCAAAAATCACGCAACGCCGTCGGAAAATGAACAGGGAAGTGTGCTCGATTATCTTGAAGGGCAGGCATACTTTAACCGCGGCATTGCTTATTGGCACGGACAGATATTTTGTGAGATAAATTTAGACGGAAAAGGTTTGCCGATAATGGACGAATTGCCCGAAAGTTATTCGGAAATGAAAGTATCGCGTGCAACAACACGTGAAACTTATGAGTTTATGATTTCCAATTTTCGCCGTGCAGCAGAACTGTTGAGCGGGTATAACGTGAAAACATCCGGAGCGACAGAATGGGCTGCAAAGGCAATGCTTGCAAAATCGCTTATACAGGCGGGTAATAAGGAGGAAGCAAAACCCATATTGCTTGATATAATAAACAACAGCGGTTATTCTCTCGCGCCTTTTGCTGTTTATCAGGATATGTTTTACGGTAATCCGGCAAATGAATACAATACAGAATCAATTTACGAGATAGAGCAGACAACAAATATGAGCCAAAACGGTCCATGGGGAGGTTATACTTCCGGAAGCGGAATGTCATTAGTGTTTTCTCCGTGGAGTATGAATTTAGATGTGCGTTTTAGGGACGGAAGAGAAAATACGCCGGATAAAAACCCGCTGTTAAATTCTTACGATATAAATACTTCCGTAATGGGCGGATGGGGCAACAATTATATTCATGACGCAAATATACGCCGCTTTGGCTATACGGGAACACCCGCGCCGCGCCGCAGTTTTAATCCGAACTACGACTTTAATGCCGACCGTTCCGCAAGCAATTATCCGTACTCCTTTGCCGATTACAACGAACTTTCGCAGGCATTAAAAGACTCTGTTGATAAAAACGGATACTATCTGAATCCGAATTACCGCGAAGAATGTATCACTCTTAAAAATAATAAAAACATTACAGACCCGCGCCTTATGATAAATACAGGGCAGCCGCTTGTTGATATTTTTATTGATGACTATGGCAGAGAAAGTCTGTACGACAAGTCTGCCGAAATAAGCAATTACCCCGATGTGCTTGGCTTTTCACACCGCAAATACACAAACACACAGGGAACGGAAGCCAAAATCAATTTCAGCAGCAACGCAAATATTTACATAGTTCGCCTTGCGGATATTTATTTACTTTACGCAGAAGTAATCAAGGATGAAGATCCTGTTACTGCGCTGGAATATATAAACAAAGTTCATCGCCGTGCTTACGGACTTTCGCCGAACAGTACATCGGAATACGATTATCGTTCTCTCACCGACCGCACAAAAACAGTTGACGACAACGACCATCTTGCAAACGATGTTTTGAAATACGAGCGGTGGGCAGAACTTTTTGCCGAAGGAGACTGGTGGTTTTCTATCCGCCGCTGGAAAACAGGGCAACAGGAAGCAGATTATTTTAAAAAGACCCGCGTTGGCGATATAACATTTCTTAACGATGCTTTTTATGTACAGCCTGTCCCCAAAATAGAACTTGAACGTAATCCGAATCTCAAACAGAGCGACGGATATTCGGGGGTTCGGTAAAACATCCGGCATCTATACCCCGAGCGAACCGAGCGAAATAACGTTTATTCCGTCGGCACGTGTGTAACTTATCCCTGTGCCTATTATTATATTTAATGATTTAGGGGGTGATATTTTTGACAAATCAACTGTTTCTACAAGTTTTGTAAGATTTTGTGCTGCTTCCTCTATTTGTCCGACGCCGAGTTTTATTTCAAAAGCGCACCATTCTCCACTGTATTTCTGCACAATCGCATCTGCTTCAAGCCCGCTTGAATCGTGATAATAAAATACCTCTGCATCGTTTGCCTGTGCATATATGCGTAAATCGTGCGTAGCCAAACTCTCAAAAAGAAATCCTGTATATTTCAAATCGTTCAAAAGAGAATTTTTGTTTGCTCCAAGTGCTGCAACAGCAAGAGAAACATCTGTCAAATGCCTTTTAGGTGATTTGCGAAGAGATGATGATGAGCGAATATGCGGATTCCACGCAGGCTGGTCTTCAAGTATCATCAGTCGTTTAAGGGCGTCTATATAGTCAATAATGGTAGGACGGGAAAGAACAGAATTTTCTTTTTCGTTAATATCTGCCGATAAGGTTGTGTTTTCTACGGTTGTTGCAATATTTCGGGCAAGCGAACGCAAAAGACTTTTTACTTTATCAGGGCTGCGTTTAATATCGGAAACCCGGCTCATATCAACTTCCGAAATTAAATTGATGTAAGCACGGTTTACATCTATTGCCTGCTCCGTTTTTGCGCCAAGTAATGCAGGAAAACCGCCAATGATTATTTTTTCAACAATAAATTCCAAATCAACAGGACTGTCTGCAACATCAATTTTATTTCCGTCAAAAAGATGTTTAAGGCTGATTTTTCCTGATGAATAACCCAACTCCTGCCAACTCATTGTGTGCATAAGTAAAGTTGTAAATCTGCCCGCTCCGGAGTGCATTTTTGCCGTTTCTTCCGGATTTGCGGAGCCGGTAAGGATAAACTGCCCTTTCATCTGCCGGTCATCTACTTCGTGCCGTATATACTGCCATAATTTGGGCTGTTCCTGCCATTCGTCAATAAGACGTGGTGTTGCACCAAGCAAAAGACGTTTGGGTGCGATTTTCATAATTTCCGGAACATTTTCATCCTGGTCAACTTCCAATATACTTGCAGCAAATTGTTTTGCCGTTTCGGTTTTGCCGCAAGATTTTGCTCCTTTTATCAAGACTGCGCCGGAAGCATTGAGTTTTCTTATTAACTCATTTTCAATTAGACGGTTACGGTATTTCATAATGTAGATTTTACGAATTTGCAATCAAACACTTTACATTTTTGGAGTGTTTTACTTTACAATATTTGAAATACAAAGATGAGAAATTATTTTGACTTTTTAAAAGAATTTATTTCACGCTCGCAATTGATAATAACAATAAAATCACTATATTTGCACCCTTGTAAAAACAAACAAAAAAATATATGAAAAAAATCCTTTTCTTGCTCGCGTTTCTTGCGACAGCAGCAACAATTCCCGTAAAATCTCAAACCAAATTCGGACATGTAAACTCGTCCGAAATCGTTCAGGCGTTACCCGAAACCGATTCGGCACAGGTAATTCTCAAAACGTATGGTGAAGAATTACAGAAAAACGTACAAACAATGCAAACCGAGTTGCAGAATAAGTACGCGGAATATCAGAATGGTCAGGCACAGTGGAGTGATCTTATCAAAAGCACCAAAATGCGCGAAATTCAGGATATGCAGGCACGTGTAACAGAGTTTGGCGAACAGGCTGAGGTTGATTACAGAGAAAAAACACAGCAACTTCTGATGCCAATTACCGAAAAGGTAAAAAAAGCAATTGAAGATGTTGCCAAAGAGGGTAAATATTCTTACGTGTTTGACACTTCAACAGGTGCGTTCCTTTACACAACTGAAAGCGACGATATTGCTCCATTAGTAAAGAAAAAACTCGGCATAAAATAGTATATAAATTTTTAATTAAATGAAATTTTTTCGTTTTGCATCGGTAACAAAAAAAATCACCCTTGCCATAATGGGGTTGTTCCTTATAGTGTTTTTGCTCTTGCACGGAGCAATAAATTTGTGTCTGTTGCGCTCAGATGGCGGCGAGTGGTTTAAAGCCGCAGCCCATTTTATGGGTACAAACTGGATTGTCAAGGTAATGGAGATTGTGCTTATGGCGGCATTTCTCATACATATTATACTTGCCGTAACTCTGCAAATTCAAAATTGGCTTGCACGCCCGATACGCTACCGCGTGGCAACAAAATCAAAAACGAGTCTCGGCTCAAAACTAATGATATACACCGGCTTAATGGTTTTGTGTTTTCTTTGCATCCACTTTATGGATTTTTATTTCGTAAAATTAGGTCTTGTAGAGGGTAAATATCAAGTGGAGATAAAAGACTTGCAAAAAGCCGACACATCACAGATTGATTATCAAAAAGTACAGGAAAACTGGGTGCTGTTGCAAACAAAATACACCAAAGATAAAAAAGGCTTTGAGAATTTGTCAAAAGGGGAAATGAAAACATTTTTCGGCGATAAATTTAAACTCTACGAGCCTGACTTTTACCTTATGGCAAAAGAAAAATTTCACAACGTATGGTATGTAATACTGTATGTTGTTTTAATTTTTGCGCTTTGCCTGCACCTGAACCATGCTTTACAGTCGGCATTCCAGACACTTGGTCTGAATCACCGCAAATACACTCCGTTCATCAAGTTGTTTTCAACACTTTATGCATTACTCATCTTAGGTGTTTTTGCCATAATACCTGTTTGGATATACTTTTTTGATGTGTTGTTGCCTCTGTTGAAAGCGTAGATGCCGTTGACTGTGGCACTAATCGGAATTTATGGCGAAAAGAATAAAGAATTTTAATAATATATGACCGTCTTAAACAGCAAAATCCCGCAGGGCGATATAGCCCAAAAGTGGACAAACTACAAGTCTGCCCAAAAACTCGTTAATCCCGCCAACAAACGCAAGCTTGACATAATCGTTGTGGGTACGGGACTTGCGGGCGCATCTGCCGCCGCTTCACTCGGTGCGCTTGGCTTTAACGTAAAAATCTTCTGCATAAGCGATTCACCCCGCCGCGCACACTCTATTGCCGCACAGGGCGGAATAAACGCCGCCAAAAATTATCCCAACGACGGCGATAGCGTCGGACGCCTGTTCTACGATACCGTAAAAGGCGGAGATTACCGCGCCCGCGAGGCAAACGTGTATCGTCTGGCAGAAGTGAGCAACAACATAATCGACCAATGCGTTGCACAGGGCGTACCTTTCGCCCGCGATTACGCGGGATACCTTGATAACCGTTCTTTCGGCGGTGCGCAGGTAAGCCGCACATTTTACGCTCGCGGGCAAACCGGACAGCAGCTTCTTATAGGCGCATACGGCGCATTAAGTGCGCAAATAGCAGCCGGCAGCGTGAAAATGTACACCCGCAGCGAATTACAGGAAATAGTTATTAAAGACGGACGTGCGGTCGGCATTATTGTCCGCAATCTTGTTACCGGCGAACTTGAACGTCACGGCGGTAACGCAGTCGTTCTCTGTACAGGTGGTTACGGCAACAACTACTTCCTGTCCACAAACGCAATGAACTCAAACGGCAGTGCAGCATGGAAAGCATATAAAAAAGGCGCGTTCTTTGCCAACCCCTGCTTTACACAAATTCACCCTACCTGCATACCTGTTCATGGCGACTACCAAAGCAAATTAACACTTATGAGCGAATCCCTCCGCAACGACGGACGTATTTGGGTGCCGAAATCAAAAGAAGATGCGGAAGCAATACGCAAAGGGACACTGAAACCGACAGAAATAGCAGAGGAAAATCGTGATTACTATCTTGAACGCCGCTACCCCGCATTCGGCAATCTCGTTCCGCGCGATGTCGCTTCCCGTGCAGCGAAAGAACGCTGCGACGCAGGCTACGGAGTAGCCGCAACAGGAGTTGCCGTATATCTTGACTTTTCAAGCGCAATAGAACGTTTGGGACGCCGTAAAATTGAGGAACGCTACGGCAATCTTTTCCAGATGTACGAAAAAATTACGGCGCAAAATCCCTACGAAACACCAATGATGATATATCCCGCAGTGCATTATACAATGGGTGGTCTTTGGGTTGATTACGAATTGCAGACAACTGTCAAAGGTCTGTTTGCCGCTGGGGAAGCGAATTTTTCCGACCATGGTGCAAATCGTCTCGGTGCATCGGCACTTATGCAGGGCTTGTCTGACGGATATTTTGTCCTGCCCTATACTTTACAGAACTTCCTTGCCGATTATATACACGAAGGAAAAATTCCTGTGGACAGTCCTGAATTTGCAGAAGCGGAAAACGCCGTAAAAGAACGTATAAGCAAGCTTTACAGCGTTGCCGGACATACAAGCGTGGATACGTTCCACAAAAAACTTGGAAATATAATGTGGGAATATGTGGGTATGGCACGTAATAAAGAGGGGCTGGAAAAGGCAATTACACTGATTCAAAAACTCCGTAAAGAGTTTTGGTCGGACGTTCGCATTACAGGCAAAGCGAATGAAGTGAACCCGGAACTTGAAAAGGCGTTAAGAGTTGCGGACGCGCTTGAAATGGGCGAACTAATGGCTCGAGACGCCCTTGCCCGTGAGGAGTCCTGCGGTGGACACTTCCGCGAGGAGTATCAAACCGAAGAGGGAGAAGCAAAGCGTGGTGACGAAAAATTCATGCACGTAGCCGCATGGCAATATAACGGTGATAATGCCGAACCAACCCTTCATAAAGAGGAATTGAATTACGAGTTTATTCACGTTGCAACGAGGAATTATAAGTAATAAACAATGGCACGTCTTCACTTTTTTAACACAACCGGTCCGTGCAATCCTGAAATGCACTACATGCTTCCACCCGAAGAACGGTTACAGGGGGCGCAACTGCACCGCTATATAACCGACCAACTCTATTGGGTTTTGCATGCACCCCGTCAAACAGGCAAAACAACGTTTTTGCAATCATGGATGCGCGAACTTAACGCAACAGGAAACTATATTTCGTGCTA
>JAIRNR010000037.1 GCA_031257915.1 Bacteroidales bacterium
TACAAGTCGTGTGCTGCCCGCCTGTCCGTAGTCGGATATTCGCAGTGAATAAGGTGGTGTCAGTACTGGGTGGACGTAGATTGGGTAGCGGGTTTGTGCTGGTATTGCATAACTCGTTAGAATGAGTACAAAAAGAACTGTTAAGTAACGATGTTTGTACATTTAAGTTTTGTTTATGTGCAAATTTAGGATATTTTTTATAATGTTCTACTGCTTGCTGTTATTTACGTACTTTGTCGGGTGGGCGGGCGGTGCGGGGGATGGTGGGATGAGGGATTGCGGGGGCGGAAAGTAACGGCGGGTTGTGTTTACCGTACGACTTTGGGTGCGTTAGGGATTGCAGCGGAAAGCCCGACCCTTTGGCGTCTGTTCCTCACGCCAAAGGGGAACGCCATTAATTTATATTCGTATTCGCAAAAAATATTATGAAATATTCAAAATGCAAATTGAAATACGGTGTAAAAAAGTGTAATCAGGCGAATTTTCCCACAGTCAATTCCGCACCGTCAAGCAGAGTTCTTTAAGTTGATCTTCGCTGATTGTTGAGGGGCTGTCAATCATTACGTCTCGTCCGGAATTGTTTTTGGGGAATGCTATAAAGTCGCGTATGCTTTCCGCACCGCCGAATAAAGACGACAAGCGGTCGAAGCCGAAAGCAATGCCGCCGTGCGGGGGTGCGCCGTATTCAAAAGCGTCCATCAGGAAACCGAACTGCTTTTGTGCTTCCCCGTCTGTAAAGCCGAGAATGGAAAACATTTTTTTCTGTAATGCACGGTCGTGTATGCGGATTGAGCCGCCGCCTATCTCAACGCCGTTAATTACCAAATCGTAGGCATTGGCATTTACACTTGCCGGATCAGTGTCTAAAAGCGGTATATGCTCAGGTTTTGGTGATGTGAACGGATGATGTTTTGCGTAAAATCGTTTATCCTCGTCATTCCATTCAAGCAGCGGAAAATCCACCACCCAAAGCGGTTTGTATTCGTTTGCCGAACGCAGCCCGAGTAAGTCCGCAACGTGCAGGCGCAACGTGCCAAGCTGTTCGCGGGTTTTTTCGCCGATACCTGCCATTATCAGCATTATGTCGCCGTTTTGCATGTCGGCTTTATCTGCCAAAAGTTTTAATTCTTCGGGAGTGTAAAATTTGTCAATGCTTGATTTTATGCTGCCGTCGTTAGCCCTGCGTACCCACACAAGCCCGCTTGCCCCAATCTGCGGACGTTTAACGAAGTCCGTCAGTTCGTCTATCTGCTTGCGGGTATATTCCGCACAACCGCGAGCCACAAAGCCGCCAACCCATTCCGCATTGTCGAATACAGTGAATTTGCCCGACGGTAAGATATTCTCAGAAGCGTCTGCTGCAAGCCCTTTCTTAATATGCACAAACTCCATCCCGAAGCGAATATCGGGCTTATCACTGCCGTACTTATCCATTGCTTCGCGATAAGTAATATGCGGCAAAGACCCAATATCAATACCCTTTTCCGCCATAAACAAATGCTGTACAAGTCCTTCAAAAGTTGCAAGCACATCATCCTGTTCCACAAACGACATTTCGCAGTCAAGCTGTGTAAACTCCGGCTGACGGTCTGCGCGTAAGTCCTCATCGCGAAAACAGCGGACTATCTGAAAATATTTATCGTAGCCGCTGACCATCAAAAGTTGCTTAAACGTCTGCGGCGATTGCGGCAAAGCGTAAAATTCACCCATATTCATACGTGAAGGCACAACAAAATCGCGTGCGCCCTCCGGCGTACTTTTAATCAAAAACGGTGTTTCAATTTCAAGAAAACCTGCGCCGCTCATGTAATTACGGATAAGCATACCCAAGCGGTGGCGCAATTCAAGATTTGCCCGCACATTCGGACGACGCAAATCCAAATACCGATATTTCATCCGCAACTCATCCCCACCGTCAGTATCTGTCTCAATTGTGAAAGGCGGCGTTTTGGAACGGTTGTAAAGATGTACTTTTTCGGCAAGAATTTCTATCTCGCCTGTAGCGATTTTAAGATTTTTATTGCTTCTTTCGGCAACAGTGCCGCTAACGCCTATCACGCACTCGCGTCCGTATCCGCGCACTTGCCCGCACAATGCGGCATTTGTTTCCATATTAAAAACAATCTGCGTGATACCGTAACGGTCGCGCAAATCAAGAAAGGTCATTCCTCCCATATCGCGCATTCTTTGTATCCATCCGCAGAGCGTAACACTCTCACCTATATTTTTTAGCGACAGTTCGCCACAGGTCTTTGTCCGCAACATAATTTTTTATTTAGCTTTTCCCTGATTGGCAACAGCGTCCATCAGAGCTTTGATTTCTTCAGGATCGCCGAGAAATTCATCCTTTATCAGGTTCATATTGTTGTCAAAAACAAATAAATATGGTACTGCCGTAGGTAGATTTAATGAAATAATATCACTGTCGGAAATACCTTTCAGATATTTTATAATTGCACGCAGAGAGTTTCCATGCGCAGATATTAAAATTTCGGAATGTGAAGCAAGTGCCGGTACTATCGTTCCTTTCCAATAGGGAACGGCGCGGGCAACAGTATCTTTTAACGATTCCGTCAGCGGTAAATTCTCGCGAGGCACATTTGCATATTTAGGATCATTCCATGTACTTTCAGATGAAGATGCATCTTGCGGATTTGGTGCTATATCGTAACTTCTGCGCCATATCTTAACCTGCTCATCACCGTATTTGGCGGCTGTTTCCGCTTTGTTTAAGCCCTGCAACATGCCGTAATGCTTTTCGTTCAAACGCCACGTTCTTTCAACAGGCAACCACAGCATATCCATCTCTTCCAGCACCGTATTCGCTGTTTTTATGGCACGTTTTAAATATGAAGTATAGGTCATATCAAACTTGAACCCCTGTTCTTTCAGCAATCGCCCCGCCTTGCGTGCCTCCTCAACACCTTTTGCACTCAAATCAACATCTGTCCAACCTGTAAAACGGTTTTCCCTGTTCCATTCACTTTCTCCATGCCGGAGTAATATTACTTTTTTCATGTGGTTATAATTTGTTAAAATTTACTAATTATCGGGCAAATGACGACAATTTTAATACTTTTACCCTGCATTAAAGCCCGCAAAGTTACGACATTTTCCTAACTTTGTGAAATTATGGGTGGATCTTTATTTCAAAAAGTGGCACGTAAATCATGGAGTTATGATTTTTTACGTTCCTGTTTTAAATTTTCATTTACAAAAATATATTGCCGCAGATTTATAACACTTGGTAGAAAAAATTTGCCTGTAAAAGGTACGCCTATGGTGGTTGTAAGCAATCATCAGAACGGTGTTACCGACGCGCTGCAAATTCTTTTCGGATTTCCGCCGCAATATCGTCCTGTGTATCTTGCACGTGCGGACGTATTCAAAAAACCCGCCATTGCCGGTATTCTTTACTTTCTGCGTATTATGCCCATCTACCGTATTAGAGATGGAAAAGATAATCTTGGGGAAAATGAATATGTTTTTAAGACTGCAGCAGAAATTGCACAAAAAGGACTGCCTGTCTGTATGTTTCCTGAGGGTATGCACCAACGCATTTTCGGACATGTAAAAAAGGGATTTGCGCGAATTGCTTTTTTGGCTGCGGAAAAAGCGGGATTTCCCGATAATTTTGTGATTATGCCGACCGCCACATATTACAGTAAATACTACGGCTATCGCGCAACTTGTGTATTCGCTTTCGGCAAACCGATTGACCTTGCCGACTACTATGATGAATACCGTGAAAATCCGCAAAAGGCATTTCTGTCACTTGCAGAAAAAGCAGAGGAACGGATAAATGAGGCGATAGTTGATATTGAAGATTACAACACTGATAAAAGTCTGCCTGCAGCGTCAGGGCAAAATAAAATCCTGAAAATATTAAAACTTCTACTGTTGGGACCACTTGCAGCAGCGGGCTTTCTGTTACACGCCATACCTGTCTTTTCGGGTGAATATTTCGCAAAAAAATTAACTGTCAAAGATGAAATACTGCGGGGCGGGGTTGAATATGTTCTATGTGAACTAATCCTGACAACGCTTTTCTATTTTATATATACTGCGTTGTTTTTTGTGTTCTGTCCCCTTGCTTTATGGTACTTGTATCCTGCTTTTGTTGCTCTGTTGTTTGTGAGTAAAATTTCCTGGTTGAAACTTCGTTCGTGTCTGTAATTTTTGCTTTTTTTACCTGACAACAACTTTTTCAGTGTAAGTCTTTCCGCTACCGTGCGCTACACGTTCAAAAAACCAAGCCGGCACCGTATTTACCTGACAACAACTTTTTCAGTGTAAGTCTTTCCGCTGCCGTCAGTAGCGCGAAGCATATAAACCCCTTTATTCCGCACTGAAAACTCTGCTGTGCCTGTAACTTGCCTGCTCGCCACACGTACACCGCCGAGAGTGAATACGTCAATATTAAGCGGCGTACCTGCCGCAACTATAAATTTGCCATTACTTGGGTTGGGATAAATCTTTACAGATATTGCACCGGCAATTGTTTCGTCACTTACATTAAAAGAATTAACCGTAAGGTTGATTGTTATATAAACGCTGTCGCAGCCGAGGGTGTTATACAGGGTATCTTTTATTACCGCACTTTCCGTATAATCGGTTCCTTTATATGTATATATTTCACCCGATTCTATTGTGTCGTATTTTATATCTGCTGTTAACGGTGCGGCAAGAACCGTAAGAGACAATTCATACACCACGCTGTCATTAACGTTACGATAGTGCAAGCCCGATGTATTAACATTAAATCCCGAGTCGGTATATATACCGCCATAGCAAATACTTGCAGCAAACGGAACAGTATCTGTTTCTACGCAATATGGATTGGAATTGTAGATGTAAGTAACATTTATGCCATAAACAGTTACCGAACGAATCCTGCATGCTCTTGATGATTGAATATATCCTGTTTTATTGTTTGCCGGAATATTGTCTATTGTTGCCGTTTTGCCATTAACAGAATTATGACTTGCAAGATTATTGCCGCCGTTTGTACTTCTAAAATATACATCACCTGTATAGTCGCCATTATCACTACCTGCATTGGAAACACTGCATACTATTTTCATAATATTTTTTGATAATTGCGGTATCCCTATATATGCATTATCATCACTTTTTATCTGCCAGTAGTTATCCGAATTACCTTGTTTATATCCTCTGAATTTCCATGTTCCGTAAATGTTTGAATATGTCTTTTCCGCATCTGCATAAGCGGCTTTCGGTATTGATGTTATTTCTGTTTGAGTAAGCGTTGCCGTTATCTCTTCTCCTCCCCCGCCGCTCTGCAATCTGTAAACAGCGTAAAGAATAATGTTTTTCGCGGGGATATATGATGAAGCAACAAACACCGGCGCAGACTCTGTTTCATTTACGGAAGAAGTTGCCCATCCTGCAAACTCCCATCCATTCTTAATAACACAAGCCATATTCGGCAGAGCATTCGGAAGAGTTACCACAGCTCCTCCTGTATTCTGAGTAATGCTTTCAGTACTTACAGTACCGCTGCCTGCATTAAGAGTTACTGTATAAAGTTCGTAGCCATTACCATTTATAACAACTTTTCTATTCAACAATCCGGATGTAATATGGAGCGTATCGATAAATGCCATTGCCGTATCAGGTGCAAATACAACTTCTATTTTTATTTTGCCGCTCTCGCTTTCAAGAATATTGTAACTCAAACCGCGACCGCTGCTAAAGGATATTGCCACATTACCGTTAAGATTTAAACTGTCAAGAATAACCGTATCTTTTACATTTTCGCCGACAAGAACGGATCCGCAGGAAATTTCTGTTTTGTTCGGCAAAAGAACAGGAGCATTCGGATCACAAGTTTGCACATCAAAAGTTATATCGTCTATTGCCAAATGATACTCCCATTCGCTATAATAGTTTACGGCAACATATTTTGCAGTTGCAGGAAATTTAGCTGTAAACGGTTTATATAATGCAGTTGCATCCGTTACCGCACTGCCCCACGAGAATGATGTTACGTTATTATCTGTTGTAGAATATCCAACTCTGAATATCTCCCCGTTGCTACTGCCAAAATATCTGTAATAAAAAGAAACGGAAACAGTATCAGCATAATTAACCGTACCTGAATTGATATATGGCGAAATCATATACTGGTTATAGTCAGTTGTTCCCGATACGCCATTTACATAGGAACGGCGATAAGATGAAAACACCCATGCATAACTGCCTGTTTTCACAGGCACTTGAGTACCGTTCATTTCATCGCTTTCGGATTTTATACCCACCACATTCGGATTATGTTCTGTGCCGAGTTTTGCATTAAAATTATAACAGGGTTGCACATCTTCAAAACTCCATGTAAACGGAAACGCTGTAATGCTGTCGGCGCAAGGTGCAGGCGGTTCAGGCGGAGTTCCGCCGTCCATAAAATTGAACGACACTGTTTTTGATGTGCTGTTTTCTGTAATATCTGTTAAATCTTTGCCTGTAACAACTGCGTTTGACGCTGTCCAGGAAAACATTTTCGGTGTTGTTGATGTGGTGAAAGATGTTTTGCTTGATGTACCGGGAAAAGTCGTACTTGCCGGATAGGTCAGGTAATCTGTCCCTGTGCAGCCGTAAGACTCTACTGTTGAGGTTGGTTGTTGGTATGAAGATGAAGCAACAACGCAATATACTTCCTGCGGATGTGCAGTATTATCGCAATCTCCGCCAAGTGCATTTTGATGTACGTGATATATCAGCAGTCCGTGACCGGGAACATAACTGTCAAATTTTGTATTTTGGCGATTTTCCAATATATACCTCTCACCATTTTCGTTTGCTTTCACCCAGTATGCAACCGCACTGTCGGCAGAATTTGGCATATTTGCAACAGTTGATGCGGCGGTTAATTCTATTGGCGTAACCCAGCCAAAAAGAATTTTTTGCCACATGTTTATATGCGCGGGACACGCACCACTGTTATTCCACGAACCGCCTGCCATTAAATCCCATCTGCCTGTGCCGGGATATTCTTCTGTCCCCTCATCATAGTCAATATCATAGTAATCGGGTGCGCCAAAAGTGTGACAAAGTTCATGACATATAACACCAAGATAAGTCATATTTGTACCGGAACTTCCTCTTAATTCCGGTGAACAGGAATAGACTCTCCCAACAATAACTCCGTCAAGATTCACAGTACTCTTAAATTGCCATTTATGCGACCAAATACAATCATCTTCCGAAACACCGGCATTTTCCGCACCATAGCCGGCAAAAATAATATGAAAACTCGGCACACTCCCATTTACGGCAAATTGCGAATAATCAACCATAGAATTTGCGGCATTCGCAGCATCTTTTGCAAAATCTCTATATCTGTCATCATCATCATCAACGCTTGAATAGTGAGAAGACGTATTGGGCAAAGTTACAGGACCCACAACGGTAACAGTAATATCCATTTTGCCGTAAGAATTTTCACGATAAAAATCTTTAACGCTGCCATTATTTCCATTTGCAGTATAACCCACCTGATTCATAAGTGCCTCAAATTCGGCGGCTGTACGGGTAAACGTTTTATCCGAAAATTGAGCAAGAATACAAAGCACCTTTTTTTCACCTGAAACAAGTGTTATAGTCGGCGTTGTTGCCTTTTGCATAGATGTTGATTTTGCCGCTCCGTCATCACCGCTTTCCGCCTCATCAACCATTTTGCGAATCTGTTTCATTGTATTGATTTGTCTTTCGCTGTAGCGCAGACGAAGCGGCGTTTTTTCTATTGTTTTGCGCTGTGATTTTGTATATTTTTGCAGATCCTGTCCGCGATATACAACCTTGCCCGGCATAAGATTTCCTTTTTTATCCTTTGCGGCAAAGACAATTTCTTTTTTGTTGTTATACATGAGAGTATAACCGTCTAAACTTTCCATCCAGTGAATACGCTCATCGCCTTTTAAGCGTATCGTGATTTTAGTGCCGTCCGGCTGAGTTACTTCGGCTGGTTCAGGATTTGCGGGTACGGCAAAAATGCCTGCCGTAAAAGTATTGCTCACAATAAGAACAATACTTAGCAAAAGACAACGTATCGGTTTCATAGTAAATATATTGGTATTGGTTTCACAAAGATACAATCTTTGCCACTCTTAACATGCTTCTTGTTTTAACAATTATTTAACATATAATTGTGCTTGAAATTTGTCCATTGCCTTAATCTTGCAATACAGATAAATAATCGCTGCATCTTTCCTGTTTCAAATAAATTAATGTACTTCGGGCGGATTCAGAGTTACTTTATAAGCAAATTCATATCTCTGACTTTCGCAGCACTGTCAAGCATTGCGGCTTTCTCGCGGATTCAGAGTTACTTTATAAGCAAGTTCATTTCTCTAACTTTCGCAGCACTTCAAGCATTGCGGTTTTCTCGCGGATTCAGAGTTACTTTATAAGCAAGTTCATTTCTCTAACTTTCGCAGCACTTCAAGCATTGCGGTTTTCCCGCGGATTTAGAGTTACTTTATAAGCAAGTTCATTTCTCTAACTTTTGCAGCACTGTCAAGCATTGCGGCTTTCTCATCGCCGGTAAGTTTTATATCTATAATTTTCTCTATACCGCCGCGGCCTGCCACTGCGGGAACTCCAAGACATATATCTTCAAGTCCGTATTCGCCTTCAAGAGCAACGCACGAGGGTATTATCTTCTTTTGGTCGCGTATAATTGCTTCGGCAACCCATGAGCCGGCTGCACCCGGAGCAAGCCATGCAGAAGTGCCGAGATAGTTTGTGAGGATAGTGCCGCCTTTTTTAGTGTTGTCTATACATTCGGCAATTTTTTCCTCTGATAAAAATTCACTGACAGGAATGCCTTTGTATGTTGCAAGACGTGCAAGGGGAATCATTGTCGCATCGCCATGTCCGCCGAGTACCATTGCTTCAACTTCGTTTGCATTTGCGTTTAACGCCTGCGAAAGCCAGTATTTAAAGCGGCTGCTGTCGAGCATGCCCCCCATGCCGAACACTCTTTGACGCGGCAAACCAAGTTCTTTATAAGCGAGGTAGGTCATGGTGTCCATAGGGTTGGAGATAACGATTATAATTGTGTCAGGCGAATGTTTAAGAACATTGTCGGCTACGCTGCGGACAATGCCCGCATTAACACTTACCAAATCTTCACGGCTCATACCGGGCTTGCGCGGCAGACCTGATGTGATAACAACGACATCCGAATTTTCTGTTTTGGAATAGTCGTTTGTTGTACCTGTAACGACCGTATCAAAACCGAGCAGTTGCGCGGTTTGCATAATATCCATCGCCTTACCTTCGGCAATACCTTCTTTTACATCGAGCAAAATGACTTCGTTTGCTACTTCATTTAGAGCAAGGGCATGAGCGCAAGTTGCGCCGACATTGCCTGCTCCGATTACTGTTACTTTTGACATAGTTTTATTGAATTAAAAATCTCGTCACAAAGTTACGATTAAGTTGAGAGCAAAGCAAATTTATTTGCTTTGCCCGCTTGGAGCGGAAGCAATGGAAAATTTATTTTCCATTTGTTGTAGCGGAAAGCGCAGAGCAAACTTGTTTGCTCTGCCGAAACGGAGTAACTTCATGAGCGTTGCGAATCAAGTTACGATTAAGTTGAGAGCAAAGCAAATTTATTTGCTTTGACCCTGATGTTCTTGATTTTCAAGTCTGAAAAAAATCAAAATAATTCGTAAATTTGTAAATTCTTGCAAATTAACACGATTATTGTTGTGATTATTTCATTCCCAAATATTAGCGTTAAGTGCCAAAACTATAGAATGAATTTGTGCCGCAGCGTTATCAGTTTCAAGTTACTGTTCTCACAGGGAAGCAGTTGTTGTTTGAACTACAGTTCGGGCGGCGCATTGTTTTTCTGTAACTATCTAATAGTCAGTCATTTACCCCCCCCCCCGTATCATCTTAATATTCAACCGTTTCCGTGTTTTTGTCTCACACAAAATACAGAAAAAATCTTATACCGAATACCTCATATACCATTTAGCACAACGTTTCGCCCCGTGTCTGAATGCGCATGTCCTTTAAACCAAAATTTATAA
>JAIRNR010000081.1 GCA_031257915.1 Bacteroidales bacterium
TAGATGTGCACAAAGATAGCATTTTTTGTGCCATTTATGATGGAAAGAAGTATTCTGATGTAAAAGAATACGAAACGACAACTCCAAAGATTCGCCAAATGTGCGAATACTTGCGCTCATCAGGTGTGAAAAAAGTAGCGATGGAGAGTACCTCCACTTACTGGGTTCCCGTATGGGATATTTTACTTGAGGGTGGTTTTGAGTTGATGCTTGTAAATCCGTTTTTGATAAAGCACACAGACATAAGTTAATACTCCCAATAAGAGCCAAACTTGAAGGGGAAAATCGCATACCGAAGGCGAAATTATCGGTAAAATATTTTTTCAGGAAGGATAGAGAGAATTTATAGGGGGAAGTCATATCTTTGCTAATTGGAAATTGCATTACGATGATAACGAAAGAATACATTGCAGAACTGAAACGCAGGGGGAATGGAGATATTGCCAATCTTATAGTTGCTCAACGAGATGTGGGCAGTATCAATTTTATTCTTGAAAATTTAGGACAACTTCCTAATGGTTTTCAAGCAGATTTTTTGTATAATCTTTTAAACCATAACCATTCACAAGTTCGTTTAAATGCCGTCAAAAACATTGGAAAACTCAACGGAAAATCGGATACCAACAGTTTAATGGTTCTCTATCAAAAAGAAACGGATACAAGCGTTCGTCGTGAAATTGTATCGTCAATCGGAAGGCAACGAAAATGTGTAAACAAACCGTTATTGTATGATTTTTTGAATGATGAAGACCCAAAAATTGTTTGTCAGGCAATACGCGGATTGTTAGTTTTTGAAAATGATAAAGAAGTTGAGGAACATCTGCGCCCGCTTGTAAATCACGAAAACGAAACAGTGCGGAATATTTAATGATTTACCGGAAACAAACGGAAAAATTATTAGATTGGAATATAAGAAGTTACGATTACAAAACTGTTGAAGAGAGCAAAGTTGCAGACGGTTATGAAACAAGTAATGTTTGGAAAATTGACCCTTGCTTTGATAAAGTGCATTCGGCAATTTTTCCTGTTGAACTTTGCAAAAGAGTAATTCAATACTATTCATACAAAAACGATTTGATTTTTGATCCGTTCGGAGGAAGTGGTACGGTTGGCAGGACAGCGAAAGCCTTAGGCCGCTTATTTTTTTTGACGGAACAAGAGCCAAAATATTCTGAATATATGCGATCCAAACAAAGAGAACAAAGTATGTTCAAAGAACGCAAAAGTCAGTTTTTAACATTAAAAGTGAATTGGGTTGCATTACGCGATGAAAATGGTTACAAAAAGTTTGGTGAAATTCTGCAAAAACTTAATATTCCGAATAAAAAATATAACGGAAATTTAGAGAAAGATTTGGCAAGAATTTTAGGAAACTTACTTTAAAGCCTAATCAACTTCCTCGTAACAACAGCCTTTTCGGTTACTATCTTCACAATGTAAGCACCTGCTTTCAAATCGCGGGTATTAAGTGTGATTTTCGGCTGTGCCGCAAGTGTACCGCTGTTCAAAAGTGTCTTGCCCGACAGGTCGCAGATTTCCACATGCACAGGATCGTTTATACCCTGTAACATCAACACTGCTTCGCTTCCGCGAACAGGGTTCGGAGTAATAGCAGCCGCAAAACCACCGTCTGCCGCAACAAGTTCGTTGCCCGCAATATCATCAAGAGCCACATCAACAGTTACGTTCTTATTTATAACCGCTACACTGCCGCTTACCGGCTCTTTATCACTTTTATCTACGGTGTAGGAATATACACCGGGCATAATTCCCGTAAACAGGTAGTTGCCCGCAGCATTCGGCACACCGTCAAACGTTATGGTAGCGTCGTTAATGGCACCACCGTTACTGCTGCTGACATTAAATGAAACATCAAAGGCATTTGCAATGGGAGGCGCAATAATATGGTCAAGAGTGATATAAACACTGTTACCGCCTGTACTTAATGGTCCCGACAGGAAAAAACCGACATAAAACTGACCGGCTTTCAATGTACACGTATAATCTTTCCATTCCGGTTCTAATGTAAATACGTCATCATCAGATGTGTACCAAATATCGCCATCCTCAGAAAGTAATATCCTTACAGTAGGCATTTCACCGCCGGACGGCTTATTCAGATATTTTGAATAAAACACAACCTTATCACCTTCCGACACATTAAGCAACGGCGTATGAATAATTGCTTCATATTCCGTGTGATACAATGCACCGCCAACAGCAGATACGACACCTTCATAAACGAACGGCTTTATTATTGCGGAATCAGTAGAAATCGTAGAAGTAAGTATCATATCACCATCTGCAACCCAGTCGTCCAAAGTCAATGTGTCCTCAAAACCTTCCGCAAGCTGATATGCATTTGCAATATGCTTTCCGAACATATACTTATTATTTGCCGTATCCTCGTCGGCAGGCAATGAAACGGTTACGGTATAACTGCCGGCAGGAGCATTACGCCACAAAACCGACACTGTCTGTTGTTTTCCGTAAGAAAGAGAAGAAACCGTTGCATTAAGAATCGTATCATTGACGCTAAAAATTACAGGCAAATTGATTACGTCTGCAAAACCATTATTTTGAACGGTCGCGTAAAACGTTACATTATCTCCCTCTCTGTTCAGCGCATGTTCTTCCTGCGCCGAAATTACGGCAACTTCATTCTCATACTCTACATCGCCGATATAAATATCATCTATTGCCCAACCATAAGCAATATTGCCGTAATGTAAAAAACGAAAACGCACATCTTTAAGTCCGCGTAAATGGGAAATCGGCACCATCTGCTTGCCCGCCTTTATCTCTCCCGCAGTAACCGTATTCCAATTCCAAAGTGTATTAACATCGGATTTAAAGTTATCGGTAGAATATTGCAGACTGCATTCGGTAGATGTTTCATTGCGTGTCCAGTGATAGAATGATATGGAAAGCTTGTTATCCTGTGAAATACCGGAAAAGTCAAAAGCAGGTGAAACAAGTGAAACAAGAGCATTTGACGGTCCGCCCAAACCATTTTTTACAAGGTCGTAAATGGCATATCCGTTAGATAAAGTCGGACTTTGCAAGGTGATAAACGTATGTGGTTGATTTGCCCAGTAAAAATTCAATCCGCCCGAATAACTGTACGGCTGCCACTCATCAAGAGAGCCGTTGAACTCCGTAATATACGGAGCAGTCTTGTATGGTTTTGAAAAAAAGGCAACGACTATACTGTCGTTAGCAGCATTTTCATCTCCCGCGAGATGAACTTTTGCGGTAATAACGTGATTATCCACAGTAAAACTTTCAGAGGCAGAAAGAACTACATTTGCCTGTTGCTCATACGCCAAAGCACCGTTATATTGCACCTGCGGCTGTGTGGCACCGTCTTTTGTCCATGTAATGGCAGCATTTTTTATGGTATCAAAACCGTTGTTATATAACGTAACAACTACAGGAAATTCCGTTCCGTAGGTAATACTTTCTATCTTTTCAAAGCCGGTAACAGCGGCGTCTTTATTATAATTAAACGTTTCCTTAACCTGAATATCGTCAAGCAAGAGTCCAAACTGATCGGTGCAATCGTAATGACGAAATGCTATATAAACTGTCTGACCTTTGTAAGCGTCAAGTTGCAAAACACGTTTCTCCCATGCGTTGGTATTGAGTGTTTCCTGATAAATGGTCGTAAATGAAGCGGGATTACGGTCTGTCGTAGATATAAGAACAGCGTAATGCTCTTCATAAAGATTGTAATCTGCCGCACCTTTCCAGAAAGAAAGTTCGGCACCGTTTTCAGACGGAATCCGTATCGGAGGACTGATAATCCAGTTGTCGGGTGTTAGCGGAAACTCAAGTTCACCCGCAACAAGAATCATAAAACTTTCCGAATATCCAAAAGAATTTCCGCTGTGTGCGTTTGAGGGATTATTACCAACATTCCAGAAATAGCCGTCGCCATCATTATCAATAAGTGTCCAGCAAGACAGGGGCCACGTAAATACCTCAAAACCGAAATTCATCGGAAGATCCTGTTCGGATATAAGACATTTGGTAATAGTTACATGCTTTGTTATCGTGTTGTCTGACGGATTAGCATCTCCCGGCAGTTGCGCCGCAACCGCTATTACATAGTCGCCTGCACTTGACAGGTCTATCTTATGATTAAAAGTATAAGAAATCTGCGCACCTGATACTATAGAATCGGTTACTGTTTCCGTAGCAACTGGAACACCATTAAAACGCAATAGAAGAGGTAGATTCTTTACCGTAGCAGAACCATTATTGCGCAAAAGAACAGTAACATTTTCGGCAGCGGAAAGATTAAAATCATTTGCAAGCGGTTTTTCTACCGCAACGAGCTGAATATCTTTTTCGGCAAGATCTTCAAGAGAAATATCATCTACATACCAGCTATGAGCAAAATTACCACTGTATTTAAACGCTACCTGAATATTTTTACCTTTATAAGCCGCAAGTGAGAATCCCTCTTTAGCCCATGCTGCCGATACGTTTTCCGCGAACCATGTCTCTACCCATTCTTCACTGCCCGCCTCGCGTACAAGCACACTGTTTCTACTGCCCTCCTTATCGTAATCCTCTGCAAATTCATTGAAATTCCAAAACACAAATTTATATTCTTTATCGGAAGGCATTACTATTGTAGGACTTATTAAGCGATGGTCGGTGCAATTATTTACATATTGCTGCCGCATTGAACTGTTTCCGCTATGCTTTTTATCTTTCGTTAAACTCCAATTGTACGCAGCCATATCAGCAGCAGTAACTTCCCAGCAGGGCGATAAAGTCTCCCATTCAAAACTTTCAAGCCATGGAAATTCGTATTTACACTGATAATTCTCAATGACTTTTGTCAATGTATCATTTGTCGGAACACCATCTCCCGAAACAAATACTTTTACTTTTACCGAATACTCATTTTCAACGCTCAAATCAATTTTTTTATTAAAGGTATAAATATGAGAATTTAACGGTAATATTGTACTGTTCAACATTTCGGTTGTTATTGAATCGCCGTTTGAATAAAGTGTCAATTGAGCGGAACTGAATCCCGATTCACCGAAATTAGATACCGTTACCTGAACTGTTTCTGCCTGTGTTTTGGGTCCGCTCACCGGTTGCAGAATATTCGTTACCTCAGCATCTATTGCCGCAGCATTGCCTATTCTTAAATTATCTATATACAAATAATACTGCGAGCCTTCCGGACAGTAATGAATTGCAATATATTTTGCATCGCCCGGAATAGTTGTATTATAGTATGTTTTCCATGATGAGCCGTCGGAAGCATCTACATTCACTTTCGGTAACCACGTAAAAGAACCTGTGCCGTTTGTCGTTGTACTGTAACCGATTCTGAATGTTTCCGTACCCAACATTCTGCCGTAATTAAATGATACGCTTTTGGCTAATGCCGTAACCGGAATCTCCGGTGTAATAGCATACTGATTGTAATTATCTCCATCATAATCAGGATAATAAGAAGAAAATACAAGCACGTCATTTGAAAGTGCCACATCGTTTGCCGTATTACTTGAAATAACTGTCCAGCAACTAAAACGTTCGGGTCTGCCGAAATCTTCCGTCCATGGTAATTTTGTAACACCGCATTTGAAATTTTCTACTTTTGTTGTGATTGTATCGTTAAGCGGGTCGGCATCTCCATTTATGGATGCCCATACTTTTATTATATAATTTTTTTCTGCCGACATATCAAAAGTAACAGGAAATGTGTAATTTACGCTTTCAGAAGATGGTATATTCAAAACGACCTTACGGTTATCTTTCACAACTCCGTCTATACTGTATCCTGTCAGAATCGTATCTGCCGTTTCCATACCTCCGTTATAGATAACTGCCTGCACTTGCTCAGCAGCAGTATGGTCATGACCCGACTGCGGCTGAATAAGCTTGTCCGCAATAATATCTCTTCCATAAAATTCGTGAATAGAAATATCGTCAAGCCAAACACCCTCGCCGCCATTTAATATCGCCCGAAATGCAATGCGGTAGTTAGAACTCACATTCGGCAAAGGAATAATCTGCCTTGTCCATTCTTCAACGGACGTGGTTTTCGTCCAAACACTATGCCATACAGAGTCCCCGCCTGTATTATAGTAAACTTCAAAATAATCTTCTCCTTCTCCTGCCGGTATTTTATACCAAAAATCAATAACAGGATTGTTTAATAAAAATGACAGGTCAAACTTTGGAGTTATAAGAGCACTCTGTACATTTTCTCCGACTGCTCTGTAGAAATATTCGCCGCCGTGCGGACGCTCGCGGGATCCGTTGTCCTTATACTGCAACCAGTTTAGACTGCCCGCATTTTCGTAGCAACGTATGGAACTCAAATCTTCAAAACCTTCTCTGTACGGAAAATCCGTTATTGCATAGCGGCAATCAAGCATTGTCGTACCGCTCACGCCGTCACTCCAAGGTCCGTAACTCTCATATTCGGGAGTGCTGTCGCAAATGGTCCTGACATAAAAATCGTACTGAAAACCGTCCGTAAGACCCTCTATCGTCACACTGTCGCTCAAAACATTGTATGTATATCCGCTTGTGGAAGGATCGAAACCCGAAGCACCTGCCGCTACCTGCCATCCTTCCGAATGTCCGAAGTTTTCCCATTTAAGCGTTACGGAATTATAATCAATATTTACTATTTCCAATTTTTCCACCTTATGGCAGCCATTAGGGTCGGACATGGTTGTAAATTTCCAACTGTAATTCCCGCCAAGCCCCGCAACAGCTGAAGCCGGAACAGTAACGGTATATGTAGTATTGTAATTGAGTGAATCGTGAGCAATAAAAACAGTATCGTTTCTTAAAGTTACATTAAGTCCGCTAACAGGAGGATCTACCGTTACGCTGTTCAAATTACCCCCACCGCTAATATTTTTGAAAGCGGCCCATATCGGCGAAGCAACATCAACTTTTGTTGCAAACCTTTCGGGCATGGTGCCTTTCGCCCTGTCATAAACAGAATACAGAGAATGATAATACTGATAATTCTGGTTTGCCTGTCCGCCTCCGATAAATCCCAAATCAATAACTTCACCTGTCTGCACGTCAAGTTCCACCAAATTACAGGATGTTATGCTGTTATTAAGCCAGAACATCCTGCCTGTATTATGGTCTATCATTAACGACTGCATGCCGTTGGGAACTCGTCCTGTCTGAAGTACGGAAACAGTATTGCGGGTATTTTTATCTATTCTATATAGATTTCCTTTTGTGCCTTCACTGTTTGATATGCCGTAAAGCACTCCGTCTTTCGTACAGCATACAGCACTCATGGAGGGTGTCATATTTCCAAGCTCAACAACCGTACCCGTATGCAAATCAACAGTACAAAGTGTACCTGCCCCGCCTGTAGAAGCAGTGCCGGTAACGCCGTACATTGTTGCGGTAGAATAGTCATACGCAGCATCGTTAAAACCCTTGCCTGTCATAAACCCGCCCACTTTGTTATAATTCTTATCATACAGAAATACACTGTCAAGTCTGAATATGTACAGTATTCCGTCTATAAACTCTCCGTGCCGCAAACCGATGTTATACATATTATAGCCAACCGCCTGTACATTGTTCGGGTTCCCGGACATAAACGAGATAAATCTTCCACCCCAGACAACACCGTCAACATTAATTGTTGCATCGTGAACTGCATTTAAACGCACAGGAATACGTTTTGCGGCAAATGAATATTTTTCACTCCATGCGCTCGTACCTGACGATGTGCAGTGAGAACGCACGTAAATATCGTAATTTTGCCCGGGTGCAAGTCCGTTTATTGTGTATGATGTCTGTGATATATTTTGTACAAAAGTGCCTTCCGACGATACATTGAAACCCTTAGGTCCGTATTTGATGTCCCAAAGTGTAATTACAGGATTATTTTCAATCCATTCAAAAATAATACTTGAAGTATCTATCCGTACTGCCGTAATATCCGTAGGTGCATTACATGAGGACGGATCCATCTGCGTTGTAAAGGACCAGCCGAAAGTGTCCAACTGCCCCGAATATGCTCCGGAATTTATTTTTATACGGTAATTTGTATAGTAATTGAAATTATTGTGAGCGATAGATAATTTATTGCCTTGAATGTTCGCGCTAACTCCGCCGGGGTCGGGAGTTATCGTAATTTTAGATGCATCCGACAGGGTATGATTTTCAAAAAATGTAATTGCGGGAATACTGTCAAGAGCGACTTTTCTTGCACCGTTTTCGGGTGCAAAATCCCGTACTTGCGAAGTTTTCAAAACAATACTGAACGAGCCGTTAAGTTCTTTAACCGCAGTGCTTCCGGATACGGAATATATAGTGCTTTCGTAATAACTGTTTCCGGTAATAAAGAGCGGTTCATTGCTAAACTGGTTTACTGTGATAAGATACAGACCGGGCTGTAAAAGCGGCGTGTTGAACGGATATGTCCCCTCATAACTGCCTCTACTCGGACGGTGCATTAAAGGAGATGTATATACTTCCGTTAATTCCATCGTTGCCTCGTTTACTGAAAATACCGACATACTGAAATCAAGTTTGGGAAAAGCACCCATTCCGCCAAGAGAAAAATCAATATCAACACTTGCAAAACGTTCGCTGTTTTTTAAACGGTATGTGTTGCCGTAACTGCCTGCTTCCATATCACGGAATATAATCGATGACTGGGATCTGTAATGTGATATTAACTGCTCCGTAACAATAAAATCGCTTGTTACCGTCTGCCCGCCAAGCGTTGCCTCAGTTGTATAAGATGCTGCGGAAGATGGTGTGTATCCGCTATTTTGCGGAACTTCAAACAGTACCGTATCTCCTGCTGCAACAGACGGAATACTTATTTTGTAATTCCACGCATATCCTGCGACTCTGAACGAGACAGTGTCGGTACCGGTGCTCGCAGTATTGCCGGCGTTTGTTATAACTGCTTTCGGACATACTGCGGCTTGTCTTATATTTGTTCTATAAGCCGGTGCGCCCGAATATAATTGTACTATTTGCAAATCCGCTGCTGCAAATACGCTTTGTGTCAAGAATAGAATGTAAATAATTGAAGACAGCAAAAGAAAATAAAATGTTCTCATATTTATTATAATTTGTTTTTACAATTTTTTCGCCCTGCGCCGTTAAAACAAACCCTGTCTCTGCTCACGCTCATGGCAATTCTGCCTTATCGTTTCGCGCTTGTCGAACTCTTTCTTACCCCGTGCAAGAGAAATATCAAATTTTGCTATTCCTTTTTCGTTTATATACAGTAAAACAGGGATTATCGTAAAGCCCTTTTCTTTTACTTTTGCATGCAACTTCTTCAACTCGCGTTTTGTCAATAATAACTTACGCGGACGGCGCGGTTCGTGATTAAAATGATTGCCGAAACCGTACTCCGCTATATACATATTGCGAATAAAGAGTTCATCGCCCGCTTCTGCTTTGCTGTTTCCCTCTCCAAACGTACAATATGCCTCGTTTATGCTTGCTTTTCCTTCACGTATGCTCTTTATTTCCGTTCCTGTGAGCACAATACCCGCAGTAAAAGTATCAACAAGAAAGAACAGATAACCTGCTTTTTTGTTCTTAATTTTTATATTGGCAGTTGTTCGCTTCATAGTCTTTGAATACCGCCTGCTTCCTCAATCATTTTGCACTAAAACGTATAAACGACCTGTTTATACACTGAACTTTTCTATAATATCACGTGCAGCAGCAATTTTTTCCTGCAACAATTCCACAGTGTCGGCTTCTATTATTAAACGCAGATATGGTTCGGTATTAGATGGACGAACGTTAAACCACCACGTCGGAAACTCTATGCGGTAGCCGTCGAAATCGTAAAAAGCGGTAGCATTTTCCACACTCGTAAAATGCGAACGCAATGCTTCCATTGCTTCTGTTTTACGCTCCAGCTTAAAATTAACTTCACCTGAATTTGCATATTTCACAATATTTGCAATAACCTGTGATACGCTGATACCCTGCTTTTTGAAATTTGAAAAAATACGCAACAGCAGCGTACAGGCAAGAATGCCCGAATCGGAATAATTAAAATCGCGAAAATAGTAGTGTCCCGCGAGTTCGCCACCGAAAACGCCGTCAATCTCACGCAGTTTAATGGCTGCATAAGCACGTCCTACACGCCACATTTCCATTGTTCCGCCAAGATTTTCTATATAGGTACGCACTGATTTGCTCGTGCGAATATCCTGCAATACTTTTCCGCGCAGCCCCTTTTCTTCCAAAAAATAATGCCCCAGAACGGCAATCATAAGGTCGGGTGATATAAATTGCGATTTCTCGTCAACAAACATTACTCTGTCGGCATCACCGTCAAAAATAACACCAATATCGGAATGTGTTTCCCGCACCCGTTTTTGAATATCAACAATATTTTTCATATCAAGAGGGTTTGCCTCATGATTCGGGAAATTACCGTCAAGTATATTGTACATATAATCAACGCTGCTACCGTAAAGATCGTGTACAAAAAGCGAACTCATACCATTAGAGCAGTCCATTGTTATTTTCAGATTGCTTATATTTTCTTCGCTGCCAAGCCAACCGCGCTGATATTTCAGATATTCGTCCTGTTTGGGAAAGTCAATCGTTTTACCTTTATCGGCAACAGGTTCTATAACACGTTCTTCTATCCAGCGTTCAAGCGTACTTAAACCTGTATCGTAACCTACAGGCAATGCACCTGTTTTTGAGATTTTAAGTCCGTTGTCGTCTTTCGGGTTATGAGATGCGGTAATCATCACGGATGCATCAAAACCGTATTCTGCAGTAGCCCAATAGACCATCGGCGTAGTGCTTAAACCCATGTTATACACATCAGCACCGCTATCCTCAATACCTTTACACAAGTACGCAAAAATTTCGGGCGACGACACTCTCATATCACGTCCTGCAAGAATTTTTTTTGTGTTAAAAAGTTCGGAAAGAAAAAATCCGATTTTGTAAACGTCTTCTTTTGTGAAATCGGTGCCGTACTCGCCCCGAATATCATACGCTTTGAATGCTTTCATACAGTTGTAATACCTTATTAAATATTATTCGTAAAGGTATGAAAAATTTGGGAGATTATTGGGACATAATATCCCTAAATTCATTTTCGGATATTTACCGCCAGCCCATTAAAAGTTTATTCAGATAAAAAACGTTGCGGACGGAGCGGGGGGCTTTGTGGTTGAGAATTTGCTGATAGCCGCAGGCAAGGAAGCAACCGCCGTACCAGTTTATAACTCTGTTGTTCCAATTTTTCTGTACTCTGTCGCCGCTGTACAGGGGTGTGAGGCGGCCGCCCGACACGTCTTGCAGATAGACTGTATGTGCCGTGTCCTGCGCAGCAGGCAACGCTCTGTAATATACCCTGCCCTCGCTCGGAAAAGCATATAGAATATTACCGGAAGAATCTTGTGCAAACGCACTGTAATCAAACAGTGCGGAATAAACGTTATCGCTACTCACGTCAAAAACGTAAAGTCCGTCATTTTTCAACTTGCGTTGCCCATCTGCCGAAAACAATCCGCAGAATACATTCTTAAAAGATACTCCCTCATACATAGTACGTGTATATGGTATTATACGCCCATACGCATCATAATATGTTTCGGTTGTAGTAAAAAATTTTCTCTCGTAAACTTCCGACAAAACGGCAAAACCGCCGCCATTGTTGCCGACACTCTGCAACGGAACGACACGTGTCTGCGTCAAATACTCACGATTATTGCTTTGAGAAAATTGAGAATATGTTTTTAACACTGTCGCGGCACTGTCAACAGTGCCGTTTCTGCACACAACAGCATATATCCCCGCACTTGAAGTACCTTTATCGTAATAGGAAACATCCTGTTTGTTTTTATTAAAATTCCAACTTCCCGCAATGGCAATCTCATCCTTGCCAAGCACTGCAATACTTCCGTTCAGCAGCCGAATATCATTCCTGTTTACCCGTACCTCATTTAACAGCACTTCTGTAAGCAAAGTATCGCTCACGGCAAGCAACAGTGCATCTTCCCTGTACGATGCGGAATTGAAAAGAGCATATACTTTTCCGTACAGAGTATCAAAAACAACACTGCTGCAAGTATAACTGCCGCGAAGTGGTATTTCCCCTGCAACAAATGTATCTCTGTCGTAACTGTACATTAAAAACCGATATTTATCCTTATTTGAAACAAGAAACATAGCCTTGTTTTCAGAAATCTGCACCCTGTCAATATTTTCGTTATCCGTAAGTGTGAGATTCATATATTTTGCTGTTCCATTGCCATCGGAAAGTGAAATTCGCAAATAAACAAATTTACCTTTACCGCGAAAAATAAAATGTAACGAATCATTAAGAAATTCATACCCTGCATTGCTGTAATCCCTGTCAAGAGAAAAACCAACATTCCAGCGCAATGTCAGATTCTCATCGTAAAATGCTGCCATTCCCGTGCGCATAACAACAACACCCATCTGCCCGAGAGGAAAAACATCATACGGCGTTTCGTCACCCGAAACTTCATTTTCAGCTCTGAACGGATTTTGCGGCAATGTCTTTTGCGCATGCAATAAAATTGACGGCACTAATAAAATTATAAAGAATGCGTACTTCAAATTTTTTCCATATACAAGTTTGAGAAAAGGCATAAAATTATATACTTAATTTAAAAGTCAAAAAGACAAAACAATTTTTTCGGTGTGCGGACTTTCAAGATACTTAATATAGAGCGCAAGCGAAGCAGTATCTTTTGAAGTGGTGCCGCTGTCCCACGCATAACTGCATGCCACCTTAAACGGTGGAAACTCGCTGAAAGCACTCTTATTCGGCAAAAGATTCCATACAGGACGTGTCGTAAAGCCAACAATCCATTTTTCACGTCCGAAAACAAAATCGTCATTACGCCATTTAACATAGCATGTATCGCCGCCGGTGCTAACGGTTAAATTCAGAGTATCGCCGAAATTAACCGAAATGTCCGACTGACCTTTTGCCGTACTTGCAGGCGGAGTAATAGCAAGAGAATTCAAAATACTGCACAAAAAGGCATAAGTGATGTCATCTTTCGCCAACTCTTTTTCTCTTTTTATTGCAGGTAACAAATAATTCCATATACGGTTTATCTCTGCCTGCATATCCGAAACACTTGCCTGAACTGCAATAACAGCGTCTTTATCCGGCAGCACAATAATAAACTGACCATACGCACCGTCACCTCTAAAACTGTTATGCCGGCAACGCCAAATTTGATAACCATATCCTTGCAACCAGTCGCTCTGAAGCCGCTCCTGTTCTGTGGCAGAAGGATTCTGCATTATTTGCGCCCCCGTTGCTTCATTAACCCACTTTTCCGACAATATCTGCTTGCCGTTCCATTTCCCTTTTTGCAGATATAACTGCCCGAGTTTTGCCATATCTTCAATATGCGCACGCAGTCCCCAACCGCCTGTATTTATACCTTCCGGTGATATTTCCCAGTCAACATCTTTTATACCAAGTACGCTGAAAAGTTCCTGCTGTAAAAAATCAAGCAGCCGCTGTCCTGTAACTTTCTGTACTATTGCGGAAAGCATAAACGTTGCCATTGAATTGTATTTAAATACGGTTCCGGGTTTATTATCAACAGGATATGCTAAAAAATTACGCACCCACTTATCGGAACTGCGAATACCGTGAGGTTCCTCGCCAAGACCGCACGACATAGTGAGCAAGTCCTTAATGCGCATTGAGGCAAGATTCGGAGAAACGCTGTCGGGCAGTTCATTCGGAAAAAACGATATAACTTTATCTTCAACGCTTAATAAACCTTTATCCTGCAACAAGCCGATAGCAGTTGCGGTAAATGTTTTGCTGCATGAATAAATTGTCTGTTTGTCATTCGGTTCAAACGGCTTCCAGACTGCGTCCAAAACAACTTTACCATGCCTTAAAAGCATGACGCGATGCATTTCATCACCGCTTTTTTCACATTCCGTCAGATACCGTAAAAGTCCACCCGAAGAAACTCCCTGCTGTTCGGGAAGTTCGCTACGCAGCAAATCCTTACTTTGCCGCGGGATACCGCAAGATATTAGACACAGAAAAACTGCAAAAAAAACATTCTTCATAAGTTATATACTTATATACTTATGCAAAAATACGAATTTCCTGTATCTTAATTGTTATAATGTACCCAAATTTTAGGACCAATGGTTAAAGTGATTATCTTTAATAAATATGAAGTTGCTCACGTTCGGCAAAGCCCGCGAGCGGTCTCTGCTCTAAATTATATTAACACTGTTTATCTTTATGTAAGGAGTTAATGATTTTCAATTCGGCAGAATTCGGAGCGAAAGTGGCATTAGAAGCCATAAGTGAGCGTTATACTCTATCTGAATTGAGTAGTCGCTACCAAGTCCATCCAAATCAAATTTCACGCTGGAAGCAAGAGTTGATAGCAAGTAGTGCAAGTATTTTTAAATCTCATCATCCGCAACAGGACAATCAAGATAAGATAATTGATAATTTACACAAGCACATTGGCGAATTGACAATGCATGTGGATTTCTTAAAAAAAAATATCCATGAAACTTTTTAATTTACACACAGACGAATAAAAATTGGGGGGAAGAGAATTTATAGGGGAAAAAGCATAAAAATAAGTATGGACGGTAAAGGCAGAGCACAGGATAACATTTATATAGAACGTTTATGGCGGAGTGTAAAACCAAAGATACCACCTTAAAATACTAAAATAATGGTCTAAAAAAGGGGTACACTAATACTTTATTATGTTCAATAGAGGTAAAAAATATAAAAATAATCGTAAATTTGCTGTATTATGATTACTCCTATATTTGATTTTGATAAATCTATAAATGCGATACTTTATATCGCTAAAAAGTTAAAAAGGTCTGATTTTCATAAAGTCTTCAAGATTCTTTATCTTTCTGATAGAGAACATTTGGCAAAATATGGAAGACCTATAACCGGAGATATATATATCAAAATGCAAAACGGACCTGTTCCATCAAAAATATATGATATTTTAAAGGTTGTACGTGGTGATAGTTTCTTTTCTGATGAGATGAAAGATCGATATTCTTCTTTTTTTGAAGTTAATAATAATTATTTCATTACTCCTTTAAAAGAGCCTAATATAGATTATCTTTCTGAAACTGACTTACAAGAAATAGATACTGCATTAGAAAAATATGGGGATTTAGCCTTTAATGAAATTAGTCTTGTCTCACATGATATTGCTTGGACTCTAACAAATGATTCTTGTCCAATATCAATAGTTGATATAATGTCTGAAGCAGGAAAAGATAAAGATTATATATCTTATATATGTTCTTTTATGGAAGCACAACAATCTTTTTATAATTATGGAAAGTGATGTTTTAAGAGATTTACTTATTAAACGTGGAAATATTTTTTTATCGGGACACTTTGATAATATTAGTCATGAAAAATTTTTTGTAATAATAGGTGAAGATGAAAATGATTTTGTAGGTTTTTTCTTTATAAATTCTGCTATAAATCAATATATTTTAAACAGACCAGAATTTAGAAATTTACAAATACCACTCTTAAAATCTAATTATAAAAATTTCTTACATCATGATTCTTTTTTAGATTGTCATTCTTTAGTAAAGATTAAAAAAGATGTATTACGAAAACTATTAAGTGATAAAAATGCAAAATATAAAACTGAATTATTAGACAGTGATTTAGAAAAGATTTTGTTACTCGTTAGAAAATCACCATTATTCTCAAAGGCTCAAAAAGAAACATTTTTTAAATAAAAAAAAACATAGGGTATCCTGTGGGCTTTAGTTTTTATATCTGGGGAACTAATGATTCACAAAAGGGAATCTTTATAGTGTGTTCCTGATTTTTAATCATTTCAAATAGTGCTTCTCTATTTTCATCAGGATCACGTTCTACTAAGATTTTTATTCCACATTTATATTTAATAAGGTCATTAATTTTTCGATTAAATTCATTAGCTGCTGCTATATAAACGATACCGACTTTACCGTTTGACTGTTGTTTTTCCCTCACAAACATGATACAAAGGTACTATCTATTATTGTTAACTGCAAGGGTTTCAGAACGTTCCTAACACCTATGCACTACAAAATGATTTTACGGTTTTTATGATATAACTCACTAATAATCAAAGATAGCATAGACAACATTGAGAGGAAAACCGTCAAAGTCGGGAAA